>JBEKCU010000038.1:0-20327 GCA_050014735.1 Candidatus Acidiferrales bacterium | reverse complement strand
GTCCACCCAGGCCCACCATTCGTTGCAGCTTCTTTCAGCCTGTTTGGCTTTGATTTTCGCCGATCTGGCGGAAGTCAAAAGAAAACAGGCTAAAGCCTGTTCCACCAAAATCGAAGCTCGTATTCCTGTGCGCAAGGATCATCATGGCACCGAGTCCATGACTGCTGCTTCTAGGGGCTCGGGAGCTGTCCAGCGGGCGGAATTGGCGACGGTAAGTCGGCTGCGATCCTGTGCTTGCGACGCGCGAATCTCAATTGCAACCGGTCCATATACAGGTACACAACGGGAGTGGTATAGAGAGTCAGCATTTGGCTCACGATCAAGCCTCCTATGATGCTGATTCCGAGAGGACGCCTCAATTCGTATCCAGTCCCATTTCCCAGCGCCAAAGGCAAACCACCCAGCAGCGCGCACATCGATGTCATCATGATGGGCCGGAATCGCAATAAGCAAGCCTGATAGATCGCTTCCTGCGGGGTCTTTCCTTCCTTGCGCTCCGCTTCCACGGCAAAATCGATCATCATGATTGCGTTTTTCTTTACAATGCCAATCAGCAATATGATCCCGACCAGCGCGATCACGCTTAGCTCCGTATGAAACAACAGCAACGCCAGTAGCGCTCCCACACCGGCGGAAGGCAGCGTTGAGAGAATCGTTAGCGGATGAATATAACTCTCATACAACATTCCCAACACCAGGTACACCGTCACCACTGCCGACAGGATTAGCCAGGGCTCAGTTGCCAAGGATGCTTGGAACGCCTGTGCTGTGCCTTGAAAATTAGAATGGATGCTGGAAGGTAATCGAATTTGCTGCATACCTGCTTCAATTTCGGTCACTGCTTCGCCCAGGGAATAACCCTGAGCCAAATTAAATGAGATCGTAACCGCTGGGAACTGGCCCTGATGATTGACTTGCAACGCTGAAGTCTTGCGCTCGAAATGCGTGAATGCACCCATTGGCACTTGGGCTCCGTTCGCCGCTCGCACATAGATCTGCTGGATTGCATCCGTGCTTTGCTGGAATCGGGGATCGATTTCCATCACGACGTGATATTGGTTCAGTTGCGTGTAGAGCGTCGATACCTGGCGTTGGCCAAATGCGTCGTACAGGGTGTCATCGATCAACTGCTGTCGAATTCCCAACCTCGACGCAGTACTACGGTCCACCGTCAGGGTAGCTTCCAATCCACGATCCTGTTGGTCGGTTGAAATATCGCGCAATCCCGGCACCCGTCGCATAACAGCCATGGCTTTTGGAGCCCACTCCTCCAACTCGGCCACATTTTCACCCTGGAGAGTGTATTGATACTGAGAACTGGCCGTCCGCGCCCCAATCCTGACATCCTGGACGGCCTGCAAGAACAACGTGGCACCTGGGACGACCGCAAGCTTCGGTCGGAGACGCGCGATAACTTGATCCGTGTTGAGTTTGCGCTCTTCCAGAGGAACCAACTCGATCCTGACATTCGCGGTATTCTCCGCCCCACCGCCAGTGAAGATCAAAGCAGATAGCGTGGCCGGGTCGGCAGAAAGTATTCGCAAATACTGGGTCATCTTCTCCTGCATCGAAAGGAATGACATGTCCTGTGCGCCCACGACGGTTCCCGTTAAGCGCCCGGTGTCCTGCTGGGGAACGAAGCCTTTTGGGATCACAACGTATAAATAGACGCTGAGGCAGAATGTAGCGCCCGTTAAAATAAGCATGAACGGCTGGTGACCCAGGACCCACCGCAGTCCGTACGCATATAGATCGAGTGTCCACTGGAAGGCGCGTTCACTCGCACGAAAAAGCTTGCCGTGTTGCTGCGCCGTTACCGGCTTCAGAAATCGCGCACACATCATAGGAGTCGTTGTCAGGGAAACACACAAGGAAACAGCAATTGCGGTGCTCAATGTAACGGCAAATTCCCGAAACAAACGGCCGATGAGTCCTCCCATCATTATGATGGGTATGAACACGGCCACTAGCGAAACGCTCATCGAGAGTACGGTAAAGCCGATTTCTCGCGAGCCTTCCAATGCCGCTTCGATCGGCGACATGCCGGCCTCAAGATACCTTGCGATATTCTCAATGACGACGATAGCGTCATCCACAACGAAACCGGTCGAAATCGCAAGAGCAAGAAGTGAAAGATTATCGATGCTGTAGCCGAGCAGGTACATCACGCCAAACGTGCCGATGATGGACAGGGGCACGGCGATACTTGGAATGACGGTCGCCCAAATACTTCGCAGAAACAAAAAAATCACCATCACCACAAGCACGACCGTTAGAACCAGCGTGAATTGAATCTCCTTGACGGAAGCGCGGATCGTGGTCGTCCTGTCTCCGACAATTTCCAGTGCGATAGTTGGGGGAATCGATGCCCGCAGTTCCGGCAGAAGGGCGTAAACACGCTTCACCGTGTCGATGATATTGGCGCCGGGCTGGCGAATGACGCCCATGAAAACCGCGGGCTTACCGTAGTTGACGTATCCTGAGTTCCTGACATCCAATAACCCATCGCTGGCCTCGCCCACATCGCTCAGCCGAACAGGGGCGCCATTCCTATACGCTACGATCAGAGGCCGGTAAAGTCTGGCGTCGAGTAATTGGTCCGAATCCCAAATGATCCAGCGATTATCCCGGTCTGAGAGCGATCCTTTGGGAGAATTTGCATTCGCCGACTGTAAGGTCTTACGGACGTCCTCCAATCCGATTCCATAACGAGCGAGGGCCATCGGATTCAGGTCAATACGAATGGCTGGCTGGGAAGAACCGCCGATGTTTATCTGGCCCACGCCAGCCACCTGGGAAATCTTCTGCGCTACGATCGAATCCGCAACATCGTAAATGGGCCCAACCGGAACTGTATCCGAGGTCAAAGCCAGGACAAGGACAGGGGTATCGCCCGGATCGGCCTTCTTAAATGTGGGGAGGCTTGGCAAATCTGAAGGCAACTGTCCGGCGGCGGCGTTGATGGCCGCTTGGACATCACGCGCAGCCGCGTCGATGTTACGATTCAGGTCAAATTGCAGGGTAATGTTCGTCGAGCCCAGCTGGCTGCTCGATGTCATTTCGGTTACCCCAGCGATACGTCCGAATTGCCGTTCAAGAGGAGTTGCCACTGCGGACGCCAGGGTTTCCGGGCTTGCTCCCGGCAAGCTCCCATGGACAGCAATCGTGGGAAAATCAATCTGCGGGAGAGGTGCCACCGGAAGGAAACGATAGGCGACGCCGCCCGCAAGCAGAATCGCAGCAGTTAGCAGCGACGTCGCAACAGGCCGGCGAATAAAAGGCGCTGAAATATGCATGGGTCAATCCGTGCCACGAAGTATAATCCTCTTTTATCGGAATTCCGGTTCCCGACCTCCCAACCGAACGCTAATTTATACTTGGCCACCACGGTTTGCAAAGTCTCAGCTACAGTTTCGCACGCCAGCCGCGCTATCCAAGGCCGTGGGACCGCGATTGTGGCTCGTTGCTCATCCGCAATGGCCAAGCGAAGAACTGTCGCTTTCGACCCGATACGTAGCATTTAGATTTTGCATGGTGAATCTTCATGCGCTTCGATATTATTCGCAGGGACCCGAATTGCGGGGTGCGGCAGTCGCTGCGAGATCCCTGACAATCTGGCTCCGGCCCGAAGGCGAATTAGAAAACGAAATGCACCTCACGCCACGCGAAATCGATAAGTTGATGATAGCCACGGCGGCGGAACTTTCGCGCAGGCGGCGGGCGCGCGGGTTGAAGCTGAACTATCCCGAGGCTCTGGCGTTGATCACGGCGGAACTTTTGGAAGGTATTCGTGATGGCCGGTCGGTGTCCGACCTGATGGAATACGGTGCGACCATTCTGACGCGGGACGATGTGATGGAAGGCGTGCCAGAGATGATTGACGAAGTTCAGGTGGAAGGAACTTTTCCTGATGGTACGAAGCTGGTAACGGTCCACCACCCAATTCGTTAGTTCCGTTTCGGAAAGTGGAAGGTGAAAGGTGATCCCAGGCGAGTACATTTTGGCGGAAGGCGTGGTGATCGCGAACGACGGGCGCCGCGAAATTGAATTGGAAGTTGCAAACACGGGCGACCGGCCCATTCAGGTCGGTTCTCACTTCCATTTTTTTGAGGTAAATCGCGCGCTACGATTCGACCGGGCTGCGGCCTACGGCATGAGGCTAAAGATTCCAGCCGGAACCGCCGTGCGATTCGAGCCGGGCGACTCGAAAATCATTTCGTTAGTTGAAATTGGCGGCTCGAAAATTGTTCATGGCCTCAATGGGTTGACAAACGGTCCTGCAAACGAATCCACGAAGCAGGGCGCGCTGAAGAGGGCCGCCGATCAGGGTTTTTAGGCAGAGTCTGTTGCTGGCAGTGAGAAGTTGCACGACGAAGATGCGTCTGGGAAATGTCGTATACCGTAGGGCAACAGCATCACGGTGAGCGCTCACCGTGATGCTGTTGCCCTACAACGACGGGACAAAGGCACATGAGTCTGAAAATTCCACGCCGGCAATATGCCGACCTTTACGGACCGACCGTCGGCGACCGTGTCCGCCTGGCCGACACCGAACTGTTCATCGAAATCGAAAAGGACCTGACGACTCCGGGCGAGGAAGCAAAGTTCGGCGGCGGCAAGGTGATTCGCGACGGCATGGGACAGTCCGCCTCGGCCACTGACGCCGACGGCGTTCTCGATCTCGTGATCACAAATGCGGTGATCGTGGACCACGGCGGCATCTACAAAGCGGACATCGGCATCCGAAACGGCCGAATCGCCGGCATCGGCAAAGCGGGCAATCCGGACACGATGACCGGCGTGACGCCCGGAATGGTGATTGGCGCGGGCACGGAAGTTCTTGCCGGTGAAGGAAAGATTGTCACCGCTGGTGGAATCGATGCGCACGTTCATTTTATATGTCCGCAACTGGTGGAGACGGCGCTTTCCGGCGGGCTGACCACACTGATTGGCGGAGGGACGGGTCCGGCAACGGGGACCGACGCGACAACATGCACGCCGGGTATATGGAACATGTACCGCATGCTTGAATCCGCCGACGGATTCCCCATCAATCTGGGATTTTTGGGCAAGGGCAATTCATCGTTTCCGGCACCGCTGCGTGAACAAATCGAGGCAGGCGCAATCGGCTTGAAGTTACACGAAGATTGGGGCACGACTCCGGCGGCCATCGATTGCGCGCTTTCTGTCGCGGAACAATACGACGTGCAAGTGGCCATTCACACCGACACAATCAACGAAGCTGGCTTTGTGCAGGACTCGATTCGCGCTTTCAAGGGGCGCACTATCCACACGTACCATACCGAAGGCGCCGGGGGCGGCCACGCGCCCGACATCATTAAAGTTTGCGGGGAGCCAAACTGCCTGCCTTCGTCCACCAATCCCACGATGCCTTTTACGGTGAATACGCTCAACGAACATTTGGACATGCTCATGGTCTGCCATCACCTGAGCCCTTCGATTCCCGAAGATGTCGCGTTCGCCGAGTCGCGCATTCGCGCGGAGACGATTGCCGCTGAGGATGTGCTCCACGACATCGGCGCGATCAGCATGATGTCATCGGATTCGCAAGCGATGGGGCGCATCGGCGAGGTGGTCACGCGCACATGGCAGACTGCGGACAAAATGAAACGCCAGCGTGGACCGCTTCCCGGAGAAAAATCCGGAAGCGATAATTTGCGCGTGCGGCGATACGTTGCAAAGTTCACGGTCAATCCGGCGATCGCGCACGGCGTCGCGCACGAAATCGGCTCGGTGGAGACGGGAAAGCTCGCGGACCTTGTGCTGTGGAAGCCGGCGTTTTTTGGCGTCAAGCCGGAGATGATCGTAAAGGGCGGCATGATCGCATGGTCGGTGATGGGCGACGCGAACGCTTCGATTCCCACGCCGCAGCCGGTGATTTACAGGCCCATGTTTGGAAGCTACGGCGGCGCGCGCTACTCCACATCGCTTACTTTTTTATCGAAAGCCGCCACCGAGGCAGGAATCCCCGGAAAACTTGGGCTAAAGAAAACAGCGGTTGCCGTGAAAAAATGCCGCGGCCTGACCAAGCGAGACATGATCAACAACGATGCGCTGCCTCGCATGGAAGTCGATCCAGACACGTACGAAGTGCGCGCCGATGGCGTGCTCCTCACCTGCGAACCAGCGCAAGTCTTGGCCATGGCCCAGCGCTATTTTCTATTTTAGATGTTTGGCAACACTCTCATTATCGATCGCTTGATTTCTTCGTTTCGCCCTGAAGATTTACGGACGAAAGAAGAAGACAAACTGGTCCTCGGCTGGGAACAGCGCCGTTGGGTGCGGGGGCGTTTCACAACGGCGAAGGGACGAAAAATCGGCATCGCTCTTCCGACAGGCACTACGCTCGCGCCCGATTCCGTTCTGTGGATTGGACCCGACTGGTACTTGAAAATCGAAGCGGCGACTGAATCGGTGCTCGAAATCACGCCAGGCGAATACGAACACGCCGTGAAGATCGCCTTCGAGGTAGGCAATCGTCATTTTCCACTTGCGATACAGCAGGGCAAAATCGTGGTGCCGGACGACAAAGCAATGGTCCGCTTGATGGACCGGCTCAATGCGTCGTGGGAGCGCAGGCAAATGATATTCGACCCCATCGGCAGCACACAACAGCACCAGCATGGATAGCTTTCTGAGCTTGCTTCAATTCGCGGACGGACTGTTCCCGGCGGGGGCTTACGCCCATTCGTTCGGACTTGAAACCTACACTCAATCGAGCAGCGCGTCCGGCAACTCATGTGCCGTTCAGAATGTCGTGGATGCGGCCGGGGTGGAAACCTTTCTCCGTGCCTATCTGGAAGGTTCCGTGGCACCCACCGATGCGGTCGCGATGCTGTGCGCCCGGCGCGCGGGAAAAGAGGGAGACCTCGCGTCCTACATCGCTCTCGATGAAATGCTCGACGCGATGAAAACAGCTAGCGAGTTGCGAGATGCCAGCCGCCAAATGGGAAGGCAAACGCTTCGTGTCGCGAATCATCTTCCTTGTCACCCTTTGTTGACCGAGTTCGGGCAGGCCGTTGCCGAGGACATAACTCCCGGGCACCATCCGGTGGTATTTGGAATGATTGGCGCCGTCATGAAGTGGCCCTCCGCGGAAATGACAAGCGCATATTTGTATTCGACCAGCTCGGCCTTGGTCGGGGCGGCGCTGCGCCTATTACCGCTCGGCCAGCTCGCCGGGCAACAAATTCTTTGGAACATAAGGCCGCTCATCGCGAGACTCGCGGAGGAAACGCAAGGCAAGGCGCAAGAAGATATGTGGTCTTTCGCGCCAGCGCTCGAAATTGCGAGCATGCGTCACGCCACGCTGGAAGCGAGGTTGTTCCGATCATGATTTCCAAGCCGCTCAAGATTGGAATTGGTGGACCGGTGGGATCGGGAAAAACGGCGCTGGTCGAAGCGCTCTGCACGCGCCTGAAATCGAATTATCGATTGGCCGTCATCACGAACGATATTTATACGCGCGAAGACGCGGAGTTCCTGACGCGGCGCGGCGTGCTGTCTCCCGACCGCATCGTGGGCGTGGAAACGGGCGGATGCCCGCACACGGCAATTCGCGAGGATGCTTCTGTGAATCTTGAAGCATCGAACGCGCTGATGAAGCGGTTTCCGGACCTGGATATTTTGTTTATCGAAAGCGGAGGGGATAATCTGGCCGCCACGTTCAGCCCGGAACTGGTCGACGCTACGATCTATGTGATTGACGTCGCCGAGGGCGACAAAATTCCGCGCAAGGGCGGGCCGGGAATCATGACGTCCGGAATATTGGTCATTAACAAAATCGACCTGGCGCCATACGTCGGCGCGGACCTCGCGGTGATGGATCGCGACGCCAAGCGCATGCGCGGAGAGGGGCCTTACGTCTTCACAAATCTCAAGACCGGTTCAGGCGTGGACACGCTTGTCGAATGGATCCGACACTCCCTGCTCTTTGAACTCGAAACCGAATCCTGAACGAGTAGGGCGCGACGGCTATTTGCGGCTCGAGTTTCAGCGGCGCGGCGCGCGGACGGAACTCGCCAAATCGCGATTTACCCTGCCTCTGCAAGCGCTGACGCCGCTTGAATTGGAAGACGGAACCTCCTACCTGATGCTTCTGAATCCGACCGGGGGCGTGCTGGGCGGCGATCGCCTTGTCACCGAGATCATTCAGCAACCAGATACGCACGTCTGTTTAACGACTCCATCAGCGACCCGGATCTATCGAACACAGCAGCAGCCGGCAGCTTTGGAAACTGTCATCAAGCTGGGAGAAAACGCCACTCTGGAATATCTGCCGGACCACGTCATTCCGCATGCCGGTTCCGCGCTGCGTCAATCGCTGCGCCTCGAAATGGCTCGCGGAAGTCGAGCGATCGTCCTCGACTCACTCGCATCGGGCCGAGTGGCTCACGGCGAGCGATGGAGTTTCACCGAGATGGATTCTCGCACCGAAGTTCGCATGTGCTGCAAACTGGCGTTCCTGAATCGGACGAAGATTTCTCCCGCGTTTCTCCGACCAGATCGAATGGGATTCATGGAAAAATTCGATTACATGGCTTGTATGGGATTATTCGCGGAGGGATTCGAGGACTGGAAATCGGTCGCTGCCGCCTTGAATGCGGAATTGGGAACCGCACCGCAAGTTCAGGGCGGCGCAAGTTTGCTTTCCCGGGGCGGCTGCGTGGTTCGGTATCTGGCGCGATCGGCTCCGGACATGACGCGCACGAACAAAGCACTTTGGGATGCGGCCCGCGGGCTGGTGCTTCAAATGCCCACCTTCGATCACCGGAAGTATTGAACCACCAGTAGGACAGGCTTCAGCCTGCCTGGGGTTGATTTTTTCACTGCGTTTACAGAATTCAACACCAGACAGGCTGAAGCCGGTCCTACGGAAACGCAACAATTTTGGTAGAGACTACCGACATGCTGGAAGTATGATCAAAGACGGACGGCATATGGCCACATTACTCGCCATTGTTGTGTTGGGATTCTTTCTTGGGATGCGGCATGCCACCGATCCCGATCATGTCGTCGCCGTCACGACAATCGTCAGCCGCGAGCGCACGATGTTGCACGCCGCTGCGATCGGCGCTCTTTGGGGAGTGGGCCATACATTTACGATTATCTTAGTTGGCTCCGCGATTATCATTTTTAAGTTAACGATCCCGGTAAGGCTCGGCCTGAGCATGGAACTGTGCGTGGCGTTCATGTTGATTCTGCTCGGTGTGTTGAACCTGACGGGGATCATGCGGCGCGCTATCGAATGGATAACGATTCGGCGGCTTGGCCCCGGCGCGCATTCTCATTTTGTGATGGGGCGCTGGATGGCTCATGCCCATGACGAAGACGGAGAGCCGATTTTCATGGATGGGGCATCCATGATTGGCTGGGTGCCGCAATGGTGGAAGAAGCTGAGCCTGTTTCACATCGCCCGCCCGCTGGCCGTGGGAGTCGTGCACGGCCTCGCTGGGTCCGCGGCGGTCGCCCTTCTGGTGCTTACAACGATTCAACGGCCGGCCTGGGCGATTGCGTATTTGCTGATTTTTGGAATTGGAACCGTTGCGGGGATGATGTTGATAACAGCGGCGATTGCGCTTCCCTTTGCCTACACATTGCAGAATTTCGTAAAAATAAATCGCGGTTTAGCGATGGCCTCCGGGCTGCTGAGCCTTTGCTTTGGATTATTCCTGTGCTACCGGATCGGCTTCGTTGACGGACTGTTCACCAATCATCCGCTTTGGACGCCACGTTAGCGGAGAGTTTTCCTGGTAGAACAGGCTTCAGCCTGTTTGCTTTTGACTAGCTTGACTCTTGGCAGGTTGTGAATTTTGGCTGGACTCACAAAATTCAAAAGCAAACAGGCTGAACTTTGTTCTACTTTCAGGCCGGCTGACGACCCCATCCAGGCAACGATTTGCTGCCCCACCAGGATCTTAGCGCCTCGAAGAATCCTTTGCGCAACGCCACTTCCAGGAAGTTCAGCAGGAGAGCGAGAACAAGCAAGTACGGCCAGAGCTGCTTGCGTTCCTTGACCATGCTGCCTTTGTCGCTCAGCAACTGGTCGATCGATGGACGCATGCGGCCGCCTGTAACCCGGCTAATTTCGCCGAGCAGCGCTGTGTTGACCGCCAGCGGCTTGGTCTCTCGAGATTCGCGAAAGAAGCCAGCCTCAGGTAGGATCAACTCCGAACTGCCCGAAACTATCTTATAGAGGCCGCCCTGGTCGCCGGGGATGCGCGCTTCATAATGGCCTGGCGCAGTCTCCTCGAGCGGAATCGTGCGGGGCGCTTGTCCCGCGACCTCAATCATGACATTCGGAGCCGGCGCACTGTCGAGAGTTTCTGCCGAGGTGTCGCCCGCGTTGGCCAGCACGTCGTAGTACACAATGGCTTCGCCTTCATGAGCTCCCGGCCGGACACCGGCCCGCACTGTGCGGTCACGATGAGAAACATCGCGAACCATTTGCGGCCAGAAAGTGCCGAACGCGTCCCACTTCACCCACGGCGCTGCCCAGCGGTTCTTGGCATCGGACATAAATGCCGTCACTCGGCCCAGACCATAGTGCCAGCGTACCAGAAGCGGTTTCTTTTCATCGACGCGCAGAATCGTCTCCGAGCCCTCTTTCGCCTCCGCCTGAACGAATCCTCTCAGACGCGGGGCCTTTGTGAAGTCGATGCCGTCGATAAATTCCACGGGGCGCACACGGGCCGCGCGGACCGAGCGCTCCTGAATCGCCAGGTCTTCGTCCGATTTGACTTCCGCGTTGATGATCTGCGGAATCGCTTCCGCATTCTCCACGAAATGGGACTTCCCTTTCGTTTTGTGCGCGAGTTCGTCCAGCAAGTCTCGGTTGATATAGTCGCCCACTCCGATGGTGGAGATGATGACGTGCTTGGCCAGCGCGTTTTTCTCGAGGTTGGGGAAATCTTCCTGAGTGCCCGGAGTGGAGACGCCATCCGTGAGCAGGATGATGTGCTTGTGAGTGGCCTTGGCATTCTCGATGGCTTCAAAACCGGACTGAACGGCCTGATAAATCTTCGTGCCGCCGTTCGCGGTAATTTGGCTGATCAGGTCGCTCTTGTCTTCGAGCGAGCCGGCGGGCCCGAGCGGAATAACCCAACTGAAGGATTCGTCAAACGAAATCACGCCGATCATGTCGATAGGCCGCAGCATCTTGATGCTGGCCCGGGCCGCGTCGCGGGCCATCTCGATTTTCGGGCCGCTCATGCTGCCGGACTTGTCCAGAACAAGAACCACGGCAGTGGGCTTTTCCGGCGGCGGTTCGGCATGGATCGGAAGCATTTTCTCGAAGGGCGTTTTGGGTTCCTGGGCAAGCTTGGCATTGCTATCGCCCGCGATATAGATCAAGCCCCCGCCCGCGTACACATATCGCTCGAGCGCTAAATCCTCTTCCGCGGAAAGTTCGTGGTCGGGATAATTATCGAGCAGAACCGCGTCCCAATCCTTCCCCTGACGATTTACCGGAAAAGATGTCACGGATTCCAGATCGATATCCGCCTGTTTCAGCGTTGCGAGAAGCGGGGGCGACGTTTCGCCGCCGCCGGCGACATAAAGCACGTGCGGTTGGCGCACCGTCACAGCTTGCGAGATCAGCGTTTGTTCGGCGCTGCCGCTCGAAATATGAACTTCCAGTAATGCCACGCCGCTCCGCGATATGCGCGTTTCCAGATCGACTTCGTTATTGCCCGCGCGCAAATCCGCGTCGGTCGATCCGAGTTCCTGCCCCTGCGAGGTGATCCAGATCCGAGCCTTCAGAGCCGTCGCGCTCTCCAGTTGCAAGGCCAGCGCGAAATGCTCCCCGGAAAAAACGTCCTGGGGAGATGCGATGCTGACCACCTTCACAGGCAAGGGCGCGGTGCCGCCCGATGGCCCCGTGTACACCTCCACGCCGCGCGCTCTTGCCTCGAGCGCTTCGGTGAGGGCGTTGCCTTTGTTTTCATTTCCGTCGCTGATCAGCAAAACGCGCCGCGCTCCCTCGGAGGGAAACGTGCTGAGCGCCAGTTGCAGCGCATCTTCGATGTTGGTTGCCATTCCCTCTTTGGGATCGACCCCTTGAGGAATGTTGACTCGATTCGCCTGAGCGGGAACCGGGAGAATCTTCGGATGCTCCCCAAACGTGATGAGCCGCAAATCCGCGCCGGAATTCTTGCGAACCAGGTCTCGCAGCATCGCCTCCGCGCGTTGCAACGATTCGCGGGGCATACTGGCCGAAGTATCTATCAGAACTGTAATCGCCAGCTTCTCCTCGCGCAGCGCTGCCCAGGGATCGGCTAGCGCAATCACCAGTAGGGCGAACACGGCGCATTTCAACGCCAGGCATGCGGGCGACGCCCCCGGAGCACGCCGCATCCACACCCACAGGGCGGGCAAGAGCACGAGCGCGAGAAGAAACAGTGGATGATCGAAAGTCAATTCATCACCTGGCCACAAAATTCGGTTTGCGGGAATCGGTCTCTTCCCGCTCGTCGAGTTCACCGTCAAGATATTGCAGCGAGACATCTCCTGGCGTTTCCGGGAGTTCCACCGTTCGCTGGCGCTCCCGCGAGGAGTAATACAGCCACCATTCCAGCCAGAGCGCGACGATTGCGAACAAAACCGGCCAGCGCCACAAATCCGATCCAATGACCTGGCGCGGCTCGCTTTCAATCCCCGCGGTTTCCGCAGGAGTCGGATTCAAACGCTGCGCGGGCAGCAGTGGAGTATTGATGGCGATGCTTGTTTCACCGCTCGGCGCAATGACGCGATACATTCCAGTTTCCAGCGCGAGTAGATGGACACCCGAGCCAGTGTGCGCAAACGGAACGTCCCGCCCTGACGGGGCGATAATTCGAGTCACCGGGCCTGGAATATCCAGTTCTCCGGTGGATACCGATTCCGCGGCTTCATCCACGGAATGCGTCATCCACTCCATGCCCCCAGCCATCAGCAAGGGAAATGCGGACTCCATCGGAAAATTCGAGTTGTGCGGATCGAATCCGACGATTAGGAGTCTGTGGCCATTCTGTTCGCGGGCCAGGATCAACGGAGCCGGCGGCGTCTCATCCGTGTACGCCAGTACGGTATCCGTAGGCAGCGCGGTGAGGGCGGCGGGATTGCGAACGCTGACGTCATGCGTGCGAATCCAGCGCGTCACCGGATGCTGGGAGTTCCACTGCGTTACGCGAACCGAGCGCGAAGCAGTGGATGCCGGCCCAGCCAGGAAAAAGATGGAATTGAAGGCTGGCTCGGCCGGCAAGCTGGCTCCTTGATAAATGGCAACGTCCGGCAGGCTCTGCAGAGGCATACCCGGAAGCACGATCTGCGTTTCCACATAAGGATTGCTGGACAGAACGCTGAGCAGATTCGTCGCGAACTGCGAACTCCCTCCAACGTTCAGAGCCACGTGGATCGTGCGGAACGTGGGCAGGTTGACGATGGCTCGATTGTCCGCTGCCAGCGCGTCAGGCGGGCCGATTTCCGCCTGCAAGTATCCGCCCTTGTCCCAGACAAATTCATTTTCTGTGTTTGCCAGTTCGTTCGGAGTTAAGGCAATCGCGTGCTCGCCAAGAGATTCGCCATTGACCGAAAGTTTCAGAATCACGCCGGCTTTCGAGGCGCTGTAGTTCTTCAACTGAGTAAGCAAGTGCCAGCGATTGGGTTGCGCCACGTCGCGGCGGAGAGAGAGGCGAGTGATGCCGCGATCGTCGATACCGCCGCCGTCGCCGGCAAGACGCACGAGGAACTGCGGCTGGTCACCGTTCTGATCGGTCGTTGCGATCGACGCGCGAAATTCGTCAAGGCTCCGCGCCTGTTCATCGTTCAACATGCCGGGCCCAACATAAACGAGAAGACTGCGGCTGGAACCCGCGATCGACGCGCGGGCGATTTGCAAAGCACGCGGAATGTCGGAGGCGCTCCCCGAAGTCTGCACGTTGGAAATCGCGCGGCGCAATTCGGCATGGTCCGTGGTGAACGGCACGATCGGCGCCGCATCCCCTTCCGCACGAAGCAAAAGCACCCGGTCGCTCGCAGGCAGAGAATCGATCACGCGCAGGGCTTCGGTTCGCTCCTGGTCGATCCATGCGGATTCGCCCGCTGGGCGCGCTTGCGACCAGATCGAAGTGTCGAAGATCATCACAACGCTGCGGCCCTCCGTCGTGATTCCCAGCCGCGGATTTGCAAGCGCCAGCAGCAGAAGCAACAGGAAAAGAATCTGCGCGATGAGCGCCCAGGGCTCGCGAACTTTCCTGCGTCGCGGCTGTGACACCGCCTGCACGCTGGCCCAGAAACGCAACGTGGAAACTTTTCGGCGTTGCGGACGCCGGTGATGCAGATACAGCCACAGGGCCGCAGCGCCCAGCACTGCCCATGCGGCGGCGATTTCAACCGGACTCAAGGAAAGCCAGTTCATGCCAGCACCTGTCCGCTGCGGAGACTTCTCAGCACGAACTCCTGGTAAGGAATGTTGGTCACCGCGCGGGCGTATCTTCCGCCGTTGCGCAACGCCAGCCGACGCAAACGAGCGGAGAATTCCAGAAATCTGCCTTCATACAGCGCGGTGCTTTGCGGAGAACATTCCACGGTGCGTTGGACACCGGTTTCCACGTCCTCCAAGATCAACTCGCCGGAGGCCGTGGGCCGCTGTTCCGCTGCGCTGTGCACTTGCACCAAAACGAAATCGTGCCCAGCCGAGCGAAGCATCTCGACCCCTCGCTCGCATCCCTTCTCATCGAAAAAATCCGAAATCAATATGACCAGTCCCCGGGAAGTAAAATTTCCCATGAATTCTTTCACCGAGCCGAACAGGTTGGTGCCGCCGCTGCACGACTGTCCCCCCAGGAACTCGAGAACGGGCCACAGACGATCCCGACCGCCGGAAACGATCAACGGTTTGTTCAACCGGTCCGCGAAGGGAATTACCGCGGCGGTATCCAAATGCAGAAGTGCCAAATACGTGAAGGTCGCGGCCAACCGCTGCGCGTAGATGAATTTGGTGTCTCCCGTTTTCGTGTCTCTTGCTTTCGCATCCTTTCCTCCGTGATCGGACGCGCCGGGGCCTTCGCAATCCATCGATTCGCTGCAGTCCAGCAAAATGCGCACGGGAATATGCTGCTCGGTCTCATAAATCTTCAGGAAGAGTTTTCCCAGGCGGAGATACGCGCTCCAGTCAAGCGATCTGGGGTCGTCACCCATGCTGTAGCGGCGGTAATCGGCGAATTCCATCCCGGGTCCGCGCGTGCGGGACCGGTGCTCGGTGCCCACTGAGCCGGCTAGGTTCGTGCGGCACAACAGCGTGACCTGTTCAAGCGTCTTCAGGAATTCGCGATCGAGCAGGAGCGAAGAATTCGTAGCCATTGGGTTCAAAAACGAAAAAGCCCCCCTTCGGCGCGCGCCCTGCAGCACAACGCCGCCTCTCCCTAAATACTTGGGATCCCCAGTTTTAGCTTATCTTGCCGGCGATCTCTTCCAACAAGTCGTCGGTTGTCCGGCCATCGGCCTGGGCTTCGAAGTTCAAAATGATGCGATGCCGCAGAGCTGGCAGCAGTAGCGCGCGAATATCTTCCAGACTCACGTTAAATCGTCCGGCCAAGAGAGCACGCACCTTCCCGCCCAGAATTAGAGTCTGTGCGCCGCGCGGCGAGCTGCCATACCGGATGTACTTGCTCGCAAGCAGATTTTCACGGCCTTCCGGGTGTGTAGCCAGCGTGAGTTTCACGACATACTCCTGAACGTGCGGAGCCACCGGAACGGTCCGCACCACCTGACGCATCTCCATGATTTGCGGTCCGTTGACCACCGGACGGACCTGCACCGTCGTCCCTTGCGTCGTGCGGTCCAAAATGTCGTTCAGATCCTCGCGCCCCGGAAACGGCACGCGTAGTTTGAAGAGAAACCGGTCCAGTTGCGCTTCCGGCAGAGGATAGGTCCCTTCCATCTCGAGCGGGTTTTGCGTGGCCATCACAAAAAACGGTTCGTCCAGCTGATGCGACGTGTGAGCGACCGTGACCTGCTTTTCCTGCATGGCCTCCAGCAACGCCGATTGCGTCTTTGGCGTCGCGCGATTGATTTCATCGGCCAGGAGCAAATTCGTGAAAACCGGTCCAGGTTGAAATCCGAGTACATGCCTTCCGTCGCCACCCTCCTGCACCATGGAGGTGCCGATCACATCGGCAGGCATTAAGTCCGGAGTAAATTGGATGCGTGAATATTTCAGGGCCACTGCTTGCGCAAGAGTTCGCACAAGCATGGTCTTTCCCAGGCCCGGCGCGCCCTCCAGAAGGACGTGTCCGCCAGCTAACAGGGCCATCAGCACCCCGTCGACAACTTCCCCTTGACCGACAATCGCCTTGGAAATCTCGCGCCGCACTTCGCCCATTTTTTCGGCAAGAAATTCAGCCTGCTGACCGAGGGGCTGGTTGCTCTTCTGGCCTTCTGTTCCCACCGAAGTTGTCATGAACCCGTCCTTGGGATTGGCGTTGAATTTTTTCCGGAAGTTCGGATCAATGCGGTTCGCTTGAGCCCTTCGATCCGTTGTCCGTGTGTTCAAAATAGCGCTGTACGTAGAGCCGATAGCGCGCGGGAATGTTCTCCTGCTCGGCGCCGTTAATGACGGCCTCGGTCTGAGCCGATCCGTCCTTCACAGCCATGTGCGCCGTGCCGGTTTCCGTATCCACACGCATGCGCGTTTGTTCCTTGAAACCGGTGGCATCGAGCGCGACGCGGTCCGGCGTGGCGTTGACCGGTCGCGCTGCCTGATCCTTCACCATTTCGTTTATGCCTTTCTGGTTTCCGGCGCCGCTACCCGCACTCTTCGACGCATTTTGTTTCTGATCGGAACTGCCTTTGGAGTCGCCCTTCTTATCGCTTTCCTGCGAGCCTGGCGGCGGGTTGCCTCCCTGTTGTGGCGCATTTTGCTGGTTTTGCTGCTGGCCGTTCTTGTCGTTTTTCTGGTTCTTCGGATCCGACATCATATTTTTCAAGGCATCCATCATCTTCTGCGACAGAGATTGCTGCGAGCCTTGCGAATCGGATTGCTTTGAATTCCCCTGCTGCGGCTGACCGTTGTTCCCCTGTTGCTGTTGCGCATCCGCGGGCGGCATCGCATTGGGATTGCCCTGGCCCTCCGGCTTGCCCTCTTGCTCCTCGTCCTGACTCATCATATCCTGCGGCATCGCATCCTTCATGTCAGGCTTCTTATCTTCCGCAGGTTGCCAGAGGTCGTCGGATGTCGGCAGGGCCTCGCCGGGACGAACTTCGTCCGCCTGAGGGTCCGGCTTCAAAGTGACCAAGGCGATCGTTCGCTCGAGATCCTTTTCCATCGCGTGAACGATCGGCGAAAAAATCGATTGCACGAGAGACGAGCGCGCCGTCGATTGAAGCAGAGCGACGAGTGGAGCCCTGTGGTTGATTCGGTAGACGAATAGCCCGCCGAAGACTATCACAAGCACACCGGCAAGGCTAGCAGCCGCGGGCGACTGCACCGGAAACAGTCCGCGCGGATCCACTTTCGCCAAACGGGAAATCGCATCACGTCGCTGATGCTGAATCATCCCGTCCGAATCCTTGGCGTCGCACAAGTAAATTGCCGTGGAAACACGATCTTGCAGACCGGCCGCTGCATCGAGGCGGCACGCGGTTTCGTAAGTGGAGAGCCGTGTCCGCCAAATCCAGGTGAAAATTACGGCCGCGCCAATAACGAGAAGAACGGCGGCCAGGGTCAATACTCCGGCCAGTTTTGCACTCACCGCCCCGGCAACAATCAGGCCAATTAAAATACAAATAGACCACTCCGTCCAACCTTCCAGGACGGTATTCGCCAAAATCCTTTGGCGAAGCGATTTAAGGGTGTCGAGGGTTCCATGCAACTCAGCCGAGCAGTTCTGTCCGGAAAGATCCTGCTGCAAGGAAGCAAGATTCGGAAGGTCTTTTGCGCGGTCGCCTGAAGAAAGTTCGCTCCACGCATCCTTCAAAACATGAAAGGACGCCTTTCCAGAAACGTCACCGGGCGCTGGCTGTTCCGTTGCCTTTCCAAAAAGCACAGATGGCCTCCCCAAAAGGCTCGGCAGGGTCAATTACTGTTATCAACTCTACCGCAAGATTGCAACTTTTCAAACTAAATCCAAACCAAACAGGGCCCGAAACGGCCCACGGGAGTCCCGCCGAAAGTGATTCGGGCACCTCGAAAATCCGCCAATATCGCATGAAGGTTGCAAGCCGATACCCAATTCACTTAGATGCCTAATACATGGCTTTGGTGGTGCAAATCCAGTGCTTTCAGTTCGAACGGAACCTGACGCAATCACGAATTCTGCAAAAAATTGTCGTATAGCAGAACCTGAGTGCCACCCTTCATTGGATTTGCAAACCTTCAACCATTCCTAAAGTCTCCGACGATTATGCCTCCTCACAGTACCGCGATGAGGTCAATTTCAACGCGCACGTCCCGAGGAAGCCGTGCTACTTCGACGGTTGAGCGGGCCGGCGGGTTTCGAATAAAATACCGCGAATAAACTTCATTCATCGCGGCGAAATCGTTCATGTCGGCAAGAAATACTGTGGTCTTCACGACGCGGTCAGTAGAAGAGCCAGCCGCTTCGAGGATCGCTTTCAGATTCTCTATCACGCGTTCGGTCTGCCGGCCCACCCCTCCTTCAATGACTTGCTGCGTATTCGGATCGAGAGCGATTTGTCCCGAAAGAAAAACGAACCCATTCGCTCGGATCGCTTGCGAATAGGGACCGATGGCTTTTGGACCTCGATCGGTTGCGATTGGTTCAATCATACCTATCTCCTTAGGTTTGCCCCACGATGCGGGTGGCGAACATTTCAATTCGACTTCGCCAGAGTGTTCGAAGACTTGGCATACCGGGCGCGAAAATCGTCTGGCACGCCCGGTTGAGTCAACCAGCGCCGAAACATTTCGGCAAGGTCCCGATGGGACGCCGATTCAAGTGCGGCGCGGAATTCTTCATAGCCTGTTTCCTCTCCCGCGCGAGCGCTGACGATATACCGAAATGCCGCGCTCAAATTATCGCGGCCGCAAACGTCCTCCAGCGCAACGAAAAACAGGGCCGCCCGGTAGCCGTTCGAAATGCGTTCGGCGCGAGAATATCCAGCCGCCGACTCGATCATCCGTTTATCGGGGGCAACGCCGCGCGCCCTGTCGTAGCGGTCGAACAGCGATGCGATCATGAGGCGGCGCTGGTCCGGCCCTTGAGAACCGGTCTCGCGAGCCTCGGCAGCAACCACAAGTCCGAACAGTCCGACGCCGCGGCCCATTAATATTTGCGCCTCCGGCATGGGGCGAATGCGCCAGCCAAACCAGGTCCGCGCAAGCTCATATTCGGCGAGCTGGAGCACCGCTTCGCTCGCGACCCCTTGGGCGATGGCTCTCGAATCGAGCAACGCACCTTCGGGGAAAGACGCCCCCCCAGGATCGCTCGTCGATCCAAACTCGGAGGGCAACTCGCCCGGAGCTTCAACCATGCGCACTACTGTCTTTCCGCGAGACGCAGGACCGAAAAAATCCACAAATGCCTGCATGGATGAGGAAACCCGCGCACCGGCTTTCTTCGCCATTTCGGCGTCTAGTAAAGCAAACGTCCAAAAGCTTACGGCTACTCGTCGCGTGCGAATCGATCGTTCCTGATAGCGTCCAGCTACGACGTAGGGCAGAAAGTCTCTGTCAGGCCGAATGCGAAATCTTCGCACTTGCATGTTGCCATTGGTTTCGCTCTTGGTGAGCTCGCCAGGGGCAAGCACTCGAAAATCAGGCGGCGCAAAAACCGACAAAACTTCGCCGTCAGGATCGGGACCGCCCCTGGCGAGTATCCCAGAGGGCGCTTGCCAAAGCGGAAGCGCCGTTTCGTCAGCGATGTAAAATCCGCTCGGAGAAGAAGCAACAGTGCCGCGTGCGGCAGGACCAGGGGCGAGGTCCCATTCGGCGGCAATTTCGCGCGGCTGCCTCTGTTCCCAGGGTGGATCGAACGTCATTCGCATCATTCGGCGATCGACGATCGAATCGGGCTGAGGCGAAGCTTCTTTTCCTTCGATCGTAACGCGAAAATTTTGCGCGCCGAAGGTCGGGCCTTCCGGTAGGCGCACATCGAGCGTTCGTAGAGTGCGATTGCCGGCATTTTCCAGCTGATCGACGACGCGAACGTGGAGAGTGTCCGGAGCGGCGGATGAAGCATGAATCTCGGTCTGGCGGAGGGAAAAATGGAAACCAGGACCAAGCGGCTGCACACAACCGGCTGCCAGGAATGCCCACGCGCAGAGAGTGGAGGAAAGAAAAACGCGAGAGCGCATTTCGGTAATCAAGA
>JBEKCU010000037.1:0-20864 GCA_050014735.1 Candidatus Acidiferrales bacterium | reverse complement strand
AGCACGGTGAAACCGATCTCGCTCGAGCCCTCCAGCGCCGCTTGGATCGGCGAATAGCCCATCTCCAGATACCGGGCGATGTTCTCAATCACCACAATGGCATCGTCAACAACGAATCCCGTTGAAATCGCCAGCGCAAGAAGGGATAGATTGTCGATGGTGTATCCCAGCAGGTACATCACGCCGAATGTTCCCAACAGAGAGAGCGGCACCGCAATACTAGGAATGGCCGTCGCCCAAATATTGCGCAGGAATACAAATATAACCATCACCACCAAAATGACGGTCAGAATCAACGTAAATTCAATATCCTTGACCGAAGCGCGGATCGTGACGGTTCTGTCCGAAGTGATCAGCACAGAAACCGTTGGGGGGATCGATGCCCGCAGTTCGGGCAGAAGGGCCTTGACGCGATCCGCGGTATCGATGGTGTTGGCGCCAGGCTGCCGATAGACAGAGACAGTAATCGCGGGTATTCCATTGGCGAAACCCTTGTTTCGCAGGTCCTCAATGCCGGAAGTGACCTGCGCAACGTCGCTTAACCGTACAGGGGCGCCGTTGCGGTAAACCACAACCAACGGACCGTACTGACTCGCATCGAGCAATTGATCCGTGTCCGACATGATCCAACGCCCGCTTTGGTTTTCGAGCGATCCCTTCGGAGAGTTTACATTCGCCGAACGCAGCGCCGTCCGGACAGCCTCCAACCCGATTCCGTAATGAGCCAGAGCCATCGGGTTCACGTCGACACGCACAGCCGGTTTCGCCCCGCCATTGATCCCGACCTGCCCAACCCCGGATACTTGGGCGATCTTCTGGGCCACAATCGAATCCGCAAAATCGTAGAGCTTGGCAATCGGCAACGTATCCGAAACCATGGCGATGGTCAGAATGGGCGTATCGGCGGGATTGGACTTCTTGTAGGTCGGCAGGGTCGGCAAGGAGGTTGGCAACTGACCAGCGGCGGCATTGATTGCAGCTTGCACGTCCCGCGACGCCGCGTCGATGTTCCGGTCCAAATCGAATTGTAAGGTAATGTTCGAGCTGCCCAGCTGGCTGCTCGAAGTCATCTCATTGACGCCGGCGATCCGCCCGAATTGCCGTTCCAACGGCGTCGCGACCGAGGACGCTAATGTCTCCGGGCTCCCCCCCGGCAAGCTGGCAAAGACCGCAATCGAGGGGAAGTCGACTTGCGGTAAAGCCGACACAGGAAGGAACTTATACGCAATTCCGCCCGCGAGAAGGATGGCGCCTGTCAAAAGTGATGTTGCGATAGGGCGGCGAATAAAAGTTTCTGAAATATTCATGGGACCATCCGCGCGACACTCAACAAACAGTTAGTATACCCAAATCCGTGCATTTGGAGGGAAATCAGTGAACGTGTGACAGCGGCTGCCTTTGTGCGTCGGAAGAGTGTCGAGAAACGAATCGCGCGGGTGAGGGCTTACAGGCTAGGGCAAAACCACTCGCGCCGGTCATTCTGAGCGCAGCGAAGAATCTGTCTTTTTCTCGATTTACACCGTAGAGAGATTCTTCGCTGCGCTCAGAATGACAACGGGGACTTTTTCCACAATCTGTTTACGGAGTCTTAAGCACCTCAGCCAGCGTACTTGCTGCGCGGCCCATGGCGCGCGCAAGACTTAGCTTCGCGATATTGTGGGCGAACACGCTGTTGATGTAATCGAACTCGGCGTTGGTCACCGTTTCCTGCGACCTCACAAATTCAACATTGTCGATCACGCCTGCTTCCACTTTTTGCCGAGTCAGCTCGAGTGCTTCCTTCGTAACTTCCACATTCTTCCGCGCAACCACCACTTGGCTGGCAGCTGCCTGCAAATCGAGGAAGGCGCTGCGGATATCGCTCTCGATCTGGCCCTTCAGATCTTCATATTCCGCGCGCCGCTGGGCCAGCGCCGCGTCCGACTGTTGAATGTCGCCTTGGGCGCGTCCGCCTTGCCAGATCGGAATCTTCAAACTGGCCTGCGCCGTATATGTGGTCTGCAATTGACTCGGATTGACTCCGATACCGCCATAATCGCCGGTTACAACAAGGGACGGATAATGTTCGGCGATCGCGGCGGCGTGCGAACGTTCCGCGGCGCGCACCTGGGCATCGGCGGCCTTTAGATCGGCTCGCTGCTGAAACGCCTGGCTGAGCGCATCTTCCACGGTGAGCGGGGCGGCGGGCGAGAAGGGAACGTCATCGGTAATGTCATATTGATCGTTCACCGGCAGGCCAATCATTCGAGCGAGAGTGATCTTTTGCTTTGCCAGATCGTTTTGGAGCGAGAGCAAACGCTGCTGGTGCGTTAGAGTCTGCACCTCGTTTTGATCGGCATCCACTTTGGCTACGAGTCCCTGCTCGAACTGTTGCAAGCTCTGCTCATACACAGCATTTGCGCTCTTGAGCTGCGCTTCTTCGGAGGCCACGCGGGCCTTCGATGCGACCGCTTGAAGATAGGTCCCTCCGACAGCAAGCACGATCAGGTCACGCGCGTCCTGTGCTGAATACCGGTTCGCGTTCGCAACCTCGTTCGCGGCGCGGTAATTGTCAATCGCGGCAAGATCGAAGATGGTTTGCGAAACGTGAGCACGAAGATCGATGTAGTTGAAAGGCCCAATCACCGCCGGAATCGAGAATCCCGGAAAGTTGAACCTGAAACCTTGCGCGCGCAGGTCGGTGGTTTGAAAGTTTTCATTCACGGTGCCACTGACGTTTGGCAGCAATCCACTAAGTGCAACCTTGCTTTGTCCTTCAGATTGCCGGAGAGCCTGTGTCGCTCCTGTTTGGCCAAGGTTGTACACAAGCCCGCGCTGAATCGCTTCCTGCAAGGCAAGCTTCCCGTTGAAGGGCATTTTCGCGACGCCCGGTGTACTCCCGGAATACGTCCCCTGCACCTGCACATTTGGATTTAGCGTGTTCACTGTAGCCGTTGTACTCGGCGCGGGCTGCTCGGAGGTCTTCACGGTTCCATTGGTTTGCGCGGTACGGCCGGAGAGCGGAAGCTGCGTTGCCTGCGTACCTTGCGTTTGTCCGGCCGGCGGGCCGAGTTGCGCGAAGGCGAGCGCGCTAAACATTAGCGAGGCTGCGAACACCGCCAAACAATTCCCTGCCCGCCCGTGACCGAGCCTCGAGAGCAATCGAATTAGTGTTTTTCTGTGCATGAGTCTCCTCTAAGCCGGGCCTAGCTAAGTTGTTTTCTGAACCGCCAAATGCTTAGTGACACGAGCACCACGGTGAATGCCGAGAGCACGAGGAAATTTGGCCATAGTGTGGCAATGCCGCTTCCCTTCAGCATCGCGCCGCGCGAAATCACGCCGAAGTGTTGAATGGGGTTGAATTGCGCAACAGGCTGAAGCCATTTCGGCATCGCCTCGACCGGCGTAAATGCTCCGGAAAGCGACGTCAGCGGAGGATTCACGAAGAAAAGCGTGAGTTGCGCCTGGCGCGCCGATTTCGTGAACGTTGCAATAAAGGTGCCAATGCCAATCCCGCACAACAGGCAAAGGGCAGCAGCGGCCATCACGAGGAAAGCGTTCCCCCGAAATGGGATTCCGAATACGACGCGCATAATCACAACCGCCCCCATTCCCATCAGGCAGAGCAACGCAAAAAGCGGGAAAAGCTTGGCCACGATAATCTGCGTCGTCGAAGCGGGAGACATCAATAACTGTTCAAGAGTGCCGGCCTCGCGTTCCTTCACAATCGCAGCGGCGGAAATCAGCGAGCCATTCAGTATAAGCAGGACGCCCAGAATCCCGGTCACGATAAACCATGTGGGCTCCAGACCCGGATTGTAGAGGTAGGCCGGATCCAGCAGGACCATGCCGCGGCGACTCACGTCAGGAGAAGCTATTTGCGTAAACTGAGCATGAATGCCATTGCCAGCGAGGATCTGATTGTAGGAAGCGATCACGCCTTGCGCATACCCCTGCCCTATCGTGGCCGTGTTGGAATTCATCGCGTTCAGCAGCACTTGCACGGTGACGGGCACTCCGCGTTGCAAGTCTCGCGCGTAGTCGTACGGAATGACAAGTCCGCCATCCAGTTTGCCGGAGGCGATTTTCTTGCTCATATCGTCCACGGAGAAATACGTGCCCGCGTTCTCGAAACTCTTGCTCTCCGTCATGTTTGCAATCAGTTCACGACTTTCGGGAGTTCTACTATCGTCCACAACACCGAGCTGAAGGTTGCTGACAGTCGCGTTGAGAGCGAATCCGAATAGCAGCAGTTGCAAAGTCGGAGGCAATATCAATGACATCGCAAGGCGTTTATCGCGCAAAATCTGGCGGAATTCCTTGAGGATCAAGGCCCGCATGCGATCTCCGAGAAGCGCTCGAACTTTGTTAATCATGTTTATCATGGGGACTTAGTCCTTCAACTGCATGCGACGCATGTTCCGCCATGCGATCATGTAAAAAACGGCTCCGATGGCCGCGATTGCAAGCACGCTTGTCCACACCGAAGGCCAGCCGCCGCCCGCCAGCAGCGCGTCGCGCACGACTTCGATGTAGTAGCGGCCCCAGATAAAATTGGATATCCAGCGAATGCCTGCCGGAATATTTTGAATGGGAAAGAGCAAGCCTGACAGCATGTACACGAGCAAGAATCCCGTAAGCGCAACCGCTTGCATCGCGGCCACCTGGCTTGGAATCGCCGCTCCCAGCATGTTTCCGAAGGTCGTTACGCAAAACGAGTAAAGAATCGTGGCGACAAGAAACGGCGTGGGATCGCCCACAAAACGCAACCCGAAGCCGAGAATCAGGATGGCGATCATGATCGCCGATTCAGCCAGCGAAACCAGCATGAAGGCGGCAATCTTGCCCAGCAGAAATTCGTGCGCCGAAATGTTCGAGACGTACACTTGAAGGATCGTTTTCTGCTCGCCTTCCTTTGACATGGCGAGTGTTGCGAGCAGCGGCGCAAAAAGGGACATCGCCAGCACATAGATTCCGGGACCGTAAAATTTCTGGGATGACCGGCTCGGGTTGTACCACAACCGTATGGCGGCGGTAACGGGCTGAGGGCGGCTCGCCCCACCGTTTTCCGCGTTGTAAGCGCTGACAATTTGACTTGCGTCTCCCGATATGATTTGGGCCGTATTCTCGTCGGAAGCATCGATCAGAATCTGCACGGCGGCGTTCTGGCCGCGCGCGATCTGCCGGCCGAATTCCTCCGGGATAATCAGCGCGCCGCGCGCCCGGTTGGAAGTGAAGGCATCCTCGGGTTGTTTGTCAGTGGGCCACGAGGCCACGTGAAAGCTCAAAGACTGACGAAAGCGGTCAACTAAATCCTGGGAAGCCTGCGACTGATCGAGATTTTGCACGATGATCGGAATATCTTTCACCGTTAGCGAGATCGCTGTTGTTTGCAGAAGTAGAAGGACCACGGGAAGCAACAGCGCCAGCGCCACCGCGAGGCGGTCACGGACCAGTTGAGTCAGTTCTTTTCGGGCCTGTGCGAAGATTCGCCGCATCGATTGCTCCCAAACTCTTGCGCCATCAACAGTGTGCGATCAGCCACCGCACTTTCGGTTAGCGCGCCGAAAGGTCTCCCGTAAACAGTATTTGTGGGTCGCGGCTTCAGCCGCGACACTCAAACCCCTGGAACGCAAGGGCTTCAGCCCCTGGTGTCCTATCGAGTTCGAGTGGCCTCTCATGCACGAAATGGCCTCTACTCCCTCGGATTAGTCCTCGGCGCCTACTTTGCCTTGCTCGCGGGCCTGCTCGACAACACTGATGAAGACATCCTCGAGTGAGAAACGCCCTTCGCGTGCTCCGAGCACGTGGACTCCCCCCGCTTCGAGCCGCTGCGCGTTCTCGCGAATGCCGGCATCGACATCGCCGTCCGTGATGATATGCAGCCGCTTGCCGAACAGAGCGACGCGCCAGTGCTGCGTTTCGGACTTCAAAAGATCGGCTGCGCGCTGCGGATTATCCACGCGAAATTCGAGCAGGTGCCCTTTCTGCCGACCCTTAATTTCGCTGGGCGTTCCCTCCACAAGCAGTTCTCCAGCCACCATGAATCCCAGCCGGTTGCACTGTTCCGCTTCTTCCAGATAGTGAGTGGTCACCAGGACGGCGGTTCCCGCGTCAGCAAGACGGTTAATCATCATCCAAAACGCGCGGCGGGCCAGCGGATCGACTCCCGAGGTTGGCTCGTCCAAAAACACAATGCTGGGCTCGTGCATGATGGCGCTGCCGAACGCAACGCGCTGCTTCCAGCCGCCCGGCAAACTCCCTGTGACCTGTTGTTCCTTACCCTCGAGTCCGGAGAAATCGAGTACCCACCGTTCCTTCTCTTTAAGTTCTTCGGCGGGCACGCCGTAAACTCCGCCAAAGAAATCCAAATTCTCCACGATCGAAAGGTCACCGTAGAGCGAGAACTTTTGGGACATGTAGCCAATCTGTTGCCGGACTCCCGGAGAGCGCAACGCACCCCGCTCGCCCGCAAGCTGCATGTTGCCCGAACTGGCCTCCAGCAAACCGCACAGCATCTTGATTGTCGTTGTTTTTCCCGCGCCGTTGGCTCCCAGCAATCCGTAGATTTCACCGTAGCGCACTTGCAGGCTCACGTTGTGCACCGCTGTAAAGGAGCCGAATTGTTTAGTGATATTCTCGGCGCCGATAGCGATCTTGCCGCGTTTCTCCTTATGATCGTGGTGGCCAGGAAACGGAGCATCCTTCATCTCCTGGCTTAGAGAGCGAAGCGTGGCCACAAACGTGTTTTCAAGCGTCGGTTCATCGACCAAAACGCTATCGATTTTGATCCCTTCTGAACGCATTACTTCTTCCATCTTCCGTTGCGCGACTTCGGGCGAATGCGACAGCAAGTCCAGGCGATCCCCAAAGCGTTGCACGTCGAAGATGTCTCGATCCGAACCGGAAACCTTGGCAATGGCGCGGATGGCCTTGCGAAGTTCAGGCGTGCGCAGTTCGATGCGCTTGGCGTGCAAGCTTTCACGAAATTCATCCGGCGTGCCGATCTGCTTAATCTCACCGAGATGAATTAAAGCAATACGATGGCAGCGCTCCGCTTCATCCAGGTAAGGGGTAGCAACCAGCACGGTAAGGCCCTGCCCCGCCAGATGCGCGAGCGTGTCCCAGAACTCGCGCCGGGAGACCGGGTCCACGCCGGTCGTCGGTTCGTCCAGCAATAAAATATCCGGCTCGGAAACCAGCGCGCACACCAGCGCCAGCTTTTGCTTCATGCCCCCGCTCAACTGGGCCGCCAGCCGGCTCGAGAAGCGGTCCATATCGAACATTTTCAAATAGCGGCCGCCGCGTTCGGTGATTTCCGCGGGAGGAACATGCCGCAGGGCTCCGATGTAGTTGATATTTTCCGCCACGCTGAGGTCGGGATAGAGGCTAAACGTCTGAGTGAGATATCCTGTCCGCGCACGAGCGTCTCGCGCCGGCCTTCCGAAAATCTCCGCCGTGCCGCCGCTGGCTTCCATAACTCCGGCGAGAATTTGAAACGTGGTGGTTTTCCCAGCTCCATCCGCGCCAATCAAGCCGAAGATTTCGCCGCGCTGCACCTCAAATGAAATCCCGCGCACGGCTTCGAGAGGGCCGTAGTGCTTCTTCAGGTTGCGAATATCGATCGCAGTTCCCGAAGGCGCAGCATCGCGCGAACGGATTTCGGTCCGGTCCGTGGTGGTAGTGCTCATTGTGCTGCCCGTTTGTGCGGAGGCCACACGGTGCCGCTGGTTAGGATTTCGCCGTCCGCCGGCATCCCAGGTTTGGCGAACCCGATACCCTGCGTCAATTGTATTTTCACGCCCACGACTTCCTTTACGCGGTCGTCGCGAAAATACGTATTTTCCGGAGTAAATGTTGCTTGTGGGTCGATCCGCAGGACATAGCCGTCCAGTGCTTGCTTGGTGTTGGAGTCAAGAAATACGTGAGCAAGTTGGCCCACTTTAACTTTACCGATAGAGCCTTCCGGAACAAATCCCCGCAAATACACTTTCGAGAGATCTAGTAGTGTCACGATGGCGGTTCCCGCTTGCACGACTTCACCGGGTTCGGCGGCGCGAGTGATCACTGTGCCGTCAAAAGGCGCGAGCACGGTCAAATCCGCCCGATCCGCTTCGGCTTGCGCGAGCTGCGCCTGCGCCTGAGCAGTCTCCGCTTTCGTCGCCGCGATCTGCGATTCCTGCTCGGTAATCTGCCGTTGGGTGCCAGCAATCTGCGAGTCGCGAATTCTTGGATTTTCCAGGTTCGCTTGCGCAGTCTCCAGCGCCCCGCGGGATGCCTCCACTTGGCGCTGCGCCGATGCGACCTGAGCAGCCTGTTGGTCTGCTTGTACCTGCGCCTGAAGTCCCTGCTGCTGTGAAGCAGCGCCGGTCTTGGCTAGCCGGGTGTAGGCATCCCGGTTGAATTCGGCAAGACGCAATGCGGCTTGCTGCTGCGCCAGATTCGCTTCCGCAACCGTCAGGTCCGCCTGAGCCTGCCGAACGCGGCCAGCCGCATCCGTCGTCGATTGAGCCGCTTGCAATTGGTTCTGCCGCAATTGCTCCTGGAGCACGCCGATTTGATCGTTTGCTGTCTGGAAATTTACCTGCGCGTTCGTGAGCGCTGCCTTGGCCTGATCCTCTTTCGCGCGCACCTGCGCGTCATCAAGTCGCGCGATCACCTGACCCGCGGTTACAGTGTCGCCCTCGCGAACGGTGACTTCGAGAATCTTTCCGCTCGTCTTGGGCGCAACGGCCGAATCGTCACCTTCAATGCGTCCGCTCAGCACAACAATGCTTTCCGGCACGCGGGGCGCCGCGAAAAATAATTCCCAAATCACGACTCCAAGAATCACCACTCCCAGAACTATTAAGATTTTCTTTGCAGGAGAACGCGAAGTCTTGACCTCCGCGGGCGCCGGAGCGGCAGGCGCGGGACCTTGGGGCGCGCGCTGTTCCTGCGCTGGCGGAGGTTGGGGCATCGTGTCGGTTTTCGTTTCATCCATGGCGCGTTCCTTCTCCCATTTTCTTCAAATACGCGAGCGAGAATTCCGTAATGTGGTCCGCGATCCGGTCCAGTTGATCGGGCGTGAGTTTCAAGTCGGGCTGCAATCGCGAGAGTACCGGCCGCGAAAATGTGTAAAACAGAATTTGCCCGACAATGCTGTTTACCGAGAGCCGCGTCATCTCGTGGTCCGGCGGCAATCCAATAATTTCGCCAACGGCGTCGCGCAGGCGGTTATAAACCGGCCTTATTCCTTCATCTACAACACGCGACATCGCCGGCGTCGGATGCACGAACTCGTGCATCATCAAACGAAAGTGCCAATCGACGCGCTGTTCCCTGCACAGACTCTTGAGCCGCGCATGGATCACGCCGCGAATCGTGTCTTCCGGAGAAAGATCGGGAGCCAGGGCTGCGCTCATGGCCGCGTTTTGAGTCGCACGGATCGAATTCCGCAGCACCTCGGTGTACAGACCGATCTTGTCACCGAAGGTGTAGTTCACAGCGGCAATGTTCGCGCCCGCGCGGCGGCAAATGTCCCGGATCGTCGCCGCGCGATATCCGCGTTCGGCGAAAACGTGGCCGGCCGCCTCGATCAGCTTGTCACGCGTCAAATCGGAAGCATCGCGCTTGGCGCGACGCCGGGGCAAGGAAAGAGCTCTGGCGTGAGCGTGTGCCATATCAAACAACAGTTTCAAACAAGTGTTTGATCCTGTCAAGCGGAAAGTCATGCGGAAGGAATCGATCACATTCGGCGCGGCTTCGACCCCTTCTCGACTCTCCCAGTCTGGGACGGTTCGGAACGATTGGCCCACCCACGACGCGATAAAACACTCGTCGCACCGGATTTTTGCAAAACATTCATCGCTGATTAACATCGCTCCTGTAAATCCTTTATCCTATTGGATTTTTTGCACGGCCCCAAGGCCAGCCTCTGCGCCAAGGGTGTAACCAGTGTTCGGCGCGCCAGGAAGCGTATCCCCGCGGCTGAACGCGATAGCGGACCTATCAAAATTGAATTTTTCGGAGACCTCACATGAGCAAACAAGCTTTGGCAATACGTCCAGAACGGCGTGCTACTCGGCGAGAATATCTGAGGCGTGTAGTTCGATTCGCCATTCTCGCACTCGCGTTTTGTGTTCTGCTGCCGCTGGCACACGCCCAATCCGAAACAGCAGAGGTCTTGGGCACTGTCCGAGACTCAACCGGGGCGTTGGTTTCTAACGCGGCAGTGACGCTCGCGAATCACGGAACGGGTATCGTGGCGAATACAACCACGAGCGATGCCGGAGAGTACGACTTCCTGAACGTAAAGGCCGGTGAGTACAAAGTGGAGATCGAGCATGTCGGTTTCTCGAAATTCACGACGGATGTTCAAGTGGAAGTGGGAGCCCGTCAGCGTGTCGATGCCGCGTTAAAAGTCGGTGCAATCACCGAGAGCATCGTAGTGTCAGAGGCCGCTGTTCCCCTCGATACCGATTCCAGCGACCGCGGGCAGATTGTCAACGCGGCGGCGGTCGCGGAACTTCCCCTGAACGGCCGCAACTATGCCGACCTGGCCTTGTTATCGACGAACGCCATCAAGTCCCCAATGGCAATCTCATTTTCGCCAACGGGCACTCCACGCGAAGGTGCTTTCAACGTGAATGGCATGCGCAGCACGTACAACAGTTTCCTGCTGGATGGCGCGGACAACAGCGCCTATTCGACCAGCAACCAGGGATACTCAGCGCAAGTGGCTCAGCCGTCGCCGGATGCAATCGCCGAATTTAAGGTCATCACGAGTAATTACAATGCCGAGTATGGACGCGTTGGCGGAGCAGTCGTGAATGCCATCATGAAATCCGGAACGAACCAGTTTCACGGAACGGCATACGAATTTCTCCGCAACACCGTGCTGAATGCAACAGGTTTCCTATTTGCCCCAGCGCCAAAGACGCCCCTGATACGCAATCAGTTCGGAATGTCGTTTGGCGGGCCCATCGTCAAAAATAAACTCTTCTTCTTTACTGACTATGAGGGCTATCGGCAAGTGCAACACTACAACAACTTCGACTCGATCCCAACGGCGAGCGACCGCCAGGGAATTCTGCCGTATGCGGTCGTTGACCCTCTAACAGGCGTGCTATATCCGGCGAACACACAAATTCCCATCGCAACGCTGAACCCATTTGCGGCGGCTGTTCTGAACGCCCTGCCCGCCACAAACGCCGGCACTTCGCGGTCGAACGATCTACTGGAGCAATTGCTCGTTCAGGATTTCAGCGACAAATTCGACGCCAAACTCGACTACCAGATGAACAACACGATGGGCATGTTCTTGCGATTCAGCCAACGTCACGACAACCAATTTTACCAGCCAGACATCCCGGGCCCATCGGGGGGCAATGGCAACGGCGATATTCACACGATCGATCAAAATGCAACGCTGGGTTATACATGGACCCTCAAATCGAATTCGATTCTGGAAGCTCGCTTCGGCTTTTCCCGCATCAAGGCCGGTAAAGAGCCACCGTACATCGGCGGCGAGAGCATGCTGACGCTGTACGGGATCCCCGGCTTGCCGACGACTCCCAATTTGGCAGGCGGGTTGAATTCACAAAACCTCGGGGGATTCAGCCAGTTAGGACGTCAGACGAGCAACCCTCAGTTTCAGAATCCAACCTCATTCGATCCCAAAATTAGTTATTCCCACGTGATCGGCAAACACTCGATCAAGATGGGTTATGAATTCCTGGTTATACGCACCGAGGTTCTGGACGTAAACCCGCTCTATGGAGAAGACCAGTACACCGGGCAGTTCAGCAAGCCAGCCGGGGGCACTGGCGACTCGACGACTTACGACCTCGCGGATTTTATCTTTGGAACTCCCAGCATCATTAACCTTGGCAACGACGTGGTCGTCAATCTTCGACAGCACGTAAATTCGCTCTTCTTCCAGGACGATTATCGAGTGACTTCAAAGCTAACTCTCAATCTCGGACTCCGATGGGACTACGCGACGCCCCTCTATGAGCGCGACAACAATTACTCGAATTTCGACCCGACCACGAATACGATGGTCCGGGCCTCGGGCGGGAGCATTTTCAACCGATCATTGGTTAATCCGGATTACAAGGACTTCGGTCCTCGCCTTGGCCTGGCATATGGCCTGACTCCCAACACCGTCATTCGCAGTGGCTACGGTATTAGTTATGCCTATTTTAACCGCGTGGGGAGCGCTCTGGAGGGGATCAACGCTCCTCAGGAACTTTTCGGCGTCATTAATCAATCCATCCCCACTGGCGGTCCGGTGCCGGCCGGCTTTCTCACTACTCAGAATAGCTTTACGACTGGCATCGACAACCCCGCTACCTTCAACCCCGTAAACTCTAACGTTGTCTACATCCCCGCCAATACGCGCTCGCCCTACATCCAAACGTACTTTGTGGGTGTCCAACGGGAGCTTTTCAAAAATACCAGCGTCGAAGTAGACTATAACGGAAACCACAGCTTGCGGCTCCCGATCCTGGGAGATTACAACCAAGCGGTCCCGAATGCGCCGGGCGGAACTCTGGGTGTTCAAGCAAGGCGCCCGGATCAAGCGTTCGGGCCAATTACATGGGTCGACCCCGTTGGCAATAATCACTACAATGGTTTATCCGTCCGCGCGGAACATCGCTTCAACGATGGTCTATATTTCCTGAATTCATTCACCTATGGGAGCGCGATTGGCGACTCCGAACAAGCCTTGGAATACTACGCGGGCTATGTCGAAGCCAACCCCCAAAACATCCACAATCTGGCTGCGGAGTACGGGCCGTCTAGCTTCGACGTGAAATTCAATAACGTTACCAGCCTGGTTTACCAGCTTCCCTTCGGAAAAGGTCGCAGGTTCGGTTCAACTATGAATGCCGTCGAGAATCAGGCGTTCGGTGGATGGGAAGTGAACGCGATTAACGTGGCGCACACGGGCACTCCCCTGAACGTCTACTACGGGCCCAATACGACTCAGGACGTCACTGGGCTTTCGAACGATTATCGCGGCGAGGCCTTCCTGCGTCCCAACGTGTCCGGCAGCCCGGCATCTCAAAGTACCGCGCAGATGCTGAACACCTATTTCGCCGGTTACACGTTCACTACACCGCCGGCCAGCGATCCGTTCGGCGATCTAAGCCGTAACGCGTTCCGCGCGCCGGGCTTCGAACAATTGGACTTTTCGGCGGACAAGTACTTCCAAATCCACGAGCAAATTCGTTTGCAGTTCCGATCCGAATTCTTCAACATTCTGAATCACACAAACTATGGTATTCCGAACACGCAAACGACGTCTTCGGCCTTCGGCACCATTCGCTCCACCTATCCGGCGAGGCAGATTCAGTTCGCTCTGAAGCTGCTTTTCTAAGCGTTGGGTGGTAGTACATTGTAGTTGCGAGATGCTGGGCAGAGGGGCGGTTCAGCATCTCCATGATGGTTTCGGTCTGACAGGCTTAAGCCTGTCAGACCGAAACCGGAAACTGAAGGAATCGGGATGATACCTCGCATATGGATCGGCTCGGTGCTGGCTCTTCTGTTGCTCGTCTCGCCATCGGAAATATGGGCGCGGCCGGTTCTCATGATTTCCATCGATGGCCTGCGGCCCGATTACGTGACGCAGGCCGACCGCCACGGCCTAAGAATTCCCACGCTCCGAGCTCTGCTTACCTCGGGCGCGTATGCGGAAGGAGTCGTCAGTGTCGTTCCCTCGGTTACCTACCCGACGCACACGACCTTGGTGACCGGTGTCTGGCCCGCCGAACATGGCATTCACGCAAACGAAGTTTTCGATCCTTCTAATCCGGGAGCGGACGAATGGTATTGGTATGCGTCGGAGATCAAGACGCCCACCCTGTGGGAGGCGGCAAGTAAAACGGGGATCGTCACCGCCAGCGTAAGTTGGCCGGTGACGGTGGACGCGCGGTGGGTGAAATACGCGATCCCGGAATTTTGGCGCGCAAAATTGCCGCAAAATCTCAAGTTGCTCGAGTCGATCTCCAATCCGCCGGGATGGCTCGGTGCCATTGAATCGAGCCTGGGTCTTGACGAAGAAACCGTGGCTCACGCTTTTGAAGCGGCCCGGGACCGCACGAATTCCGAATTCCTGGCAGCGGACGAAATACGCACGAAGCTGGCCACGAAGATTATGGCGGACGAAAAGCCCGGCTTCACGACAGTACATCTCGGAGCGCTCGACCATATCGAACACACGACCGGGCCGTTCAGCAAGGAGAGCAACGCGGCGATCGAGCAGATCGACGGCATGGTGGACAGGCTGTCCGCGGCGGCTTTGGCCAACGATCCGAACGCTTTCATCGCCGTCGTGTCCGATCACGGTTTTGTTTCCGTTGGCAATGACGTCAACTTAATCGCCGCCTTCGTGAACGAAGGATTGATAAAACTGAAAACCCCAACCGCGCCGCAGGTGGCGTCCTGGGACGCCGCGCCATGGCGCGCGGGCGGGACGGCCGCCGTGATCTTGCGCGATCCAAATGACACCGCGATGCTGTTGCGCGTGAAGAACTTTCTCGAACGACTAAAGGCCGATCCAAGCCTGGGAATCGCCCGCATCGTCGGGCAGCCGGATCTGACCGCAATCGGCGGATTTCCTGAAGCATCCTTCTTGGTAGAAATGATGCCGGGATGGGACGTCGGAAAAAACTTCTCCGGCCCGGTGCTGCAACCAGCGCCGGGAACCGGCCAGCACGGATATCTCCCGGATCGGCCCGAGATGCGGGCCTCGTTTTTCGTCAAGGGGCCGGGAATTGCGGCGGGACGAAATCTCGGTCTGGTCGATATGCGGCAAGTTGCCCCAACCATCGGCATGCTTCTCGGCGTAAGCCTGCCCACCGCAAAATCGGAGAAGTTGCGCGTCTTGCGGTCGTATCCCCGATAACCGCACGGCAAAATCAATGGCACGGGCCTCAGCCTGTGTTTTCTTGATTTTTGCTCGATTCGACGAAGCCAAAACCACTTAGGCTGAACAGATCGCGGAAAAAGCCCACCGTTGTCATTCGTCGTTTCGCTCGGAATGACACGAGCGAAGGGCTTCTTCCGCAGGCTATAAAGCCTACGCCACTGAAGACATGCTCACGGCGCTTTCTGCTCAGGGGACGGCGCCTTCGATGGCTGCGCCTCCGCAGGTTTGGCTCCTTCCTTGCCTTCCGCAGGACTTGCATCGTCCGGTTCCGGCGATTTATTCAAATACTGCACGATCAGCGAAACTCTTCGGTTGGACGGATCGAGAGGCGCTTCGGCCTTGCGGGGACGCTGATCGGCAAAACCTCTAACCTGCATGACTTGATCCTCACGAATTCCATTTTGTTGCATTAATCTTCGGGCAGCATTTGCACGATCGGCGGAGAGTTCCCAGTTCCCATAATCCCGCTTCCCCGAGTATGGCGTGGAATCCGTGTGGCCTTCGACGGCGATTTTGTTGGGAAGGGTTCCCAGCTCCTTGGCCAGCGCAACCAGGATATCTTTTCCATCGTCATTCGGTTCCGGGTTTCCGCTATTGAAAAACGTGCTCGTTGCCGATTCCAGCAGTTCGATGCGAAGTCCCTCGGAGGTAATTGTCATATCGATATGATTTTTCAACTTGTCGAAATTGGGAACCTGGCGAATGCTTTTTTGGAGTTCCTCCTTCAACTGCTCCATGTTGTCCTTGGACACGCTAAAGCTTTCGCCCGCCCCTTGCATGTCGCTGCCTACTTTTTTCGACGTGCCCGACGGATCCTTGAAATATCCCCCGACTGCTTCTTGAATCTGTTTGCTGCTGTTCATCAGCCACAGAACGATGAACAAGGCCATCATCGCCGTCACAAAATCCGCGTAAGCGACTTTCCACGCTCCTCCGTGGTGGCCGCCGTGCCCTCCCTTCTTCTTGATGATAATGATCGGGGGCTTTGCGGTCACTGAGGTTCCTCCTTTCGCTACGCGGCAGCGGCAGACTTGTCCTTGATGAAAGCTTCCGCTTCCTGAAACGACGGACGAAGATGGCTGGGAATGGCCCTGCGTCCTATTTCAATGGCTACCGTCGGAGCAGTGCCTTTAAGCAATGCGACGAGCATGACTCGAAGAACATGATAGTAATCGTGCTCGTCGTCGGCCGCCTTGGCCATGTTTGAAGCCAGCGGACCAACCAATCCGTAACACAATAGGATTCCGAGAAACGTCCCAACTAGGGCGGCCGCCACCTTTTTGCCAATTTCTTCCGGAGGGCCTCCGAGAGCGCCCATTGTGATGACGACGCCAAGTACGGCCGCAACTATACCCAGACCGGGCAAGGAATCCGCCATTGTGGAAAGCGCCGCCACTGGCAGCGTGGCCCCGTGGTGATGAACATCCATGTCCAGTTCCATCATCTGATCGGCGTCGAACGGCTCGATCCCACCGCTCGCAGCCATCCGAAGGGAATCGCACACAAAATGCAAAGCATGATGGTCCTTTAGAAATTTTGGATACTTGGAAAAAATCTGGCTCTTGTCCGGCGCGTCGCTATCCGCTTCGAGCGACATCAAACCGTCCTTGCGAGCGCGGGTGAATAGCTCGTACATCATCTTTAGGGATTCGAGGTACTTCTGTTTTGTAAACGCGGAGCTTCCGAACGCGCCTCCGATTCCCTTTCCGATTTTTGTCAGGATATGAAGCGGATTCGCAATCAGCACGGTTCCGATCGCGGCCCCAAGAATGATGATCAATTCGGCCGGTTGCATCAGAACCTTCATGTTGCCGTGTTCCATCAAGTAGCCGGCAAGCACCGCGCCGAAGACCACCACTATGCCGATGATCGAAAACATTTCGGTTCAAACCTCCAGATTGTCCCGCTCGTGTCCACCGAGAACGATGACGCTGTTTCCGCCTTGAGTGATACTCTCTTTGAGAGAGTCTTCAGCCCGCGACACGAGCAACTGCATCGTGTCGCCCGCTCTGCTGCCGGCGCCTCCGAAGGCGCACGACACGGAAAACATGTCGCCCCACCATCCGACTTCCGACTGGTTCACCATCTTCCTGATTCGCTCGCCGACTCTCACGACCTCGGATTCCTTACATTCCATCAACACGGCAATGAATTGCTCATCGGACCAGCAACCCAAGAGATCCGTTGGGCGCAGGCAGTTCTCCACCGTTTGCGCGACGACGCGAAGAATTGTAGGCACCACGCCGGGTCCGCGGTTCCTGCGGTTTTCATCCAAGCGATCGACGGCGAGTACCAGCACTCCGAATGGGATGTTGTGCTCGGCGAATGTCGTGAGATTCTCGCGAAGCAACGTCTCCATGAAGGTTTGCGCGGGAACTCCGGTCACCTCGTCCAAACAGCCAAAATTCGCGAGCCCCGCCTGCCGGCGTGTCCAGTCCGAAGCAGACTGATTTTTGTCAAAGCTCTCGGCTACTCCAACAACCATGCCGTGACAATCGCGTATGGGAATTGTCCGGAGGACGACCGGAACTCGATATCCCTGTTTGTGAAGGATCGAAACATCCGTGATCGACGGTTTTCCGTCCCGGAACGCGAGGTTGACTGGATCGGTGGTATCTGAATCCAAATCTTTAATCTCGCTTGTGGTAGTTAGCAGGTGGTCTCGCAGAAAGCGTCCAACGACATCTTGACGCAAAAAGCCGGTAATTCGTTCCGCTCCTTCGTTCCAAAACCGTATCCTCCGGTTCCTGTCTACCAGGTAGACGCCGGTTTGCAGGGTTTCCAGAACGGATTGGCAAATTTCAGGGTCGCTTAATTCCGGCACACGATGACTCCCAAAGGAATCATCGGCCTAAATCGGGACAAGTTTAGAGGCTATTAGCGGGAATCGCGAAATTCGTTTCTATTTCGTTTTGTGAATTCCAGCGGGTTCGTCCCAAAGGCGGATTCCTCCGGTGAACGCTGTTGCGTTGTCACCCAATCGGCAGCCGGGCGGCAGTTTCTTGAGCAGCTTGGAGTTTCCGCCACCCAGAACCACATCATCCACTTCGAGAGCATTCTTGAGTTTTTCGACGACGTCTGCCACATGTTGACGCCATTTCTTTTTTCCCAGGCGCTTTAGTCCCCGGATGCCAACATAATCCTCGTAAGTACGGCCTTTTTTGTAGGGAAGGTGGGCAATCTCCATGGGTTCAACAATGAAATCCACGATCATGGCCGACCCCAACCCGGTGCCCAAACCCAGAAAGAGCATTCGCCCGCCATGATAAACACCCAGAGCTTGCATCGCCGCATCGTTCACGATCTTGACCTGATGCCCGAAAGCTTTCTTGAAATCGAATCCTACCCATCCGTCGCCAAGGTTTTGCGGTTCATGCAACGGACGCCCATGAACGACAGGACCAGGATATCCGATTGAGATTCGCGTGTATTTCCACCCGGCCGTTGCCTCGTGAACGTCCTTAACCATTTTCTTTGCGGTCATCTTCGGTCCCGAGGGGAGCTTGACCGGCTCTTTCTGCCCGGTGGCGCGTACTTTCACGTGCGTCCCCCCCACGTCAATCACCAAAATGCCATTGTGGTCTGGCTCCATTGCCGCTCCTCATATCGCTGCGCGCCTGATTTGCCGGCCCACTCGATAAACCTACGTCAAGAGAGCATACATGCGGGTCTGCACTCAAGGCACAAGTCATTTCTAAAAAAACCTGCCCGATCCGACCCAAAAAACATTGGCCGGATCGGCCTCTATAAAACCCCCTTGCACCGGCAAGGGGTGCCATCGCAGAGGTTGCCCGCTTTTGGGGCGGCCAACCGTACTCCCTGCCGAAACCAAACTGACCCAGTACCAAACTTTGCCAATATTTGTCACGGGGGCAATCTAAGTAGGTAAATGCGAATAGATCAATGTGGGTGGACTCCTACTGGAGCGGTCGATTACAGCCCGCCCTTCTTTTTTTCGAGCTCGGCCCAACGGGCGTAGAGCCGGTCCAAAGTATTCTGTGCTTCTTCCATTTCAATGCATGTTGTCTTAAGCAGCGCCGGATCGCCGGTGACTGCAGGATCTTCCAGGGCAGCGCGGTTTGCCTCCAGTTTTCTGTCGGCTTCGGCAATCCGCTCTTCGATCGTTTCCAGTTCGCGGACTTCAAGGTAGGAAAGCTTCTTTTTTGCGGCCGCAGGCTCAGTTTCTGTTTGTGTGGAGTCGCGCCGGGCGCCGCTTGAAAAATTGGCGCTTCCCTTCTGCTGGGATCGCTGCCAGGTATCCCACTGAGAGTAATCGGCGAACCGTTCCGCTCCTCCCAGGCCATCGAGGCCCAGCACAATCGTCGATACGCGATCCAGCATGTAGCGATCGTGCGTGACCAGCACCAGCGCCCCGCGATATTCGAGCAGGCTTTCCTCCAGGATTTCCAACGTCGGGATGTCCAGATCGTTGGTCGGCTCGTCCAGCAACAGCACATCCGCAGGTTGCAGCATGAGCTGCGCGATTAAAACACGCGCGCGCTCCCCGCCCGAAAGTTTTCCGACGGGCTGGTTGAGATGCTCGGGATCGAAGAGAAATTTTGTGGCCCAGGATGCGACATGAATCACGCGGTCCTGGTAAATCACCGAATCGCTGTCCGGCGCCAGCGCTCGCCGCAGGCTGATATCGGGATCGAGCTCGCGATTCTGGTCGAAGTAGACGATCCGCAACGATTCGGCTTTTTGAATTTCCCCGCGCGTGGGCTGGATGTCGCCTCGAAGCAGACGAAGCAGCGTCGTCTTTCCGCTTCCGTTCGGACCGACCAGTCCTACTCGCATCCTCGATGTGACCGCAAAATCGATTCCTTCAAATAATGTGCGTCCGCCGATTTCGTAGGTCAGATCTTCCAGCGCGATCAGCCGTTTCGTTTGCCGGTCCGTCGATGAAAAATCGATTTTCGCCGAAGCGGTGCGCGTCCTGGCATTCAGGTCGGCCAGTTCGCCGATCATCTCTCGCGCCGTGTCGATGCGCGCCTTCGATTTTGTAGTCCGGGCTTTGGGTCCGCGCCGCAGCCATTCGATTTCCGTGTGGACACGATTTTCGAGCGACTCCTGCCGTTTACGTTGCGCGTGAAGATATTCCTCTTTCGCCTCGAGGAACGTGCTGTAATTCCCGGCCACTCGCAAAAAGCCGTTCTCATACATGCGAGCAAGCTCGACCACCGAGGTGGCGACATTTTCTAAAAAGTAGCGGTCATGGCTGACCACAACGCAGGCAAACGGAGCATTCTGAAGAAGCGATTCGAGCCAATTGATCCCGGCGAGGTCTAGGTGGTTGGTCGGCTCATCGAGCAGCAGAATGTCCGGCCCCTGCACCAGGCCTTCGACAATCGCGAGCCGTTTACGCCAGCCGCCCGAAAGCGTGGCCGTGGGCGTTTCCAACTCTGTAAAACCGGCGCGGCCGAGGGGTTCGGCCATCCGCGCCGCCCGCTCCGTCCGTGGCACTCCGGCTCGGTCCATGGCGTCCTCGATCACAGACCGGAGCGTCGCGCCCGGCACAAATTCCGAATTCTGCGTGACGCAACTCAACTTCGTCCGCTTGCGAATTGCGACCTCGCCAGTATCCGGATGAACGCGGCCATAGAGAATTTCGAGCAGCGTGGACTTGCCCGAACCATTCGGACCGATCAGACCGATTCGCTCGCCCTCGGAAACCGTAAACGAAATATCCTGGAAGAGCGGTTCAGCGCCGTATCTCTTGGAAAGTCCTTGTGCAGCTATAATCGGAGGCAAATGATCCTGTTTTCTCCCGCGATCAGTTTAGCGTGAAGAAGTGTAAGGCGCAAAATGAAGGGAAAAGAGGCAAGCTAGAACCAATCGCTGCGGTATGCCACCCACCAACTCACAGCCGCTAGGGGTATCGTAGCCCCGAACGCCCACCAAAACGGCAACGCGAAATCGGCGAACAGGCCTAGTACAGTTAACGTTGTCCAGAAGACCTTCCGCTGCA
>JBEKCU010000036.1:0-21057 GCA_050014735.1 Candidatus Acidiferrales bacterium | reverse complement strand
TAATCCTGGGAACGCCAATCTCCTGATTGGCGACGGTACAGAAGCACAAAACGCCAATCGGGAGATTGGCGTTCCCAGGGTTCTCGATCCGACACCCGAACTCAAATTTAAATTAGGACATTACCGACGACTGCGTTTGTCTTGACAATATTTTTAGGGCAAAGTACGGTGAGCGCCCGATGTCCGAGGGGAAAAAATCGCTATCAGACCGAGAGATCTTTGCCTCACTGCGATCTGAACTTCGGCGGATTGCGCGAGCCAAGATGCGATTCGAGCGCCCGGACCACACGCTCCAGGCCACGGCACTAGTCAACGAAGCGTTTATTAAACTTTTCAAGGCCGATATCTCGCCGGACTTTTGGGTGGATTCATCGCGGGCATTGCGCATGATTGCGCACGCGATGGAAGAAATTCTCAACGATCATGCCGATGCGCATCGGGCACACAAGCGCGGAGGGCCTGAAAAACAACGAGTGCCGATGGACGAGCAGCAAGCGCGGGAATTCGGAGCGGGGGAAGCCAAGGTTCGGATCGATTCCGAGCTCCTGGTCAGGCCCGAGCAATCCGAGACCGTCCTGGGCGTCCGGAAGGCGCTTGAGCAACTCCGCAAAGTGTCCCCACGCGAGGCGCGTGTTCTGCAACTGCAATTTTACGGGGGGCTCACACAAGGGGAGATTGCAGCCGTACTGGGAGTTTCTTTGGAAACCGTAAAGCTCGACGCTCGCAAAGCGAAAGCCTTCGTGAAAACCCATCTCGCATCCCCAAGCAGGGACTGACACCTCCGCCAGAGGCAGTCCCTCAAGATCCGGCGGACAATCTTTCGGTTCCTTGAGTCGTCCGAGGTTCGATTCCGTTGTTCCATCGGCTCCCGGCAATCTCGCCGGCTGGCAGGCCGCCGCTATCTCCAATCCAGTGAATCACTTCCATCGAAATCATGAAAATCGCAAAAAATCTTGTTCACCATTACACCAAATCGCGTTCGTTTCCGCATAAGAGAGGGAAGGCAGTCAATTAAAACACTTAGGAAAGGGAGATACGAACATGCTGAATAGAATCATCGTAGTATTTGCACTGATTGCTGCGCTGGTTGGGGTGGTGCAGCCTCCGGTCAAGGCCCAAAGCGCCTGGGGACCATGGGAAACCACTGGCGTGGGGATCTCCATCAGAGTCGCCCGAGTCAACAATACCACCGTTACTTGGGCCTTCCGGAACGATACGAATAGAACACTGCGCTCGATGGATTTCGATTACACGTTCGTCGATGCGGGCACCAATCAGGTGACAACTCAACACGATATTCTGCTGTTTCCAATGGCGTCCGGAGGATCCTTCGGCGGTTGGACAGCTTACACGGCGAACACTCGCGGGGAAGTCTCTATCGCCATCAAAAACTACAAGTTCGATAATTGAGAGCCGCTGGAAACGGAAGGGCGTCGATGGATCGCATTGCCAGTTCAAACCGAACGCCTGCCAGATGCAGTGTAGGGGCGAAGTTTACACTCGCTTCTGGCAGGCGATTCGCTTATTTGTTCTCTCCGTAGCTAACGTAAAAACGAATCTCGGGCAATATTCCTTTTGGCGAGGAAAATTCAATTTTTACGGCGAATCGGAAAAGCCGTCGAGCAGGGAATGCTGATTCCGTGTTACGGGAACCGTGGCCCAAGTCACCACTCAGACAGGATTTCTGGTAGGGATCGCTCGATTCGTCAGGAAACTTCCAAAAGAATGAGTGACATGTCATCGACCGCCGGGCCCTTGCGCCACGCGGCCACGTCGTCGAGGATTCGCTGTTTCATCGCGGGGAGCGGCAAGCTCGACGATTTATGCACTATCCCCGCGAAGCCATCGACACCGAGCATCTCCCCGTGGGAATTGAAAGTTTCCGAGAAGCCATCGGTGTAGAGCGCGACCCGGTCGCCAGGTTCCAATGCAATCTGAACCGCCGAATCCTGGCTAACAGCGTCGTCAAAGCATCCCAGGATCGTGCTCCTCGACTCCAATAATCGCGGCGCTTGTCTGGGGCGAAGAATCATGGTCGGGGGATGGCCGGCGCCGGAAAATTCCAGCGAGCGGCCGTCGCGACTCAGGCGCCCGGCGGCCAGGGTGAAGTACATGAAAAAACTTCCCAGGTTATGGATGACGAACCGATTAAGGTGCTGCAGCATTGGCGTGAGTGCCACGCCACCCTCGATCAACGAAATGGTTTCGGTATAGATTCTGTTCGCGACCAGCGCCGAGCCAATGCCGTGTCCCGAGACATCGCAGACGAGCAGTGTGAGATAGTCGTCTCCCGGAGTAACCAAACCATAGTCTCCCCCGATCGACCGCGCAGCCTGATAATACGTCTCCACGGAAGCGGCACCCCATTCGAGGCTCTTTGGAGACAGGCTTTGCTGGACGCGCGCCGCCAGCAAGAGGTCTTCTTCCAACTCGCGCTCGCGCGCCTCCAGCATCAGATTTGCCTGGCGCAGTTCAGTCTCCGCATTTTTTTGCTCGGCAATATCGGTGCATGTCACGACCGCAAACAGGCGCCCGTCGGGATCTTCGAGCTGTCTTGCGGCGACGACAACCGGCAAGTGGCCCCCGGTTACTTGTGGCAAATAGAACTCGAATCGCGCCTGGCCTTGGATCCGTCCGAGTCCGATTTGACTGAGCAGAAATGGCACATCTTCGGGAGGAAATAAATCTTTAACGTACTGGCCGACAAGCTCATCGGCGCTCCTGCCAACCATGCCCTGGAACTCCGCATTCGAATAGACGATTCGCGGACACTCGTCGGTAATGATCACGCCCTGATTCAGCGTCTCCAAAACGTCCCGGACTTGTACGAGCCACTCAGGTAAAAATTCGCTCAATGGAATCCTCGTTGCGGAGCGCGGCCTATCCCGGAAAGATCGCCGGCGTTTCGTGCACGGATCGAATATACGCTCCCGCTACTTTCTCGATCTCGATGCAAAATATTCGTTCAAGCTGGACGCAACTTCGCCTACGCCACGGTGGGCATTTTGGTCGAGCGCCGCGGCCACCGCCGGGACGTCTTTCCCGTTCACGGGCTCATCATGGGAGTAATCGTGCGTCCAAACAATTGCCCCCGTCTTGATGTCACGGAGCTCCAGTCCCAGATTCACGCGAGCCGTGAGCGTGCTGCCGGAGATCTCCTTGAAATCGTACAAATTCCCTTGCAGCAAGAAATCCCCGTGGGAACCGCTGCTCAAGAGGTAGACCGCGCTGAAACGGTGCGATGCCCGCAGCGAACGCCACAACAGTTCTTGCATCATTTCGGTCGGAGGCTCCGCCCACCGATGCACTTGATAGGTGCCCATCTGTTCGCTGCCGGTTGTGTATACGAGCCGGTCTTCGCGGTAGAGATGTGAAGCCCTCAGGGGACCCACCAGCAACGTGAACGGAAGGGGATCGCCAGGGGAAGCGGAACTCACCTCGCCTGGAGGCGAGAGCTGGTAATACTTACTTTGTGGCATCGCTGCGCAGCCGCAGATGCCTGCCGCCAGCATCGCAAGCGAAATGACCGCGGTTCCCGTTCTCATCGCGGAACCTCCTGCCTAAGACGTGGCTGCCTCTTCACACTCATCGCGCGTCACCAGGCTTGTGCTCAGGCTGCCGGCTCGAACGTATCAACAGGTACGGCCTAGCCTTGATCATGTCAGTCAGTTCCTTGAGGTTTTCGCTGACATCCCGGAAATTGTCCAACGCTTCATCGATATTTTCGGAATTCACATCGACCGTTTGGTCGAGCCGTCCCGTCAAATTCGTCACCGCACCGAGCGACTGGCGCAGTTCAAGAATGGCTTGATGAAGATCGGGCCGGTTCTCTCCGATCATCGCATCGACATGATCGAGCGTCTGAGTGGCCTGCGCCGATGTCTTCCGCAGATCGTCCAACACCGGCTCCAACCGCCCGCTCACTTCATTCAAATGTTCGAGCGTGGATTTCAGCTGGGGCCGGTTCTCTTGGATGATCCCGCGTGAATCGGCAAGCACGGCGGAAAGGTTCGAGCGATTCTTATCGCTGATCAGGTCATTGACGCGGTTCAACGTCACTTTCAGCTCAACCACGCGATCGTTCAGGGTGGCTAGTAGCTGTTGCGCTTGCGGCGCGATATCCTGAACTTGTGCCATAAGCGAACTGAGATCGACGTATGAATCGGAAGGCAGTAGCGTTCCCGCCGGCGCAATGGCAGACTCGGCCTTGCCGGGCAGGATCTCGACGTGATTGTCGCCCAGGGGCGTCATGCTCATGATTTTGACGTGGCTGTCGGTTTTCACCGGCAAATCCACATCGACGCTGAAGGTCACTTCAATCCGTGACGGATTCAGCGGATCGATTTGGACTTTTTCAACGCGGCCGACTTTTGGGCCACCCGAGTAGCGCACGGCAGTCCCGGGCTCTACTCCGCCGGCAAACGGAAAGAAGGCGCGGTAAGCTTTTACGTGGCGTCCAGTTGCGCCGCCAAGAGCGAAAATCGTACCGACCAGCAAGGCTGCCGCGACAAGCACAAACATTCCCACCATCGCCTGCTCGCGTTTCGTTTGCGTCATGCCCCTCGCCTCCATCCTGGCATCCGTCCTGCCTGACGAGTTCCCTCGGTCAGCATCTGCAAATAGTCCAATTCCTGCGACACCTCAGGTTCGGGAACCCGATCCAGAAATTGGCGCACGCGGGGCTGAGTGCTGGAGCGCATTTGCTCGGTCGTTCCAAACTCGACGACGTTGCCCTTGTCGATCAGCACCATTCGGTCCGCGATCAGAAAAGCGCTGGCCAGTTCGTGCGTCACCACGATCACCGTCATGTGAAACGCTTTTTTGAGCTGAAGAATTAGCTGGTCGATGCCCGCGGCGATGATCGGGTCCAGCCCAGCGGACGGCTCATCGAAAAATAATATCTCCGGATCCATCGCCAGAGCACGGGCCACGGCAGCGCGTTTCTTCATACCGCCGCTCAATTCCGAAGGCATGTAGTCTTCAAATCCGGCCAGGCCCACCTGATCCAGCTTCAACCGGACAATGATCTCAATCGTCGAGGCTTCCAGCTTGGTGTGCTCGCGCAATGGGAGGGACACGTTCTCTCCCACGGTCATCGAACCGAACAGCGCGCCTCCTTGAAACGACATGCCGATCTTCTTGCGTATTTCATCCATTTCCTCGCGTGAAATGGTTGCGATGTCTTGTCCCTTCATCCAGATTTGTCCCGCCGTAGGTTTCTCGAGCCCCACGAGCGTGCGCAACAGCGTGCTCTTTCCCGAGCCTGAGCCGCCCAAAATTACCAGAGTTTGACCGCGTTCCACGTCGAAATTAATGCCGTGTAGAATCTCCCGCTCTCCGTATTGCACGCGAAGGTCGCGTACGGAGATCACGGCGCCAGTTTGTGCCGACTCTTTATTTGCTTCCGGCATTTCCTTGCCTTACCTCTTTCGTGGCGCAGGCTTCAGCCGTTGTGCTTTTCTTGCGCCATCGCTGAACCATATCCGTGCAGCCTCTGCAGCCAGTGCTACTGGGCGCCGGCAAAGAAAAAAAGCGCCGTAAAGACAAGATCCACGGCGATCACCATAAAAATGGAGACGACCACCGCCTGCGTTGTCGATCGTCCAATTTCCTCCGCCCCGCCCCCAGTGGAAAATCCTTCATGACAGCCCACGGCCGTGATTGTAATGCCAAACATCACGCTCTTGATCAGGCCGGTCGCGATGTCCCGCAATAACAGCGCGTCGAGCGAACTGCGCATATACCGGCCCCATGTGAAATCGGCCTGCGCGACGCCGAACAGCGAGCCACCGAGAATTCCCATCGAGTTCGCCCACATCGTCAAGCAGGGCATCATTACGATCATCGCCAGGAACTTCGGCGCCACCAGGAAATCCACGGGTTCAATCGCCATCGTTTCCAGTGCGTCGATCTCCTCCGTGACCCGCATGGTTCCGATCTCCGCGGCAAACGCGGAACCGGAACGCCCGATCACCAGAATGGCGGTGATCAGCGGGCCGAGCTCGCGCGTCAGCGAAACGGCCACCGCGCTCGCCACATAGCTCAAAGCTCCCAATTTGCGCAGTTCGTAAGCGCTTTGCAACGCCAGGATCAGACCAATGAAAAATGTGATCAGAGAAAGAATGGGCAGCGCCCGAACGCCTACCTCCGTCGCTTGCGACACAGCGCCCTGCCAGCGAAGTTGTTTTCCGCGAAATGGGCCGACAAACGTATAATACGAAGCCTGCTTGATCAAGGACGCGAGCGCGCCCACGTAGGCCAGGCAATTCGTTACCGTCTCTCCGACTTGTGCAACGAACTCGATCATGAGCGAAGCGGCGCATTACTGCCTTTATCCTGGAACGCTAGGCTTGTAAGGCCATGTCCTCGGTATCGTAAATTTCAAAGATCTTCAGTAGCTTCGACAACTGCAATACTTCATGCGCAATGGGGCTCAGACCGAACAAGATCAATCGCGAACCCACGTCCCGGGCAGCCTTAAGGCCTTCCACCAGGGAAGCCACCCCGGAACTATCAATGTAATTCACGCTGTGCAGATTGAGGATCACGCGCGGCGTTCGATTCTGCCGGAACTCAAGCAGCACCAGCCGGCGAACTTCGGTTGAGTGCGCGAGATCGATGTCTCCGGAGATATCAAAAATTGCCGTCTTGTCCAATCGGCGCGTTGAGATTTGCATGGTTCACTCTCCTTTCGTAATCTTTGTTTCCAGTGCCGCGATGGGCAGATATTTCACCAGGCGAAGCCGGTTCCTTCGGGCATCGCTCGTGTACTGCATAACGTCCACTCCGTCCTGAATGAAATGCAGGCCCAGACCTCCCGGTCGAACATCGTCCAGGGAGCGCCCGCATAGCTTCTTGCGATCCGCGGCAATGCCGTGATCCACAAGAACGATCTCTAGAGCTGATCGTTGCTTATTTTCGGATCGATCTTGCAATCGGCGGCACAATAGTTCAATGGGCTGCCCCGGCCGGCCGTCATAGGCATGGCGAATAATATTGGCCAGAGCTTCATCGACGGCGCGGGTCAGTCCTCGGCACTCCTCGGCAGGAAAACCGATTTCCTCGGTCAGGCGCATCACCGCGCTGCGCACTACGCACAGGATTTCGGGGTTGCTGGGCAACTCAAGCCGGAGAAGCCAACCTGTGCGCTTCAATTCGAGGTCCTCCCTTCGAGGATGTATACGGCAAACAGAGCAAGCAGAAATTAAGAGCATACTCGCTCAAAGCCGATTTGGGAGCAATAAATCGTGGGGAGATCGGTCGAAGTAAGGCCGTCAAACCGTTTGCCCTGTGGCGGCTTCTTCATGGCAACCATCAACTTTCCCGCACGGCCTCCGGCCCCTGCAATTGCATTCCGTCCGGGTCCGGGGACACTATCATTCTCCATGCAAAAAATGCACTGGGGATAGAAAGGCCTGCGCAAATCGCCGTGAAGAGGCATAGGCCGCGTTCGCAGATCGGTGAAGGCTACCGTGCAAAATTCATCGAAAAAGTGTGGTGTGGATTGTGTCCTGCACCTGTTGCCCCCTACTTTAAACGTCAAAAGTGTGCCCGCTGGTTTTCCGCAGGGTCAGTGAAAGCCGAACCCTCCGGTGGGAATTGATCTGGAGCCTGGCGACCGCGTCGTTTTTTAGGCCGTTGATATTCGGTCAAGGAGAACGGCTCAAACCTTTGAGTGAATTCAGAAATCGGAATTTCTAACATGGGCGTGCATTCTGTGCTGCTGGCTAGGTGCGAGTTCCACGGCAAAATCGGAGACGTTGCTGGTTTCGATGCAGATCATTTTCGTCCACTCGTCATCCGCAAAATCTGACATGGAATGGGCCTTTTGCACCCATGGATTCCACACGACCGTCGTGCTTGAATTTTCTTTCGCGACATGGGTGCGGCGACGCAGGGCAGGATCATGCAACTCGACTGCACTTCTTGTGTCCAGGTACACGCGATCGGTTTCCGCGACGATTGCGATGTCACCCTGTTGTATCTTCGTCCGATTGGCATCGGTCTTATCGATATATTGAATTGCTTCAAGCCCGGTCAATCGCGCGCTGTGGACGTTTCCCACGCTGTGGTACGTGTGCAGGGCTTCCTCAAAGCGCAGCGAAGTTTTCCCGGTATTCGTTACCTCAAGCTCGAGACTCAACTCCGAGGCGAACGTGACGCGATGGACCAGGCGAAATTCCGCCGGCCACCATTGCTTCGTATCTTCATCGCTTTCGGTGAACATGCTGACTGTGACCCCATCTCGAGCCTGCACTATCGATTCAAGCTTCCACGCCTTAGTTCGCACAAAACCGTGCGCTGGCGCTTTGGAATCGTCGGCCTTGTTTCCAAACCAGGGGAAACAGATCGGTACGCCGCCGCGAATGGCGCGCCCGTTTTCCCATCGCGATTTTGAACTGAGAAACAGCGCGTCCTCTCCGTCCACCGGTTTCCATGAGGTGACGTGCGCGCCGTGCAAGTACATTTCGCCCGTGGCTTCGGGGCAGGTGACGCGCACCTTCTGCAATCCGCCGTTTCCTTCGACAACGGATGCGATTCCCGGAATTTCAAATCGACGAGCCGATTCCCCAGTCGCAGTTCCCATCTTTGCTCACTCTCCTCACATTAAACTACTGCCGTCCTGGCGTGGTTCTGCAATCCCATCCCAACGGAACCCACGGACCGATCGCATCTTGTGAGTTGCCCGGCTACGCTTCTTCAAGTCGGCGTCGAACCCAATTGCAAATTCGAACGTTCCCCATCCGCCAGGCGGGCGAAAAGCACAACCATAGACCGGGGCCCGGCCCGATAGGTATGGCCGGGGACCGTCGGCGCGGTTTCCCATCCAACAATATCGTGTGGGGAGTCGAGGGAAGTGTCGATCCAGCGGCGCCATGAGTCCTTATCGTCGGCGGCAACCTGCGGCAGTTCGAACTCCAACGGCTCGCTATAGGCATTCAGGATCGTGTGAAACAACAACTTCTCGTTTCTAGCCTCAGCGCTCAACGCCAGGCTGTGCGAAGAATCTCCCCAGTCGGGTTGCCCGAGTTTTACACCGTGCCAGGCCTTATTCGCCTCGCGCAGGATTTGATTGAGACTGAGGCGCGGTCGATCCGGCTCCATGTCTCGCAACAAACGATGTCTGTTGAGCATTGTGGCGAACCGGTGCACATCGGCATGCTTGGCGACCAGAGTCCAGTCAAACCAACTGGTCTCGTTGTCCTGACAATACGCGTTGTTGTTCCCGTGCTGGGTGCGCCGCACTTCGTCGCCCATCGAAATCATCGGCAGGCCTAGCGAGAGAAGCGTTACGGACAGGAAATTCTTCACCTGCCTGTTTCGCAGCCGCTCAATCGCGGGATCATCGGTCGGACCCTCCACGCCCCAATTCGAGCTTCGGTTATCGTTCCCGCCGTCCTGGTTGTTTTCCCCATTCGGCTCGTTGTGTTTTTGGTTGTAGGAGACAAGGTCATTGAGCGTGAATCCGTCGTGACACGTCACGAAATTCACACTCTCCTCGGGCTCGCGTTCCTCGTGGCCGTAAATTTGCGGGCTGCCGAGCAATCGGTCGGCCAGTGGGCCCACCGTACGCTCGTCGCCGCGCAAAAAGCTGCGGACATCGTCCCGGAATTGCCCATTCCATTCCCGCCAATTATCTCCGATGAAGCTGCCCACCTGGTACAGACCAGCCGCATCCCAGGCTTCGGCGATCAGCTTCGTACCGGCCAGCACCGGATCAGAATCGATATCCCAAAGCACAGGCGGACGCGGCATCAAGTTGCCCGACTCGTCCCGTTCCAGGATCGACGCGAGATCGAACCGAAAACCATCGACGTGCATTTGCTCCACCCAATAACGAAGGCTGTCCAGGATCATCCGACGGACGATGGGATGGTTGGCATTCAGTGTATTTCCGGTGCCGCTATAATTTGCGTAGCGCGAGCGGTCCTTTTCAAGAATGTAGTAGGCGCTGTTTTCCAGCCCGCGAAAGCATAGCGTCGGACCGAAGTTGTCGCCTTCGGTAGTGTGATTGAAGACAACGTCAAGAATGATTTCGATGCCAGCCCGGTGCAGCGCCTTCACCATGTCTCGAAACTCGTTCACCGGTCCCAGCGGATCACGGCACGAACAGTAGCCGTGATGAGGTGCGAAGAATGAGACCGGCGCATATCCCCAGTAGTTGACCCGTCCTTGCGGGGCGTCCTGGACGTCGAACTGGAATATCGGCAGAAGTTCCACGGCAGTGATTCCGAGTTGTTGGAGATAGGGAATCTTCTCAATCAAACCGGCGTACGTGCCGCGCAGGTTTTCCGAAACTCCGGAATTGGGATGACGCGTGAAACCTTTGACGTGCATCTCGTAAATTATGGTTTGCGAGGAAGGCCGTTGCAGTGGTGTGTCGCTTTCCCAATCGTACACATCTGGATCCACGACCACACTTTTCATCGCCCTGAAGGCGTTATCGCCTGCGAGGCGAGCGGCGTCGCGGCTATAATTCTCCGGTACAACGACGCAGCGCCCATACGGATCGAGGAGAACCTTTGTCGGATCGAACAGCATCCCACTGGCGGGGTCGAAGGGCCCGTGGACACGATAACCGTACAGCTGCCCCGGTTGAACATCCGGCACGACTACGTGCCAATAATGGCTCGTACAGTTGGTCTGGCGATCGATCGCGACCACGCGAGAGGGTATCGCGTTTTCTTCCCTGTCGAAGAGCAGCAACTCCACGCCTGTAGCGTTCCGAGAGTAGATACTAAAGTTTACGCCACCCGGAATAACGGTAGCCCCGAGAGGAGCAGTTTGGCCTGTCTTCTCCACACTCATTGTTATAGCAGGCTTCAAATTTTCGAGAACGTTCCTATCGCCTTCTCATCCACCAACTCGATCGTTGTTTTCGGTGACTTGTCAAAAACCGCACATCCGTGGCCCCCATTCAAGAATCGACGGGTCAAATTTGTTTCCAGCCTCGCGGGGCCGACCACTCGAAGTTTCATAGATCACGCCTTCGCCGATGTTATCAGTCTTGTGTTCCCTTGAGTTTTCGATAGCGACCGATCAGATTGTTCGTTGAACTGTCGTGTTTGAGCGCGGGCGGTGTCTGGCTCTCGAGTTCCGGGATAATACGCTGGGCCAGTACCTTGCCCAGTTCCACGCCCCACTGATCGAATGAATTGATCTGCCAGATGGTGCCCTGAGTGAAAACGGAATGCTCGTACAGGGCTACCAACTTGCCGAGATTTTCTGGCGTCAGCCGATCCGCGAGGATCGTATTCGAGGGCCGGTTACCCTCGAAGACCCGGTGAGGCACGAGCCAAGCCGGCGTTCCCTCGGCCTTGACCTGTTCAGGGGTCTTCCCAAATGCCAGAGCCTCAGTCTGAGCGAAGACATTCGCCAGGAGCATGTCATGGTGACGGCCCAATGGATTCAGAGCTTGGTTAAAGGCGATGAAATCGCACGGAATGAGCCTAGTCCCCTGATGGATCAACTGGTAGAAGGAGTGTTGGCCATTCGTTCCCGGCTCGCCCCAATAGATGGGACTCGTCGCATAAGTGACCTGTGCGCCGTCGAGCGTGACGTGCTTGCCGTTGCTCTCCATCGTCAATTGCTGGAGATAAGCCGGAAAACGCTTCAGATATTGCTCATAAGGCAGCACCGCAACCGTCTGCGCGCCGAAGAAATCGTTGTACCATAGTGAGAGAAGACCCATAAGCACCGGCAAGTTCCGATCGAATGGGGTTGTGCGGAAGTGTTCGTCCATCTGGTGGAAACCGTCCAGCATGGCTCGAAAATTATCCGCGCCGACGGCCAGCATCGTCGAGAGACCGATCGCCGAGTCCATCGAGTAGCGCCCACCGACCCAGTCCCAAAATACGAACATGTTGGCCGTGTCGATGCCAAACTTGGCCACTTGTTCGGCGTTCGTCGAAACGGCCACAAAGTGTTTGGCCACCGATTTTTCGTCGCCGCCCAGGCCATTCACGGACCAGTCGCGAGCCGTGTGGGCGTTGGTCATTGTTTCCAGAGTTGTAAAGGTTTTCGAAGAGATGATGAATAGGGTTTCCGATGGGTCGAGATCCTGAACGGCTTCGGCGAAGTCGGTGCCGTCAACATTGGAAACGAATCGGAATGTCATGGTGCGCTCGCTGTAATGCTTAAGCGCCTCATAGGCCATGACCGGCCCCAGGTCGGAGCCGCCAATGCCGACGTTGATGACGTTGCGGATGCGCTTGCCAGTGTGTCCCTTCCACTCGCCGGTGCGGACGCGGCTTGAAAATTCAGCCATCTTGTCCAGCACGGCGTGGACCAGAGGCACGACATCCTCGCCGTCCACGATGATGGACGCATCCTTCGGCGCGCGCAGGGCCACGTGCAGGACCGCTCGATTCTCGGTGATGTTGATTGTCTCCCCTCGAAACATGGCCTCAATCCTCGATTGCAGGCCTGATTCCTCGGCCAGTCCGATGAGAAGCTTGAGGGTTTCGTCAGTGATACGGTTCTTCGAGTAATCCAGGAAGAGCCCAACAGCCTCGGTAGCCATTCGCTCACCGCGGTTGGGGTCACCGGCGAAAAGGTCGCGCAGATGTAGCTCTCGAACATTCTTGTAGTGCGATTGGAGAGCCTTCCAAGACTTACGCTTGGTCAGCGGTACAACCTTCGGGCTCTTCGTACTTGTTACAGTTGCTGTTGCCATGTTCGGGATCCTTTCATCTCTTATGATTCAACCAAGCGAAGGAATTTCAGCCAGAGCATTCGTCGCACTTCAGCTACCTGCGGCTTGCTTTAGTGCCGCACTTTTTGACGTAATCACGCCCATTAGTTCATCCCAGGACTTGACAAAGGACTTCGCGCCGTCATCCTGAAGCTGGGCAGCCAATGCGTTAACGTCGACTCCGGCCTTGGCGAACTCGGTTAGCACTTCTTCGCAGTTGCCACCGTCCGGTGACAGGACTGCGCCCAGTTCGCCGTGATCGGCTAGCGCCTTCAATGTACCTTCCGGCATTGTGTTCACGGTAAAAGGCGAAGCGAGAGCTTTGATATAAAGGATATCGGACGCCTTTGGATCCTTGGTTCCCGTGCTTGCCCACAGGAGCCGCTGAGGACGCGCGCCGGAGTTGAAGGTGCGCTGCCATCGGGAAGAGGCCAGTAAATCTACGTACGCTTTGTAGGTGCGCTGTGCTATGGCGATGCCGAGCTTGTTTTGCAGCGCGTCGGGAACCTTACCGGTAACCGCAGCGTCCCAGCGGCTGACAAATATCGAAGCGACTGACCCTACCGCGGGATTCAACCCGGCGTCGATTCGCCGCTCGATACCTCGAAGGAAGGCCTCGGCAGCCGCCACGTACTGCTCGCGGGAGAATATGAGAGTGACATTGATCGGAATGCCGGCAAAGATGGCCTCCTCGATTGCGGGCAGGCCTTCCCTGGTTCCAGGAATCTTGATGAACAAATTCGGCGCTCCGGCGCGGGTGTGAAGATCCTTGGCCGCCGCCAGGGTACTGGCCGTGTCATACGCCAATAACGGCGAGACTTCGAGCGACACCCATCCGTCCACGCCGTCCGTGCGTTCGTGTGTTGGCCGAAACAGTGCGGCCGCGCGGGTTATGTCCTCAAGCGCCAAGTCAAAAAACAGCGCCTCACCGGATTTACCCTGACTCAGCCTCTCCCGAATCGCGGCATCATAAGCGCTGCTGTTCTTGATGGCATGATCGAAGATCGTCGGATTTGACGTAAGCCCCGTTACTGAGAGTTCGGTGATGTAGCTCTGGAGTGTGCCGCTGTTCAGCAGGTCGCGGGTGATGTTATCGAGCCAGAGGCTCTGGCCCATATTGTGAAGCAATTGCGTCGCTTTCATCATGTCTCCTTCTCATCGTAGCCTTGATCCGGCAAAATCGTGGACGCATCTATCGTCGCACGATAAACCTCTCGGATCACACCAAGAAAGATATTCCCCAATAGAATACACCGGTACGATTCCCGTGTTCTAATTGCGACGCGACAGCCGGATGTTTCGAGGATTGCATGGAGACGTGGGAGTCATATTTCAGGCCAGGCGCGCAGGCTGGGCCTATTTTGCTTCATTCCAGCTGGGGATTTCGCGCAGCTCTCGCAAAACAAGCCGACGTTTCCAGTCCCGATAATCGGCCGCGAGAAAGAAAGTGTAGATGTATTGGCGCGGCTACTGAAACTAGCGTCGTAACTCGGTGAATGCTTTCATAAATCAGTGACCGTATGCTTTCATCGTCGCTGTGGCAAATCTCGCGGCGCTAACTACAATAGTCCAATGCATCTACGCAAATTATTTCTGAGTCAGGACACTAGTCGCGACGGATGTGAAGGTTTTCATTCTGAAAGACACCGGACATTGGGTGCTGGAGGAGCTGCCTGAAGAAACCACCGATCGGTTGATGAAGCTTCGTCCGTGTCCGCTAAACATGTGGACAATTCGGAGTCGTAGTTTCCGCACGCATCGTTTCCCTCCATTGCGCCCGCGCCCGTCTGAATAGAAAAGCGCTCATGGCATCGGCGGAGCATCGGCCGTGTAGCCATTGGGATAGAGGTGCTGCCCCGTCGAGTAACGCACGAACCGGGTCGGAAGCCAAATGGTATTGTCGTCCGCCACCTGAATCTTGTTAACACTCTGGTTCGGTTGAGGCATCGGGTAGAAAGTGAATTTGCCGGTCTTCTGATCGAGTTTGATCATCGCGCTGTGCGTCTGGTCCGATATCCAGATATTATCGGATTTGTCCGGCCAGCAATCGTAGGGCTGGGCGCCATTCAACGGTAACTTGTATTCGGTGAGCTTGCCCGTCGCGGGATCGAGTCTGGCGATGATCCCAACATTGTGCTCGGAGGCCCAGACGATGCCTTTCGAGTCCACTCCAATCCGTCGAACTTGTCCCCACGAGTTCGGCACCTTGAATTCCTTCACCGATTCGGTTTCCACGTCCCACTCGCCGATGGAGCCTTTCTGCCAGCCGGCTCCCCACAAGTTGCCGCGCTGGTCCACTGCCAGTCCGTACATTCCATTGTCCGGCGTCGGCGTAGGATACATATGAATTCTGCGCGATTTCGCCTCCATCCTGCCCAAAAACGCCCCCCAGATCAGGTCGAATCCGACGTTGCCGTCCTTGTCGACAACCACTTCATGCACGGCGCCGGTCTGTTCCGGCAACGCGTACCGGATCTGCTTTCCCGTGTTCGGATCGAGTTCGCTTATCCTTGCTGCTGCCAATTCCGCCCAGTATACGTGGCCTTGCTTATCGATCGCCATGCCGCTGGAGCCGGCGTACTCCCCTTTTGAGAAATAATTCTGCCACCGCTCGGAGGCATCGAGATCTTTCGGGTTGAGTCGAAGAATCGAGTTCGAGGCCCGCGCGGAAAAAAATACGTTCCCATCGACAGGTGAAATATATAAAGAGCCCATATGTTGCTGGGATTCCGCCGGCCTTTGAGGAGTTATCCCGTCCACCATGGGCGCACCGATTTCATTGCCGCGAGTGACGAGAGGGAGATCGGGAACGTCGTAGGAAACATAGATCATCTTGCCGGCAACAGCTTCATCCACGACCAATGGGTCGACTCTGAGTCTCTTCTCCACGCTTCCTGGCCCGAAATTCTTAACCAGGTAATCCGCGATGAGGTCCTTTTGGCTCTTGGTAATAATTGTTCTACCCAGCGCAATCACGTATTGGTTATATCCGGGACCGGTTTCCGTCATCCTCTCGATGCCCTGCAAGAACTTTTCCCTCGTATAGTGATACCGACTGAGGTCATCGCCATGGCAACCAGTGCAGTTTTCCCGCACCAGATCCAGCCCCGGGCCCGGCGGATAGACGTCGTCCATAGTGCTGACATACTCGATCTTCGCGGCGTTACTGTCAGCCGCTGCGACATGTTTCTTGATCGCAAGGTCGGCCGTCTTGCTCTCGCCTGGCCCGAGTTGCACGGGCGATTTGGGAGAATCGTAGGCCGGCTCGTAAACGAACACTTCGTAGCGGCCCGGCAGCGCCTGCGGGACTGTGTATTCTCCCTTGACGGTAAATACGGTGTACCAGAGCTTCTGATCTAAATTGTGAGCGGCAACTCGGAAACCAATGACTTGCCCTTGATCCGCGGTCACCGTTCCCTTGATGGTACCTCGCACGATTTTTTGCTGAGCGGAAGATGAGAGGCAACTGCACAGCAGCGTAACTGCGATCGCAAAGGTCATCACGAGACGCTGTCGAAGTGTCGTTTTCTTTCCCATGCTATCCATGATTTAACCTCCCTGAGTTCATATCGGGTGCAAGTTTAGGATTTGAATATTTTGGATTACATCGCCCACTACACGCGATGGTCTCACAGGTAATGCTCGGATTCACCGACGCATCTATGGCCCGCCCGAAGCTTGCGGTGCAAGCGTCCAATCGTGCTCCCGCTGGGTCCGTGAATATAGATTATTGAACGCGCTCATCATACTCTCGCTTGGATTGAATCATAAGCTATTTGGCAAGCGGGTCTGGCCGAATCTGGAAGTGCACCATTTGACTGGTCATACCTTTGCCGCCTTCGATATGCCACACAACCCTTTCATTGTTGCCTGCCCAAATTCCGCGGCCTTTCCAACCCGCTTTCGGATCGTCAATGCGTCCATCCATCGAGCGCGTGTAGAACCCCATCGGATACGGCACTCGCATCGTCACAAACTTCTTCTGGTCCGGAAGATAGGCGATCAGCGAATCCGAGCAGGTTCCGTCCACCACCGGTATGTCCTTGCCTAATCCGAGGGTGTTCTCGCGATCGACCCAGCTTAAATAGAAGTAGTCAGAGCGTATGTCTGTCCCTTTGAAGGTCGGTCCTGGCACCGGATAAAGTGTCCAGCCTTCAGGGCACTGTTGTCCGGTGGCGGTCGGTCCTCGCAGTACCTTGCACTTGCTGCGATCGAAACTGGCCAGGTGAGCACTCCCTCCGAGTGAAACCCAGACTAAACCTTTGCTATCGATTTCCACGCCCTGAGTTTCATAACCTTCCACTCCGGGAGCCTTTGGATTGTTGAACGGAGGTTCGTAGACTTCCGTCGTGCATGTTTCAGGTGGGTTTGTCCCGGTCGTGTACCGGACGATTTTACCGGGCACCGAAGCCTTTGGTCCTCCGTTTACGCCGCCGACAACCCAAACACTGCCATCGACTGGATTAACGCCCATACCGTATCCCTGGGCACCTCCGAGCAATCGATCGAGTTTTGGATCGAGAGGCTGATCCGGAGTCGTAAAGGGGCCAGTTTTTCCATCGCCGTTGTAGTCGATCACGCCGGGGCACCAGCCTTGCGACTTCTCGGCATCGTGCGTCTCGTCCCAGACGCGCGTCTTGAACCATCCGATCCCGCCGCTGGACAATCCCAAGCCTAGGTACAGCGTGTCATCCTTGTCTTTTGCAAAGACGGTATGTCCCCCCGCGCAAAAGTCGATCGCTGTCTGCTTGCCGGTCTTGGGGTCGTACACGATCAGGCCGGAAGGATCGCCTCTGAAGGGAAAGTTCTTCGCGAAAAGATTGTTCGAACCCGCTTTGCAGAAGTCCGGCAGGTCTGCTCGTGTCTGGGAGCGATACCAGACCCTTCCCTTGCGGTCCATTCTTGGCTCATTTGGATTGGTCGGATCGTTCCAAATGATCTGATTGCCCCAATACGGCGAGGGTGCTTCATTTGTCGGCCATGACCGCGGCTTAATGCGGCTGCGATCCTCCGGATGTGTCATCGGAGCTGTCATGGCTCCCCTGGTGAACTCCACTGGGTCCAGAAACTCAAGTGTGTTAGCGGAAAAGTCCCCGCCATAAATCGCACCGTGAGCATTGACTGTAGGGTCCCACTGATACGACGCGGTAATGTCATGGACGAACGCTTTATCCGTTGCATAGTCCCAAATGGAAAGCACAACGTTGCGCTCAAGACCTTCGGGTCGCGACGGGGCGGGTGGCAATTCCCCGCCTGCAATGCGATCGCTCCAATCCGCAAACAATGCCAGGCCGGTGTCATGACCGAAGCGAGCGTCCAGAGATGTAATCATCCGGCCGCCGACCTGGCCCGCTCGAACGCGGCGATCCCATGCCTCAGTGCTGGACTTGAATGTTCCGAGCTCTGGCTCAATTTCACGGGTCGCTTTATCGCCCATCTGATGGCAGTCTTCGCAAAGCCTTTTCACGTTGTACACGTACTCCGCCTGGTTCGACACCTCGATGCCATTGCGCACATCTGCTTCGGTGAGGCCAGGGATGGTGTCTCTTGCGGCGTTCTGCTCGCACCTTGCCAGGGCTTGCCGGCAATCGGCGAAGTGCAATGCCTTCTCCGTGTTTGGAGGAGGAGGAATTTTCATTGGGAAGGCGCTCTTGGGTGGAATTTTCAAAAGCGCATACCAGTAATTGGAAGGATAATATTGCGCAGCGGCGCGCGCGTCGGGGGCGATGACTGCGGTGAGCGCCAGAGTTTTCCCAAGTGTCGCATCCACGGGAGGGGAATCCACCAGCCCGTATCCTCTCACCCACACCTTATAAGCCGCTTTGGGCAAGTCCGGCAACAGGTAGCGTCCTCGATCGTCGGTCACCACGATCTTCCGAAACTTGACCTTGAAATCCGCCGTTTCCGCAATGACCCACACGCCGGCTTCCGGTCCGTTCGCGCTGGTTACGACGCCTCCGATATTGTCCGCGCCCACGCTAACGCCACTGGCTCCCGCTTGACCCGGCGCGAACGGGGTTCGCGGCGCAGCCTCTATCCGGATTGTCGCCGCGAATAGAACCGAACAAAAAATGAAAAAGGATGGCGTGGCAACCATCGCTGATTTCGATTTCGATGTCATCGCAGTATCTCCGCTTTACGGAATCAAAACGGGCACCAAACATGAACGACGCTTCATAAACTTCGGTCTTGCAAGCTGCCGCGGAGTTGCCGCCGAAAACCCGCCGACAGATTTTTCCAGGAACATTGTGCGCACTATACCATAGCCCGCGGTTCCTCGGATGGAGAGCTGCAAAATGAGAATCCGAGGCTTCAGGAGCGCGGATGAAGCGTCCCAGATGTGGATTGACACGCTACTGGATGTGAACTAGATTTGTCGCATTCAGCTAGCAAACGGTTCAAACATTTCAATGGATGCGGAACAATGAAAACCAAATCGATAGCTATTTTTGCAGTGTTCGCCGCCGTTCTAGCGATTTCAACCCCCATCCTCGCCCACCACGGGTACGCCGCGTACGACATGCAAATAACGAAGACCGTCAAAGGTACGATTACATACTTCATGATGGCCAACCCGCACTCCCAGATCGACCTGGAAGTGAAAGATGAAAATGGAAATACTAATCCCTGGGTTATCGAGGATGCCGGCACAGTGCGCGCCATGAGAGAGGGGGGATGGGACTTCGATACACTGAAGCCCGGGGACGAGGTCACGATTGTTTACCATCCTGCAAAGGGCCCAGGGCACGCGGGGTTATTGATTAAGTGCACGCTTGCCGATGGCCGAGTATTCCCCAAGGGCCGGCCTCAATCGCAACAGGAGAACTAGCGCCAACCCCCGCGGTCCACTTACTGGCGATGATTTCGAGTCGAGCTTTGAGTTAGGGAGGATAGGAGTAATGAGAATTCGCTACACGGTCTCTATCGCTTCCTTGGTTACGGCGCTGGTCTTTTCACCTCTTGTACTGCGCGCGCAGAACGACGCAGGGAACGCAAAACCGGGTGCCTCCGGTGACCAGTCGTTCGATCCCCATGACCTGGCTGGCCCCTGGATCGGAAATTTTTGGCACACCCAGGTGGGGCCAGGAAGAGGACCTGGCGGCCTACAGGATTATGCGAGCTTTGACCAGCGGATTCCGGAGCCTCCTTTGACCGATTGGGCCAAAAAGAATCTGCTGTATAAATCCATCTCGCATGATTCGTTGGAAGGTACTCACACCCCCGGCTGGGACCGCCCTGGACATTACTGCCCGAGCATCCAGGAACCCTGCTTTTCCGCGGATCAAAACGGTGTTCCGGCGAACGATCTCGACGGCGAATACCCAGCCAAGGATTGCGAACCCCTTTCGGCGCCGGCAATCTACGATTACCCTCAACTAGGCGAAATGGAGTTTGTTCCTACCGCCGATGGAAGCCGGATGTATCAGTTGTTCGAGTATCACCACGAGTGGCGAACGTTCTGGATGAACCGCGAACATCCCAAAGATGTCTATCTCGATCCCACCTACGAAGGAGATTCGAGCGCCCACTGGGAGGGCGATATTTTGGTGGTGGATACGGTCGGCTACAACGGCAAGACCATGATCAGCCAGAGCATAGGCCATTCCAAGAGCACGGCCTTCCATCTGATCGAGCGATTCCATCGTGTGGATCGTGACAATCTCGAGATCGAGATGACGTACGCCGATCCAAAAGCATGGGGAGACAAAGTCTGGCCGGGATTCAAGAAGTATTATCATAAGGCTGTGAAGGAAGAATTTCGGGAATTCATCTGCAGTCCCCGGGAGTATCGACAGTATGAAAAGGGAGTCATTGCCCCCGAGGACGAATCGATTAAGGCTCTTAAAAACAAGTAAACCAAATTCTGACGGCCTCGTTTTCGGCGACCGAAACGGGATCTTCCCGAGGAGAGCGTCATGCGAGACAAGTTGATCCGCAACAGAACAATCGCTGTAATTCTGTGCTGCAGCTTTGTAGCCGCCGTGATCGCCATCGCTGGTAGCGAGGCTCGCCCGCAGCCAAAGTCCGCCGACGTGAAAACGGAATCGCACCGCATGGCGCCGCCCTCCGCCGGTTCTATCAGCGGCGCGGTGACGAGTGCACAGGGACCGGAAGCCGGCGTCTGGGTGATCGCGGAGACCTTGGATTTGGGCACCAAGTATCGCAAGATCGTGGTGACCGACGACCGCGGCCGTTACCTGGTACCGGATCTCCCGAAGGCGAAATATAAAGTTTGGGTCAGGGGATATGGCCTGGTGGATTCGGATCCGGTGCAAGCATCGCCCGGCGACACTGTAGCATTGTCGGCGGTCGTGGCCCCTACAGCGAAGGCTGCGGCAGAGTATTATCCTCCCGATTACTGG
>JBEKCU010000035.1:0-23162 GCA_050014735.1 Candidatus Acidiferrales bacterium | reverse complement strand
GCGAGTCGCGGCGCGCATCGCAGATTGCGGTTGCCGTTTCCTCCGGGATTTCATAACGCTCGGAATGAATTCGATGCTGTTCGATCTCCTCTTCGTGAATGGGCTGAAATGTGCCGAGCCCGACGTCCAGGGTAATGGCTGCGATTTCGATATTGCGCTCGCGAAGTTTTTCGAGAATCGCCGGAGAAAAATGTAGACCGGCGGTGGGCGCAGCCACGGCTCCCGGCCGTGCCGCGAAGATCGTTTGGTAGCGTGCACGATCCGCCGGTTCGTCTTCGCGCGCAATATATGGAGGAAGCGGAATGTGGCCGAGGTTCTCGATGGCCGTGTTCAGGTCTCCTTTTGCAGTCAGGCGGATTCGGCGAAGACCGTACTCCCCCCGGCCAATCACTTCCGCTGAAAGTTCCCCCTCACCGAACTCCACGCGTTCTCCAACACGCATCTTTCGTCCCGGCCGAACCAGTGCTTCCCACTCGTCGGCCGAGATCTGCCGCGTAAGAAGGATTTCGATCTCGGACGACAGGAATTCACGCGCCGCACGGCGATTTCGTCCAGGCTTTTCCGCTCGAACGCCTAAGCGCCGCCCAAACAAGCGAGCCGGGATGACCCGCGCGTTGTTAACGACCAGGAGTTCGTCTCCTCTAAGGCGCTCGGGAAAAGTCGAAAACGCGGAATCCTCCCAAGCCTGCTTCTCACGGTCCAGGATCAACATGCGTGAAGCGTCGCGCTGATCGAGAGGGCGCTGGGCGATCCGGTCCGCTGGCAAGTCAAAACTGAATTCAGATAGTCGCATCGTAAGTGGATGTACTATATGTCAAGTTCGTGCGGGAGCGCAAATGAGCTTCGCATAGCGGATATAACTACTGTATTTACATATATATATAATCTATTAAAATCTGATAATGGCCGTAATAAAATACTTGACACTGATAGACGCATATTATATGCTGTGCTCGCAGTTATTATTCTAACGAAAGCAAGGAGAGCATAAAGCCATGACAACAATCACCCGATTTGAGCCCTTCCGAGGTTTTGCCACTTTGCAAGACCAGGTAAACCGAATTTTTAATGAGACTGTCCGGACGCACGGCGATGAGTCGGCCTTAACGACTTGGGCGCCCGCCGTGGACATTTATGAGACACCGAATGAGTTGGTCGTGAAGGCGGATCTTCCCGATGTGGATGAGAAGGACATCGATGTTCGCGTCGAGAACAACTTGCTTACGATTCGCGGGGAGCGTAAGTTCGAGAAGTCGGTTTCGGAGGAAAACTACCTTCGAGTGGAGCGCACCTATGGCGCGTTCAGCCGCAGCTTCTCGTTGCCGAACACGGTCAATCCCGAGTCCATTCGCGCGGAATACAAGAATGGCGTCCTGACCGTTAATTTGCCCAAGCGCGAGGAGTCCAAGCCGCGCCAGGTCAAGGTAAACGTGAATGTAGCAAAGAATTAGTTGCTCGCAATAAAGTTCATGCTTGCCAACAGTGAAAGGGGTCGGCGGCAAGCCGGCCCCTTGGTTTTTGGAGAGACAAGAAGAAAGAGGTACTAAGAAATGATCCGCTTCGACAAACTCACTCTCAAAGCGCAGGAAGCCGTTCAGTCGGCGCAGGACATCGCTGCCCGGCACGACCATCAACAGATCGAGCCTCTGCATCTTTTGGCCGCGTTAGTCGCTCAACACGACGGCGTTGTGCCACCGCTGCTGGCCCGTTTGGGCATTCGGCCGGAGGCCCTCGCAAGCGATATCGAAGTCCGCCTTGGCCGTTTTCCGAAAGTGACTGGTGTTGCGCAACAGCAACTGAGCCAGGCCTCGAACAAAGTTCTCGAGGGCGCTTTTGTGTAAGCGTAAAAATTTAAGGATGATTACGTGTCGGCCGAGCACATTCTGCTGGCCATCGCCACGATTCGTAACGACGAAGCCGCCGAGCTTCTTACCAAACAGGGCGCTACGCGCGAAGCGATTCTGCAAGCACTTACGTCCGTGCGAGGCAGCCATCGCGTGACGTCGCAGAATCCGGAGTCCACGTTTCGCGCGCTAGAGCAATACGGCCGAGATTTGATCGAGCTGGCGCGTCGCGGGAAACTCGATCCCGTCATAGGGCGCGACGATGAAATTCGCCGCGTCATGCAAATTCTGGCGCGCCGCACCAAGAATAATCCGGTGCTGATCGGCGAACCGGGAGTCGGCAAGACAGCGGTGGTCGAAGGGCTCGCGCAACGCATCGTTGCCGGAGACGTCCCTGAGGTTCTGCGTCCGAAGCGCGTTATCGCACTCGATCTGGCGGCGCTTGTGGCGGGCGCCAAGTACCGCGGAGAATTCGAGGACCGTCTAAAGGCGGTGCTAAAGGAAATTACAGAGTCCGACGGTCAGGTCATTCTGTTCATCGACGAACTACACACGCTGGTCGGCGCGGGCGCGGCGGAGGGCGCGATGGACGCTTCCAATATGCTGAAGCCCGCCCTTGCGCGAGGCGAACTTCGAGCGATTGGCGCCACCACCTTGAACGAATATAAGAAATACATCGAGAAAGATCCCGCCTTGGAGCGCCGCTTCCAGCCGGTCTTGATCGCCGAGCCTACGGTGGAAGATACGATCGCGATTTTGCGCGGGTTGAAAGAGCGATACGAACTGCATCACGGCGTGCGCGTTCAGGACGCGGCCATTCTGGCGGCGGCAACGCTGTCACATCGCTATATCACGGACCGGTTTCTGCCGGACAAGGCCATCGATCTGATCGACGAGTCCGCCGCGAGCCTGCGGATGCAGCTCGATTCGCTGCCCGTCGAGATCGACGAAATCGAACGGCGGATCCTGCACCTGGAGATCGAGCGCCAGGCATTGCTGCGCGAAACCGACGCTCACTCCAAGGAGCGATTGAAGGAGTTGGAAGTGGAATTGGCCGGGCTGCGTGAGGAATCGAGCGCCCGCAAAGCTCAGTGGCAGGTGGAAAAAGAGGCGGTCGCAAAGATTGGAAAATTGAAGGAACGGATCGAGCAACTCAAGACGGAAGAACAACGCCTGGAGCGCACCGGAGACCTTGCGCGTGTTGCTGAGATTCGCTATGGAACCCTGGGAACCGCCGAACGGGAATTGGCTGCGGCCCAGAAAAATCTGGCGGACTTGCAAAAGAACGGCGGCATGCTCAAGGAAGAAGTGGGCGAGGAGGACATCGCCAAGCTCGTAAGCAAGTGGACCGGCATCCCCGTCGGGCGCTTGCTCGAAGGCGAAGCCCAAAAGCTGGTGACGATGGAATCCCGCCTGCGCCAGCGAGTGATCGGCCAGGATTCCGCTCTCGAACGCGTCGCCAATTCCATCCGGCGAAATCGCGCCGGGCTTTCCGATCCCAACCGGCCCATCGGTTCGTTCATTTTCCTTGGGCCGACCGGCGTGGGAAAAACGGAACTGGCGCGCGCTCTCGCTGAATTTTTATTCGATGACGAACGCTCCATGATCCGTCTCGACATGTCCGAATACATGGAGAAGCATTCCGTCTCGCGCATGATCGGCGCGCCTCCAGGATATGTTGGCTATGAGGAGGGCGGACAGCTTACCGAAAAAGTGCGCCGCCATCCATACTGCGTGGTGCTTTTCGATGAAATTGAAAAGGCCCACTCAGACGTGTTCAACGTGCTGTTGCAGATTCTTGAGGACGGCCGCCTGACCGACGGAAAAGGGCGCACCGTGGACTTTCGCAACGCGGTGCTGGTAATGACATCGAATGTAGGGTCCAGCGCGCTGTTCGATCTGGCCGGGAAGGATCCCGAGCGCGCACGGAAGGAAGCGCTTGAAGCGCTACGGCAAGCGTTTCGTCCCGAGTTCATCAACCGGATCGATGACATTGTGCTGTTCAATCCGCTCGCGAAGGAGCAGCTCAACAAGATCATCGACTTGGAACTCGCCAAGGTGGTGCGTATGCTCGCCGAACGCAACGTCCGAATCGAATTAACGCCGGCGGCACGTGAACGTCTGGTTCAAGAGGGCTACGATCCCGCTTACGGGGCGCGGCCTCTGCGGCGAACCGTGCAGCGGCTGGTGCAGGATCCGCTGGCGATGCAAATTCTCGATGGCAGCGTCTTGCCGGGAGATCTGGTGAGGGTTGACATCGATCCAGATACGGATGCCATGCGGTTCAAGCGCGTCGAGGGAAAAGTGGCGCAGAAACAGGCAGTCGAAGCGACCGAATCGGGAGCGACGGCAGGTGCTACAACCGCGAAAGCCGGGCGTCGCCACTGAAATCATCGATTGGGGGGGTCGTGCCGGCGCAGGTTGACGGCCCCCATATTAGCTTCTAGACTGAAATTGGCGGGTTCATAGGTGAAAGTATGAGAGCGATAAAAACACTATTTTTACTGACAGTATTAACGTTATTGCTGGTTCTAGGCGGCGAAGCGATTGCCGGCGAGCGCGGCATGACCATCGGTCTCGTGATGGCGGTCGTCATGAATGGTATTTCGTATTTCTTTTCCGACAAGATTGCCCTGATGTCCAGCGGCGCACAGCCGGTTTCCCGCGAGCAACTCCCGCGTTTGTATACCGTGATGGAGCGGCTCGTGGCCAAAGCTCAACTGCCGATGCCGAAGCTTTACGTAATTCCTCAGCCGGCGCCGAACGCATTTGCAACGGGGCGGAATCCGTCGCACGCTTCGGTCGCGGTCACAGCCGGATTGATGGAATTGATGAATGACGATGAGCTTGAGGGCGTGATTGCGCATGAGCTTTCGCACGTTCGCAACTACGACATCCTGATCACATCCATCGCCGCGACTTTGGCGGGCGCAATTACGTGGATTGCTTCGATGGGCCGATGGGCAATGATCTTTGGCGGCTTTGGCGGTTCCCGAGACGAAAATCGAGGTGGGGGAGGACTTGCCGCGTTAATCATGTTAATCGTCGCGCCGATCGCGGCGTTGCTGATCCAGTTGGGAATTTCGCGCCAGCGAGAATTTTCCGCCGACGCGTCCGGGGTGCGCATGGTAGGACACGCCAACGGCTTGATCAGCGCGCTGGAGAAGTTAGGCGCCTACAACAAGCGAATTCCGATGGATGTCTCGCCGACCACAGCGTCTTTATTCATCGTGGCACCGTTGAGTGGCGGGCAAGTGTTTTCCCGTATGTTCAGCACCCACCCGCCGCTTGAGGAACGAATCGCAGTCTTACGCAACATGACCATAACAAGATAAGTCACTGTATACAATAGGTTTACTACGGACACGGTCCGAAAACCATTCCCGCAATGCATCGATTCGATCTTGACTACTGCGGTTTCTACGGTAAGAATGGTTCCCAGAACGAAAAAATTCCCGCTTTTATGCAGATCTTGGGCTGCCCCGCATTCCTTGGTTCTATATAACCCTATTGTGTGCTGCATGTTGTGGGTGAGTCGAACAGGAAAATACTTTGGTTCGCCGCGTGCTCAATTATCAGCGGAGATAGGCCCAGTTCCAGGGGACGGCGTCATGACCATGACCTGCAAAGCGACAATCCGATTGATCTGTGAATACCTGGAAGGGCGCTTGGCTCCCGAGGTCGCCAGCGAGGTGCAGCGCCACCTTGCCGGTTGCCCGAACTGCCGCACAGTGTTCGATGGGGCCGCTCTAACCCTTGAAGTTTACTTCGACAGAAACGTCAGCTCCGATACGCATTCTCGCGTCGCGTAGTTGAATCTCCTCTAATCCATGCCCTTAACTCGTGTCCCGTTGTCGAAAACTCGCATATTTTTTCAAACTATTTGTATTCAATGAGTTAACTCAGAAGTGTGCTCCTCGACGTAAAATTTACACCCAATTCTGACACGCTTTCTACGCTGTGGGTCCCGCAGCATTCTGAATAAGAGTCGAATCTAGTGCTACATACATAGGGTATTCGCCGGATCGCCCTCTTTGGCTTGAGGCGTGCAATTACAGAAGCTGCAAGGGAAACCGGCAAAAGGAGATTATGACAATGTTTGAAGAACGAGAGAATGACCAGGCGATGACGGAAGGTGCACCGCGATGGATGGGGCTGGCCGTTGTCGGGCTGGCGGTCCTCTCCCTAGTGGGCGTGGGCATGGCGTGGAATGCGACTGACCACGCGAAAACCGCGGAACAGGCCTTGGCCGCACAAACCAAGATGTATCAAGCGGACCAGCAAGGGATTACCCAGCGCATGGCCCAGGCGGAGCAGACGAACGCACAGATGCAGGGCGAGTTGAACCTGGTGACCGACAAACTGAAGCTGACCCAAGAAGAGCTGGACACTGCCCGCACGCAAGTGAAGCAGACTCGCGCCGACTACTCGAAGAAGCTCACCGCCGTGGAAAGCACGCTGGCTACAAAGGCGAGCGCCGACGATGTGAAGGCGCTAGGCACCGATGTCAATGGCGTGAAGACCGATCTAAGCGCAACGAAGGGCAATCTGGAGCAACTACGCGGCGAGCACGGCGAATTGATTGCTCGCAACCATGAGGAACTCGAACAGCTCAAACGCATGGGCGAACGCGACTACTATGAGTTCACGCTGACTTCCAAAGGACAGAAGGAACACGTCGGCTCCACACAGATCGAATTTCGCAGCGCCAGCGCGAAGAAACACCAGTACACCGTTGCGCTGTACGTCGATGACATGCGCCTCGAAAAGAAGAACAAGGCGGTTAACGAGCCCATCTATTTTTATGCAGGTGGCTCGCGTCAACCGCTCGAATTGGTCGTCAACCAGGTTAGCGACAAGAAAATCACCGGCTACTTGAGTGCACCCAAGGCTGGAGCGACGTCGGCCAGGGCCACCGCCACAAACTAATCCATTCTAAAACTCGCGATTTTACGCCTCACAGGAGGGCTCCCGCAGGGGGCCCTCTTTTTTGTCCTGAGACAATAAATTCTATCGGCGTCGGTATAGGAGCACGGCACGCCGTGCCCTGTGGCCGGCCCGTCGGCCACCCAACATTCCCGCAAGCAAGACACGGTCATCAAAGGTTAAGGACGGTAGCTGCTGACGAAACTGATGCACAACCGAGTCGACCGCAGGGTACGACTTGTCGTGCCCCGACAACAACAGGGAGACCGGCTAAAGCAACGAGTTCAGTCGTTTCAGTTCTTCATTGTCGGGAAACATCCGCAAACCGAAACGTACCGCTTCGGCGGCGGCGCGCGAATCGCCCATGGCATTGTCAATCTGGAAGAGAAGGGGATAGATCGTCTTGTCCGCTTCGGGAAAATATCGTTTCACGAATTCAATATTCTTGCGCGCCTCAGCCCATTTTTTCTGCCTTGCGAGCAGTTCGCCGAGGTAGACGTGCGCGCGCAAATTGTACGGGTCGCGAGCGAGGCACTCCTCTATTGCGCCGTAGCCCTCCCTTAAGCGACCGGCCCGCAGCAGGATTTCGGCAAGCTGCGCGTACCCTGCGGCTCCAGCGCTCGGATCCGCCTCGATCTGCCGCCGCACTAGGCTTTCTGCTTCAGACCATAGGGAGAAATCCATATCGAGGCGCACAAGTGATTTTAGAGCGGGGACGTTTTTCGGATCTCGGTCCAGCAGGCGCGCAAATTCCTGGCGGGCCTTGTCATTATAGCCATACTTCCTGTCGGTCTCGGCAAGTCCCCACTCGGCTTGAATGGAATCGGGATCGATCGCCAGCGCGGCAGTAAATGCCTGGAGGGCAACTTTAAAATTGGAGCCGGCCAGCGCGGCGCGTCCGCGAGCGATAGCGACGGGTGCGGTGACCGGACGATTTTCGAGAGGCCGCAAAAATCTCGCGGCGCCCTCGACGTCTTCCAGGTTGACGGACGTTGTAGCCGAGGCGACTAGCGCGGCGTCGCGCCGATCTGGCGCAAAATCGTCAGGGAGAGGATTCGTCTGCTCCTGAAGAATTGCGGCGCGGTTTCTGTCTTCGAGGCCTGGAGCCAGCAAAGATCGCGGGGCGTGATATTCGAGCAGCGTAAGATCATCCGTATTGATCGGAGCGCCGGCGGCGAATTTTCGCAAGCCCGCATCGTCGAGCAGGTAGTAGCCAAACACTCCGGCGGCTTCCTCCATCCCCAATTGTTTGAAATCGTCATGCAGGCGAGGACGGTCGTAAAGGGCCTGTGCGCGGCTTAGTAATGTATTTGCCGGCGGACTTGGAGCCATCAAAATAAGGTCCGGCGCATCGCCGTGCCAGAGCGTGGCGCCATGAAACTCGGAAAGAAATGTTGCGAGGAGCATGCGCAAATCGCCGGTGTACAGGGAATACGCCTGCACCCACTGAACGAAAACGCCGCCGGGAGCCAGGCGAGCTTGCACCGCTCTGTAAAATTCGCGAGTGAAGAGCGTGGCCACGCCAGCAATCCATGGATTGGACGGCTCCGAAATAATCAGGTCGTACCGATCGCGCGTCGTGAACAGAAAATTTCGCGCGTCATCGAACGTTACGTGGACGCGCGGATCGCGGAGCACATCCCGGTTGAGTTGCGTCAACAGAGGCGCGGCGCCCACGACGGCGGGCTCGATTTCGACGATGTCCAGCCGTTCCAGTTCCGGATAGCCCACCAGTGCCGAAGCGGTCATGCCGCTGCCAAAGCCGATCAGCAGTACTCGCCGTGGCGGATGCGCCAGCGCGCCCAGATGACCCAACAGGAGTTGTGTGCTGACATCGTGATTGGAGGCGTCCACTTTTCCGTTGGTTCGCAGGGAAATGTAATCGTCGGTTCTGGCCACCGAAATGGTGGAATTCAAGCCCTCCGCGAAATAAACGATATCGACCAGGTGGGCGTTTTCCCATAGTGTCAGTGGCCGATCGTATAAATTCCAATACAGCACGGTGTTAAAAGCCGCCACGGCCGGGTCGTAAAAATAACTGCTGAAACCGATCCACCCCGCAACAATCAAGAAGGCAACATTCATCGCGACGGCGATTAATCTCGACGACTTCCGTGCACCGGACGCAATCGAAAGAACGGCAGCGAGAACAAGATTTACCCCCGCCGCTGCTGCGAGCAGATGAAAACTTCCTAATCGCGGCAGGAGCCAAAATCCAACCGTAATAGCCCCCACGATTGCCCCGAGCGTGTTCCATGCATAGGCGCGCCCGACAGCAGCGCCCGGCGCGGAGACCGATGAGGTTCGCGGTCCGGCAATCAGAAGCATCACCGCGGGGAAATTGAATCCGAAGACGACCGCCGTAGGCAGCATCGCGAGCGCGCTGGTGACGAATTGAGCCAGAACAAGGCCTCGAAACGATTGGTGTGTAGCGCGCAAAATTGGCGGCAGAATTTCAATTAAATACGGGAATAAAACCAGGAACGCGAGAGCCGCCAACGCGGTCAGCGTTTGCGTGATCGCAAAAGTCATCGCGCTCGTTTTGTATCGGCGCGTCCATCGCTCGAACAGGGCGCTGCCTAGAACGATTCCCGTCAGGAATGTTCCGAGCATTAGCGTGAACGCATAGGTGGAGCTGCCAAGCTGAGTTGAGAGTAAGCGCGTCCAACCGATTTCGTATGCCATGGCCGTTGCCCCAACCGCCGCGAAACAAATCAAGTACAAGGCCGAGGGCTGACCGGAACGAACCTCTTCGATTTCGTTCGCGGGATTTGGCGTTCCGGTGACGTCAACCGTCTCGCTACGTGACAACCATAGCGCAAGCCCGCCAGCAATCAGATTGAGTGCCACGGCAATACTCAAGGTCCGTTGCAACCCGAGCGTGGGAAGCAACAGGAATCCCGCCGCGAATGTTCCGGCAACCGCGCCTGCCGTATTGATCCAGTAGAGGCGCGAGATACGCGCTCCAAGCTCCGAGGAATTGCGCACCAGGCCCCGAACCAGCACCGGGAGCGTTCCACCCATCAGAAATGTCGGCAGGAAAAGAACAATCGCCGCGCCGACAAAACGCAGCGCGAGAAGGACCACACGACTCCCGGCGACATGAGGGTACGCGGCGACGTAAATGCTGCGGACGGCGGCGAGGCCTATGAGCGAAAGCGCGGCTGTTGCCGCAACTCCAAGTTCAATCCAGCCGTAGATCGCGATGGGCCACGCCTTGCGCTCGCTCCACCGACCTAGCCACGCGCTGCCCGAAGCGAGTCCGGCCATGAACACCGCCAGGACTGTAGCGACCGCATACGCTGTGTGGCCGAAGACCAAGCCAAGCGCCTTGCTCCACACGACTTGATCGATCAGTCCGGCGGCGCCGGAAAGGAAAAAGCAAACGAGTAAGGCGAATAGAAAGATCCGAGAGGGGAATTGGCCCGACATGGCAGGCCGCATGGTAATGCGACCGAGTACCGCCGTCAATTCCGTGATCGACCTGCGTCATCGACAGGCAGTGGGTCAATTTTAAAAAAAGCTGCCCGATCCGTCCCGAAAGACGCGGGACGGATCGGCCCCTACGAAACCACATTGCACCGGCAAGGGGTGCTTTCGCAGGCCGCTTTTTGGGCGGGTATCCGCCTTCCGCGGCCAAAACCAAATTGCCCCCTCGAATCTCCAAAGGTGCAAAATCCCATAATGATTCGAGTTCAGGATGCCTATTGCCTTCCATGATTGCCTCCCAGGGTTGACAGTCAACGGACCTCCGTCTATCGTGAATCTATTGTGAAGATTCTTGTGATTGGAAGCGGCGGACGCGAACATGCCATGGTGTGGCGGCTGCGGCAGTCGCCTGAGGTGACGAAAATTTGGTGTGCGCCGGGCAATGGCGGGATCGCGGAAGACGCTGAATGCTTACCCGTAAACGCGGATGACGTCGACGGCCTCGTCGCGCTTGCCGAACGGTTAAAACCCGATCTTACTGTCGCGGGGCCGGAGGCCCCGCTGGTTGCGGGAATTCGCAACAAGTTTGAATTTCGCGGCATGCGGTTGGTGGGTCCTTCGCAGCGTGACGCGCGGCTGGAGGGCAGCAAAATATTTTCCAAGGATTTCATGACGCGCTATCAAATCCCCACAGCCACGCTCTACGGGGCATTCGAATCCGCCAGCGAGGCGATCCTGGCTCTCGATGCGGTGGATTGGCCCGTCGTGGTGAAGGCGGAAGGATTGTGCGGTGGAAAAGGCGTGCTGGTTGCCGAGCACCGTGATGAGGCCGAAGCGTTCATTCGCCGCCTTCTTCAGAAGCATGAGCTTGGCCACGGTGGTTCGCGCGTGCTCCTGGAAAAGGGCCTGAAGGGCGAGGAGCTTTCCTTCATCGTCTTGACCGACGGACAATCGTTTTTGCCGATGGCCCCCACCCGTGACCACAAAAGAATCTTCGACGGAGACCTGGGACCCAACACGGGCGGCATGGGCGCCTACTCGACGGACGGAATGATTTCGGATGACCTCGAATCGACGATCGTTGACAAAATCGTGTGCCCCACGCTCGCCGGGCTTTCAGAGGAGGGAATTCCTTACAACGGCTTCCTGTATTTCGGCCTCATGCTTACGGCTGACGGCCCGATGGTGCTTGAATACAACTGCCGGATGGGCGATCCGGAAACGCAACCGCTCATGATGCGGATGGATTTCGATCTTGCGGTCGCGATTGACGCTGTGGCTTCGCGAAAGCTGAGTACGTTCAAGCCTGCCTGGAAACCCGGCGCGGCGGTGTGCGTCGTGATGGCCGCCGCCGGGTATCCGGGGTCGTACGAAACGGGAAAGCGCATCGAAGGGCTGGACGCAGTGAGGTCGGTGCCGGACGTTGCCGTGTTTCACGCTGGAACCAAACGCGACGGCGATTCCATTGTGACCAGTGGCGGACGCGTGTTGGGCGTTACGGCGACGGGGGCTTCGCTTGAGCAAGCAATTCGCAAAGCCTATGACGCAGTAGGAAAGATTCATTTTGAAGGCGCGCAATACCGGAACGACATCGGAGCGAAGGCAATCAAGTCGCGTGCCGCCGGAGACGGGCCCTGTGGCTGAAGTCCTGCACCTGTTTCGATCGGTGACTCATGGCGAGCCAGTGCGGGAGTTCAACGAAGTCTACGCGGTGGAAAACAAGGGACTGAAGGGCTGCGTTCACGGACGGAAAGACAGCAGCAGGCAAGTTTTGCTGATGGATATCGAAACGCTCGAAGAATTCGGCGTGCCTCCGGGACGCGTAAAGGAAAATATCACGACGCGCGGGCTGGCTCTTGCCGAATTGCCGCCAGGGCAACATATTCAGGTCGGTGAAGCGCTGCTGGTAGTCACCAAAGCGTGCACGCCGTGTCATCAGATTGAGGAGATTCGGCCCGGCCTGAAGGATGCGATCCGCGGTCGTCGAGGGATTTTATGCCGGGTTGTCGAATCGGGCCGAATCCGCCAAGGTGATGGAATTCAAGCTGTGGGGCGGATGAGCGCGGCATCGTAGCTGGTATCTTATACTCCGGTTAGGCTATACCGGCGAAGGACCGAATCGCACGTTACAGGATTCGACAGATTCAGATACGGTAGAACCGCCGGCCAGAGGCCGGCGCCACCGAACCGAACGCGCATGGAAGCTGCGCAATAAAATGGGGGAACTAGTGAGCACGCAAAGCGAAGAGAAGAACAGCGGCAAGCCTTTGGTCGGCATCATCATGGGATCGGACACGGATTTGCCCGTGATGAGCGAATCGGCCAAAATCCTGGAAAAATTCAAGGTACCGTATGAAATTGAGGTGACGTCGGCGCACCGGTCCCCGGCGCGTACGCATGAATATGCTTCGACTGCGGTTTCGCGCGGTCTAAAGGTTGTAATCGTCGCGGCGGGGGGAGCTGCCCATCTGGCCGGCGTGGTTGCGGCCATCACAACGCTTCCGGTGGTCGCGGTGCCCATGGCGACAACGGTTCTCTCCGGCATCGATTCATTGCTGTCGAGCGTACAGATGCCTGCCGGCGTGCCGGTAGCCGCGATGGCTATCGATAAACCCGGCGCCATTAACGCGGCGATTTTCGCGGCGGAGATCCTGGCGACATCCGATGCGGAAATCGCGCAGCGGCTTATCACGTACAAGGAAGAGCTTGCGAAATCAGTAGCGGAAAAAAGCGCGCGGGTAAAATTGCAGTACGCGGGGAAAACAGCCTAGCCTGGATTTCCGACGAAGCAAGCCGAGACCGCCCGCGAATTCAATCGAGACCGATAAGTTTTGGTGGCATCGCAGTTGTAATGGCACAGCGTGCCGTGCCCCTACACGAAGGCAGCTCCGCTAAGGATGCTCCTCGCTGAATCCTACGCCCGATATTAAGCGCCGATATATCTCGCGTAGAGCGATCTCGCCACGCTGGTGTCGCGTGTGCCTTTGACGATCGCGCGGCCGTCGGCAAAAACTGTCATTTCGTAGGGCGGAATGCGGAATCGCAGCAGAAAACCGTTTTCGCGCACTTCCGCAACGGTTGGCGCGATGCGCTTGCCGAGCGCGGCGAGATCGAGTTGTCGCCGGCGTTCGTGAATCTGCACCGAATCGCGGCCGCACATCGTTAGGTGAGGTTGCGCGTCGCCTTCGAGGTATTTGAAATCGTGGTGCACGCAGGCGCGGCACTCGGGATTTCGCGCCACGCGGACGGATTGGAACCGGCCGAACCATACGTCGCAGGAAATCAGGCGGCCCCCCGAGGATTCGGATTTGCCGACCAGGAGTTTGATCGCTTCCGCGGATTCGATCGAAGCAATGACTCCCGCGGCGGCGCCAAGAACGCCCACGGTGTCGCAGGTGTCTTCCACACCGGCAGGGGTGCGCGTCTCGGAACCATGAGGCCCGCCATTATCCGCTGACGGGCTGCCGGATTCGAGAGCGCAGGCGAGGCAGGCTGTCTCGCCTGGGCGCACCGTAAGCGTCACGCCATAGCTGGCGACGACGGCTGCATAAATCCACGGGATGTTCAAATGGATCGCGGCGTCATTGAGCAGAAAGCGCGTCTCAAAATTGTCCGTGCCGTCAAGAATCAGCGGAAACCCGCGCAACAATTCCTCCGCATTCTTCGGACTGACATCGGCGACAATGCCCTCGATGGATACGCCCGAATTTATGGCGCGCAGGCGGCGTTCGGCCGCCACGGCCTTTGGCAACGCTTCCGTGGCATCGGATTCTTCAAACAGTGTTTGGCGCTGGAGATTGGAAGGCTCGACGAAATCTCGGTCAACGATTCGCAGCTTCCCGACGCCCGCACGAACCAGCAGATTCGCCAGCGCTGTACCCAGAGCGCCGCATCCGACGATCACAGCGGAGGAATCGAGTAAGCGCTGCTGACCGGCCTCGCCGATTTCGCTGAACAGAATCTGCCTGGAATATCGCTCGTACGATGTTGGGTCCATGGAGCGCCGATCTTCGAGTAGAACAGGCTTCAGCCTGTTTTCTTTTGACTTCCGCCACGGCAACATTATTTACACCGTTGCTGCGGAATTCAAAACCAAACAGGCTGACGCCTGTCCCGCTTTCTATCATAGCGCCACCGAGGCTATAGGGCGAGAATCGAGTGACGCTTTGCGCGTTAGCGAGTAGATTTCGCCCTGGGCAGGCAACTCGGCTGTGCTACGCTGGTTCTGTTGTGAGAAGAGATGCTGAGCGAACAACGCCCCTTCGTACGGTTCGCCGTCTGGCTATCGGCGTTCTGTCTGTTCTGCGCAGGTCACGCCCTCGCGCAGGACGGTCCCGCCGGTGAGCCGCTGCGGGTGGCCGCCGTACGTGTGGTCACCGAATCCGGAAAAGTGTTGGAAGAAAATCCGCCTCAACTGACACTCAAACCTGGCCAATCATACTCGAGAGAGGCCGAGAGCGCCAGCTTGCGAGAGCTATTCCGTTCAGGCCGATTTGCCGACTTGCGCGCCGAAATGGCGGACGTGCCGGGCGGTGTACGGCTGGATTATGTCGTCCGTCAGAATCTGTATATAAACCGAGTGCAAATTGAAGGGTTGCGAGAGCCTCCAGCAGATGCGCTAGCGCTGTCTGCGCTTCGGCTCAACGTGGGCGAGACCTTTCGCTCAAATGACATGAAGGACGCCCTGGACCGTCTTCGTCAGACTCTTGAAGACGAGGGGCTATATCAAGCCAAAGTCGCATATGAAACGAGTCCCCATCCCGACACGCTCCAGATAGACATTGTCGTGCGCGTCACACCCGGTCCGCGAGCGCGAATCGGAGCGATTACCATACTGAACCAGACGCAATTTCAAGATACCGAACTGCGCGAACTGCTCAAGCTCAAGACTGGCGCCCAGATTACTTCGGAACGCCTCAATCGCACGGCCGACCGAGCGCGCAAGTGGATGGCGAAGAGGGAATACCTTGGGGCGCGCGTGACGATTCACCGTGGCGCGTACGATGCAAGTGCGAACAGCGTGCCTGTCGAGTTCACTCTGTACGCCGGGTCGGAAGTGCGCGTGGCAGTCGAGGGAGCCAAGGTGCCCAAGGGAACGCTGCGCAGGCTGGTGCCAATTTACCAGGAAGGAGCGGTGGACGAAGACCTGCTTCAAGAGGGACGGCGGTCGTTGCGCGATTGGTTTCAACGCGCCGGATACTTTGACGCGCAGGTCACGTACACGACATCGGATGTGACGGCGGAGGAATCGGGCGACACGTTGCATCGCGCTGCCCGTGTCGTCACCTACCATGTCGATCGTGGCGACCACCATCGCCTGGTCGGGGTGGCGTTCACGGGGAACAAATATTTCGATTCTGACATTCTTCAGGGTCGCTTGAAGATTCAGGCCGCCGCGTATGCGTCGCCGGGGCGCTATTCGACCAGCCTGTTGAACGATGACATCGGTTCGCTTCGCACTTTATACGATGCGAACGGTTTCCACCAGATCGAAGTGCAAAGCCAGCTTGTCGATAATTATGAGGGCCGGCATGGGGATCTATTCGTGCGGTTCGAGGTCAAGGAGGGCCAGCAGACAAGGGTTGCGTCACTTTCGATCGATGGAAATCGACAACTCAGCATGGACGAGATTCTAGGGGTTGTAGGTTCCTCGAAAGGCCAGCCCTATTCCGAGTACAACGTTTCGGCCGACCGCGACAACATCCTGGCGATTTATTACGACCAGGGTTTTTCAGAGGCCAGCTTTTCCGCTGACCTGGAAAATGTGCCGGCGGCAGGGCCGAATGCGCCGCTGGGCGTGCGCCTGAAATATCACATCACCGAAGGGCGGCAGGTTTTGGTCGCGCGCGTGCTTCTGAGCGGCTATGAGCACACGCGGCCTGGCACGATTTCCCGAGAAGTAGGAATCCGGGCGGGAGAACCCTTGAACGAAGGGGCCGTCGTGGAGACACAGAGAAAGCTCTACAATCTCGGGATTTTCAGCCGCGTTTCCATCGCACCGCAAAACCCGGATGGAGATACGAACGAAAAAACGCTTGTCGTTATGGTGGATGAAGCGAAACGTTACACCCTCGCGTATGGCTTGGGATTCGAGGTGCAGCGCCTGGGTAGCGGAGCCGCGGGCAGCACGCTCAGCGCCGCGCCTCGGGGCACACTGGAACTCACAAAAGCTAATCTAACCGGGCGCGCCGATAACCTGTCCTTCAAGGTGCGGGCAAGCACGATTCAAGGCCGCGGAATTCTCACATACACGGACCCAAATTATTTCGCGTCGCCAAATTTCAATCTTCAACTTTCGATCCTTTATCAAAAAACGCATGATATTCAGACGTTCGATTCCAGGCGTTCCGAAGCTTCCATACAGCTGACCGAGCGCCTATCGAGCGCCAGTAAGCTGCTATATCGCTATGTTTTTCGGAAGGTGGATACGATCGTCAACGCTGCTTCCATTTCGCCTGAGCAGCTTCCGCTGTTCAACCAGAATACGGATATCGCCGAATTTGGTGTGAGTTGGGTACGGGACCGCCGGAATAGTCCTTCCGATGCCAGCCGGGGAGATTTCGAAAATGTCGATGTTGATTTAGCGACGAAGACCGTCGGATCGGCTGTAAATTTTTTGCGCATTTATCTCCAAAATTCAACCTATACTCCGATCAGGCGCCGCTTGGTGTTTGCGCGGTCGACCCGCTTTGGCGTTCAGACCCCGTACGGCAATTCCCTTTCCACTGACATCCCACTCCCAGAACGGTTCTTTGCCGGCGGCGGCACTTCGTTGCGCGGATTCGGTCTCAATCAAGCGGGTCCGCGCGATCCGCAAACGGGATTTCCGATTGGCGGGCAGGCAATGCTGGTCTTCAATCAAGACCTCCGTTTCCCGATGCATTTGCCGCTGATCGGTGACCGTCTCGGCGGTGCTATTTTTTACGACGCCGGAAACGTTTTCTCGAGTGTTCGGACGATCTCACTCCGCTATTCGCCGCCGGTTCCTACTGTCGGCCCGGCAACAGATGCTCTCGGCAATGCAACCACAGTGTGCCTTACCAATTGCACCAACGAGCTGAATTATTTCTCGCATACGGTAGGTTTTGAATTCCGCTATGGCACTCCGATCGGACCCGTTGCGATTGACTTGGGATATCAATTGAACCCCGCCCAATTCCTGGTTGAGAGCGGCGCGTGCCCCGCCATTGCCGGCGCGGCGTGCTCGGCTTCGATCACCAAGCTTCCGGGCTTCCAATTCTTCATCAACTTGGGGGCCACGTTCTGATGCGGCGCGCGCCTTTTATTTTCTTGTGGATTGCGTTCGCTTCGATTGCGGCGCGCGCGGCTACTGTTCCGCAAACGCGGCCGGCTGGCCGCATTGTGGACCACATTGTGGCGCGCATCGAAGGCGACATTATCCTGGAAAGCCAGTTGCGCGAACTGGGCGCGTTTCAGCAGTTGGTCGAAGGCCGTTCCGAGAGCGATGACAAATTACTAGCGGAGTTGATCGAGCAGTGGATCGTTCAGAGCGAAGCCGGCGCCTCGCATTTTCCCGACCCAGCAAAATCGGAAGTCGACCGAGAACTGGGGCGTCTGACCGCGCAATTCGGGACCTCCGAACGTTACTCTTCCAAGTTGAGGGAGCTTGGACTTTCGTCCGAAGAAGCGCGTAATTTGCTTCAGCGCCAAATTTATATTGCGCGCTATCTCGACTATAAGTTTCGTCCGACTGTGCAAATCGAACCCGCTGCGATCGATGAGTATTACCGTAAAGAATTGGTCCCGGAGATGGAAAAAAACAATCAGCCGGTTCCCGGCCGTGCGGACGTCGAGGAACAGATCCGCGAAGTGCTCGTTCAGCGGGGGATCAGCGATCTCACCGCAAAATGGCTCGACGAAACGAAATCGCGGTTGAAGATTGAACTGCCGCCTCCGATGCCTGGCCGTAATCCTGGATAAGCAAAGTGGATTGAATTTTTAGAAAAAATGGCCGACACGAAACGAAAATTCGGATTGAAGCATGGTCTGGCGCTGACTGTGGGGGTGGCGCTTGTCGCCGGGCTGGCCGTAGCCTATGTAATTATCAGCGGCCTGGCGGATGTTTGGGCGCGCCGCACGATAATCGACCAATTGCAAAAAACGACCGGCGCACGCGTCGAGCTTGGAAATTTCCGTTTCGGGTGGCGCGCACTGAGCGCGCGGTTCGACGGCCTCACCTTGCATGGCCGCGAGCCGGCGGGAACTCCGCCACTATTTCATGCGGATCGGCTGGAGTTCGATATTCACGTGGAATCGTTCTGGAGGCGGAGAATATCGCTCGGAGCCGTGGAAATATCTCATTTTTCGGTGCACGTTCAAGTCGAGAAAGACAGCTCAACGAATATTCCAGGCCCAGCGGGTCCGCCAACGCCCGCCACAATCTCGGTTCAGAATTTATTCAATCTGAAAATTGCGCAATTGCGCCTCGAAGACGGCGAGATTCTTTGGAACGACACACGCACTCCGTTAACGGCGTCCGGCGGGCAATTTGAATTCGCCGTGGACTATGCCAGCGAGGATGGGAAGCCCGTCTATCTGGGAAGCACGAGCTGGAAGGGCTTCGAATTTGCAGCGATGCGTTATTTGCCCTTCAAATCGGATGTTTCAGCCCGGTTCAGCCTGCGGCCCAGTTCGTTTTCGGTGACACAATTGCAATGGAAGACCTCACACAGCGAACTCGATGCGCAGGCCAATCTTTCCAGTTTTTCGCAGCCGGCATGGAGCTTCCGGTATCGCGGCCAGCTTCGCCTGGAGGATCTCTGGTCGGTCCTGCGTCAGAAAGATGCACCGAGCGGCCATATTGAGTTCGCCGGCGAAGGACGCTATGACGGGCAACAGACGAGTGCCGACGGACGCTACACGGCCGACGATCTCTTGATGAAATATGTGTGGTTTCATCCGGGCAACATAACCGCACACGGCAGCTATCACGCCGATCGAAACGCGGTGGATTTGCCGGATCTTGAAGCCCAAGCAATCGGCGGAATGGTCACAAGCCACGTCCATCTAGACGTACCGAAACTCGTTTTCACCACCGAAACAAAAGTTCGCGGATTGCAATTGCGTCAGGCGTTAGCCACCGAGGATAACCCAGGCTTGCCCATCAATCCTTTGCACTGGGCCAGCTTCATGGATATTGACGCCACGACGAGGTGGGTAGGCGGCTTCAAACACGTCGATTCGCGCGGCTCTTCAGTTTGGACCCCTCCAACGACGGTAATTCCGGGCCAGATTCCCACAGCAGCGCATTTCGAATTTCACTTCGATATGGATCACAATCAGTTCGAGCTGTCACCCGGTGAAATCACGACGCCCTCGAGCCGCATTCAGTTTCACGGTTCGCTCAGCATGGTGGATACTTCTCTTGATCTTTCCGTCGATACCGACGATCTCACCCTTTGGGACGACTTCATTAATCGGTTACGTGGGACGGATGCGGAGCGCGAAATCATCGGCGGCCGGTTCCATTGGCAAGGCCGTTTGACGGGCCCGCTTGACGGTCCGACGTTCGCAGGGCAGACGAAAGGAACCGAAGCCCGGTATGGCTCGCTGTACTGGGATGAGTTGGAAGGCGAACTCACGTATTCGCCCGATCGACTGCACATTGAACGAGGTAGAGCCCACCGGGGGAAATCGTCCGCGGACCTGGAACTCGCGCTCGATCTCGATAATTGGGGCTTCAATCCCGATAGCAATTGGACCTTTGACGTTGGTCTTGTGGGGGCGGATACAAACGACGTCCAGCAGCTTTTGGGGACGTCCTACCCGGCGCATGGCCAACTTAGCGGACAATTTCACGTGAAGGGCACGCGAGCCGATCCCCAATTTTCAGGGCTGTTCGACTTGTCCGATGCGACGGCGGGGTCTTGGCATTTCGATCGAGGACGTGGACAGTTGATGATTCATAACGGCGAGGTACGAATCGCGAATGCCGAGGTCCGTTTGCCACCGCATGCCCCCGGAGCTCCCGCGGGACTACTTACTGGGAATTTCGATTATCGTACAGATACGCACGTCGTAGCCTTTGACTTCACCGGCGCCGCGATTCCGCTCGAGGCCATCGAGAGAATTCAGAGTGCGCATCTTCCGGTCAGTGGCCGTCTCAATCTGCAAGTCCGTGGGCAAGGGCCTTTAAAGACGCCTGAAATGCATGCTTCGCTCCGTTTGATCGATTTGAAGCTCGGTGACGATCTGGTGGGCAGCTTCGATGGCACGGTGGATTCCGATGGACACCATCTGTCCGCGATGCTGGATTCCGCGATGGCAACAGGGAGGCTGTCCGGAAAGATGGACGTAACATTGGGAGGCGATTATCCCATCACGGCGGAAGCCACGGCTGAGGGGATCGACTTCGATCCGTTCATTGTCTCCGCCATCCACCTTTCTCATCTTACGGGCCACAGTGTGGTCGACGGTCATTTTGCCATCGCTGGATTTGGAACACGGCCCGAAACGCTCGCCGTGGAAGCGAATCTATCCCGCATCACGTTCGATATTGAAAATGTGAAGCTGGAGAACGTGGGCCCCGTTCGGCTGACCTATCGCCAGGATGAAATCCGAGTGGAACAAGCGAGCCTGCGCGGAACGGACACCGACTTCCGAGTGGGCGGGTCCGCGCGTTTTAGCGGCGATCGCGCTCTCAATTTGCGTCTCGATGGCGCGGTCAGCCTGCAATTGCTCACCGGTTTTGTGCCGCAACTGGAAGCCACCGGTCGCGGGCAAATCAATGCAGCCGTGGGCGGAACGCTGATCACTCCGCGCTTCAATGGAAAGGTTCACATCGAGGGCGCTTCCTTTCGCTACGGGGATTTTCCCACCGGCCTGAGCAATGTGGGCGGCGATTTCAATTTTGACGCGAACCGCATGGTGTTCGACAACGTCGTCGCGGAGAGCGGTGGCGGGCATCTCAGCGTTGGCGGCACAGTGACTTATGGAGAAGGGCCGCTGGCCTACGTGCTCAATGCTCGCTCCGATCCAGTGCGCGTTCGCTATCCGGTCGGAATGAGCTGGCTGGTCGCCGGAAACCTACGCCTGTCCGGCAACGAACAAGCAGCGACGCTTTCCGGCCGCATTGTTGTGGACAGGCTATTGATGGCCGAAGGATTCGACCTGGCCGGTTTCATGGTGTCATCCAAAGAGCCTGTAACCGGGCCGAGTGCTTCATCTCCCTTTCTGCGAAATCTTCAATTCGACGTCCAGGGAGAGTCCGGCCCAGACTCGCGCATGGAGTGCACAATCTCGCGCGGCGACATCAACTTTGCGAATCCGTTCAGACTGGACCCGGTACTCAACGTCGAAGCCACGACGACGATTCGGCAGTATGAAGTCACTCTCGATTTCACCGGCCCAGCCAGCCGGCTGACCCTTGCCTATCGCTCGGATCCGCCTCTGCCGTCCTCCGACATCGTCGAACTGCTGGCCTTGGGACAGACCGTCGAGGCGAATTCGCAGCGCACCGCGACTGGACAGAATGCGGGCGTAGGAGCCTCGACGCTGCTGTCGGAAGCCGTCTCAAGCCAGCTCGGCGGGCGCATCCAGCGGCTTTTCGGAATCAGCCACTTCAGCGTCGGTCCGTCAGTGGCGGTTCTCACGACGCAGCAAAATCCCATCGCCAGCGTCACGATCGAACAGCAAGTGTCGCGCGGCCTGGTGATTACCTACATCACGGACGTCACCACAACGCAGTATCAGGTGATTCAGATTGAATACACTATCAATCGAGAGTTCTCCGTTGTCGCTCTGCGCGATGAAAATGGCACGTTCGGACTGGACGTTGTCCGCAAGACGCGCTTCAAATGATCCACGTTGTTCGAGGCAATCGGGGCTCAGCAAAACACGTGCACTGGCACGACACGCTCTCTCGCGATTCCCGGCGCCGAGAAAATGGTTCGTGCTATCTTCACGACGGGGGCAAATATGAGAAAGTTTACGGCACACTGCGTGAAGATTTGCGGAGCCTTGTTCATGCTGGCGCTCGTTTTGACTGCTTTCGCGGCGCCCGCGTCGGCACAGAAGAAAAATAAGAAAAACGATCAGCCGAGCCCCGAGGCGCAAACCGATTCAAAAGCAATGCTACCCGAGTCCGATTCCCAAGCCGTGGATCGCGCGGTCGGCGAATCGCTGGGATACTGGCAAATCGGCGATATCGATTCGTTGCATAAATACTATTCCGACGACGTGGTGGTCGTTAGTGGCGCTTGGGAGCCGCCTGTGGTCGGCTGGGACAATTTTTTAAAGTCCTATCAGGCGCAGCGCGCGGCCGTCGAGGGAGGGCGCGTCGACCGGTCGAATACGTACATCAAAGTGAATGGCAATTCCGCTTGGGCAACCTATCAGTTTGTCTATACCGCGATGGCTGACAATAGGGTCATCCAGTTCCACGGACACACGAGTCTCGTCCTGAACAAACAGGGCGACCGGTGGGTGATTGTCCTGAATCACTCGTCGATCGTGGACTCCTCGACGTCTAGCCCCGCGCTCCCCGCGGATTCGCCGCTGCCTGGGAGATCCTAGAAGCTCTTCAGGCCCTGATACAACCAGATGCCGGCGCTAGCCAGCAGGAGCGCGCCCGAAAGCACCGAAAGAGCGACGATCGGTTTCGTCAAGTTCGATATCCGGGCTATCAGGGCCTGCTGCTCCTTATAGTGATGCTGCTCGGCGGCGTCGATGAAGATCTGATCGTCTTCCTTCGACGACAGCGTCCCCCGATAAATCACCAGGATCGCCAACGCAATTGTAATCACACCCCACGAACCCATGAGGAACGTGAGAATCATTGACCGGGATTCGTCCATGTTTTCCCTCCCTGCGTGGAAAGTCGCTTGCTGGAAAGGGGCCCTGTCTATCGTGCCGCTCTGCGCTCATCGCGGATTACACGCTTCACCTGGAGCAGTTCGTCTAAAACCAAAAAATGTAATCCGCAGCCGAACGGCATAACATTGG
>JBEKCU010000034.1:0-21602 GCA_050014735.1 Candidatus Acidiferrales bacterium | reverse complement strand
GAAAACCTGGAAGTGCAGGTTGCGCCTCGCTCAATTTGCATCAGTGGCACGCGGCTGCAGAAATCGGAACAGAACGAAGGAAATACTGTCTACTCCGAACGCCGCTGCGATCGGATCTTCCGCGTGTTGGATCTGCCCTCCCAAGTCGACCCGGACGCAGTGGACCTAACTCTGAACGACGGCATACTTGAAATCAGAGTTCCGAAGGTTGCGATGGTCGAGAAGACTGCTCCACTTGTCAAGCGTGCCTCTGCCTGATTGGCTCTACATAAAGGAATTGCTGCTTACCCGGCAGAAACCGAGAAAGAAGATCCCCTACGCCAGCAGGGCGGGCTTTTTCAAATACCGATCGACAATCGCGTCAGCCGTGCGATACGTGAACGCGAGAATGGTTGACGTGGGATTGGCGGAACCTTGATTCGGGAATGTCGATCCGCCGAGAACGAATAGATTGGGAAGCTGCCAGTGCTGGAGGTACGGATTCACCACGCCGCGATCGGGCGAGGAAGCCATGATCGTCCCGCCTTGAACGTGCGTCGTTTGGTAACGCGCAACGTTGTAATCCCCGTAGCCTTGTCCCGGATTAATTTCTTTCACGCCCAAAGCCCGTGCGACTTCGACGCCCTTCGCGGTCAGGAATTCCGCCATCGTCTTCTCATTGTCATGCCAATTTAGAGTCAGGCGCAGAAGCGGCTCACCCGCGCTGTCCCTATAAGTAGGATCGAGATCGATATAGTTGGTCCTGTAAGGCGTGTGTTCTCCCGTGCCCTGGATGCCCGCTGCCCGGTCGTAATAGTCGATGGCCGCTTTCTTCCATTTCGAGCCCCAGCGAAGGTTGTTCGATCGCGGCAAGCCGCCAAACGCGGAAATAGGCTGGGAGCCTCCACTGCTTGCCATCAAATTGCCTCCTCGAATAAACGGAAGATTCGAGTTATCGAGCACGTCGCCCTCGATGTCACCGATGGAAAGTCCCGCGCTGCCCGCGCCCATAAACCTGTTCAATGGTTTGTCAAAGAAGATCCCTACGGCTGCGGTGACTTGATGCGTCAAATTTTTCCCGAGTGTCCCTTTGCCGGTCATTGGATCATAGGGAGTTCCAATGCCTGAAAGAAGCAGCAGCCGGTTATTGCTCAGCGTCCATGAGGACAGAATCAGCAGATCGGCAGGCTGGAAGATTTCCTCACCCGAGGAATCGACGTACGAAACGCCGCGCGCTTGGCCGCCTTGCGCCTGGTCATGAACGATGCGCCTGACGCGCGATCCAGCGCGAATCGATACTTTTTTTTGCTTCGCCAACAGCGGCATCAGAGTATTGGTAGGCTGCGATTTCGCGCCGATCATGCAGCCGTGGCGCACACAAAAACCGCAAAAGGCACAGGCCGGCCGCGAGACACCATCAGGATTCGTATAGTCCTGGCTGAGAATCGCCACTTGATTGGGATAGGGATGATATCCGAGGGATTTTGCCGCTTCGCCAAACAATGAGCCGAAGTACGGAAGCTTGAGCGGCGGATTCGGAAATTCGTCGCTGCGCCATCCTTCATAAATATTTCCGCCCTCGATCTTTTTCCCGCGAATATTTCCGGCCTTGCCGGAGGCGCCCACCAGGCGTTCGGCGCGCATGTAGTAAGGCTCGATCTCGTCGTACGTAACACCCCAATCTTGGATCGTGTGATCTTCCGGCAATTTCTTGACGCCGTATTTTTCGACTGTCTTTGAATAGAGTTGGAAACACTCCGGTGTCAGTCGAGGAAAGAGAGCACCCCAGTGTTCACCTGTGCCGCCAACGCCCGTGCCCGGAAGAAACGCGCCGAATTGGCGTATCGGAAGCGCGCGGCCCTTTGTATCGTGCCGCAGCGTTACGGTTTCCTGCGAGGCGTCCTGCATCATGCGCATGCGTTGCGAGTAATCGAGTTCGTCCATGCCCTCCATGTACTCACCCGGTTTATGCGCCTGGCCGCGTTCGAGCACGACGATGTTCAGCGAAGTGCGAGCGCCAAGTTCCTTGGCCATCAGCAAACCTGTCCAGCCGGCGCCGACGATGACAACGTCTGTCCGAGGTAGGGTTTTCACTTCATGTCCTCGTCTTCACTCGGACGGACTTTGCGGCCAATAATCTGTTCCAGGCTCGCTATCTTGGGGCGAAACGCTTCGCCGTAATGCCTGTCCAGGTCGTCATAATTGCTCATGCGGGGACCTGGAAAACCCACCAGTTGCCAGCCGACCATATCCACGTTTCCACCATGGAGGGGATCGGAAAACATTCCCTCGATCGTATTCTGGCGAAGCAGCGCGAAAAAATGGGTGCGCTCGATTTGCATCAGTTTCTTGTCTTGCTCTTCGGGAGAGAGCTTATCGAAGCCCTCCAGGCCCTTGAGCCCTTCGCGATACGTTTCCTTCGGCGTCGCTTTACCTTGATAGCCGAATTCCGGCGCCGCGTCTTCCTCGAACGGTCCTTGCGTGTATCGATAGCGGTCACGGCCATACGGGCCAGCGAGCTGCCGGTCGATAAAGATCACGACGCCGGCTTCGTTGGCTCCCGGACCGGAGTCGTCCGTGGGGATAATTCGAGATGCGGCGGCGGCGACAATCAGGGCTTCTTCCTCGGTGAAGAAGCGGAGCGGAATTTTCAGGGTTTGAGTGGATTTTTCCTGGGCGAATACTCGAGACACCCGGCGATCTAGAGAATATACCAGCACGCCACCGATCGTCGCGGCGGACAAAACCAGGAACTGACGACGCTCGATGCGCGGGTCCGCACCACGAATATTATTATCTTCTGGCATACTTTTTAATAGGTTGATTCCGCGTTCGGTAAATGAATCACAACGTTTTGAGCGAAACTCTGCTACCTGCTCGATGACTGTACCGGACTGTTTTTGCCGGCCAGGTAAAAGTAACCCACTTTGTTATTCGGGTTGCTGCCGTACCACAACCGCCCCTGCGCATCGGGAAAAAATTCGCGCATGCAGATTTCCGAATGCGGGAACGGATACTCGATGACCTTGCCCGTCCTGGGATCGAGGCGCCCGACAACGTCCTGGAGGTGGGAGTTGTACCACACGTAGCCCTCCGAATCGACGAACACGGCATAGGGATTCGGTTCCGGACCTCCCAGAGTAAATTCCTTGAAAGTTTCCGTCTTCGGATCGAAGCGAGCCATTTTGCCCGAAAATTCTCCGACCCAAACAATGCCATCTTTATCGATGGACATCCTGCGCGGCGAGCCGTGAGGAGTCGGCAGAGTCCACTGCGAGATTTTCATTGTTTTGGCATCGTATCTGCCAATCTTGTTAGGACCCGGCTCGGTGAACCAGACATCGCCATTGCTTAGTGTTTCCACATCGTACGTGTTCGATATTTCCGTGAATCGGGTGAATTTGCCGGTTTCGGGATCGAATCGGGTCAGAGGACTTCCCGTCGACCACACCTTTCCGCTCGGATCGATCCGAAGCGTGTGCTTCGACCCGCCGGAGGTGATTCCCTCTTTGCCGGGAAGATAATCATCCTGATACTCGGTAATTTTTTGCGTAGCGGGGTCCCATTTTCCTATCTTGTTCGTGGCTTGTTCTGTAAACCAAACCGAACCATCCGCCGCTGGAACCGCCGAGTGAATTCCCGCGGTGCCGATATTCGGAGCCGTAAAGTCGGTCATCGCTCCCGTCTTGGGATCGAGCCGCGTAATTTTATTCGCGACCCCGAAGTTCGGAATCCACACGCTGCCATCCTTGGCCGGAGCAGCGCTGAACGGCATGCGGCCGGGGCCTGGCATATCGTATTCGACGTACACGATGTTCATCGCTTCGTTACTGAACGGCCGGACCGTATCTTTATAGCCCGGCATATCGGCTGGAGATTTGGGCACGACCGGGTCCGGTCCAAACAGGCTGGTCAGATACGATGAAATGTCTCCGGCCTCATCATCCGTGAGGCGGAACACGTTGAAGTGCATGGCGGTGCGCATATACTCGACGCGATCCTTCCAGCCATCCGCATCGCGCGTCACCGAAGCCATGCGAGTTTCAAATCCGTGGCAGGAGAAGCAATTGTCCATGATCAGGTCTTTGCCTTTGCCGGCTGGCCACAGTTGTATCGCCTGGTACTGCGACAGGTCGTTCCAGTGAACCATTCCCTTTTGCAGCGCGAAATCGAATGAAATGTTTTGATCGGTTGTGAGGTTCACACCGATATGCGGTGTGCTGGTGTAGCCGACCGCCTTGATCTGAACCCGATACTCGCCGGCTGGGAGCTGCTCGATGTGGTAGCGTCCCTGACCGTCAGAGAGAACGTTGACCGTGATCTTGGTCTTGGCATTCTGCGCCTGGACAAACGCCCCTTGGAACGGCGCCCCATCCACGCCTTTTACTGTTCCAGTAATGGTTGCAGTTTTGGCAACACAAACGAATAAGAGGATAGCGCTGAACAGCGCAAGAGATTTCATGTATGACCGCATGGCCTCTCCTTATGGACGACTTGAACGCGGGGAATTTATGAGATTCTGTTGCGAACGTTAGCATATGAATGTGTGGATTACAATCGGATAGAGTGTCTATCTACTGACGCAGTTTGAAGTTCGGAATCGATCGGGTTCGTGGCCCGGCCTGAATCTACCGGGTCCTCGGTACCGGCAGCGTCTCCGTTCTCTCTGTGCCCCTCTGAGCCTCTGTGACCTCTGAGTTAAGGCATTTCAAGAACTTACACAGAGGTCACAGAGACTCAGAGGGGCACAGAGAAGACCGGCAATACGCCCGCGCCGACAAAAGCGGTTTCACATTCAAAGAGGCCCGAAAGATCGAACTACGAGAATTGAGATTGAAAATTCCAACTTGATTATTGGGTGTCACCGTATGAGTATTAATCGAATTATTTGTGGGGAATCGATGAACCGAATGATATTCCGATTCTCCAGCGCCAACAAAGCATCGACTGTATTCATAGGAATCGCCGAGGAGGTAGAACCATGCTGCGATCGAAGTTTACTGGTTCCCGGTGTGTTGTGCTCATTTTCCTTTTTGACTTGGTTCTGGGTTCGGCTATTTTGGCGGCACCTTCAAATAGCCTGGCACGGAGCGCTACGCCTGCCCAGGACGGCAACCAAGCCACGGCTCCCGGTTCACGTGCTTCGTCAAAGCGCGCTGTCGTGATGCCGGAAGGAGACGGAAAGGCGATTGCCACCGAATATTGCCAGGAATGTCACGAGTTGGCCTACATCACGAAAGCGCACAAAACATCCGACGACTGGCAGGCGACAGTGGAGGCGATGATCGACAAAGGAGCGGGAGTCCCTCCAGACAAGGTAGACACGCTCGTTCGGTATCTTGCCAGGAATTTCGGCTTCGAGACATCGGAGCCCGTAGTTTCGGCCCCGGCCGTGGCCGCGCCGTCCACCGCGAATCCGCCCGCCGCAACTTCTCCGTCCGACGCTCCGGTGATAGCGACTTCGCAGGGGGCAAAACCTGCGGTGGAGCTACCAGAGGGAGATGGAAAAGCAATTGCGACCGAATTTTGCCAGGACTGCCATCGGCTGACCAACCTGACGAAATCGCACAAACCGCTGGATGATTGGCAAGACACCATTCAGACGATGATCGAACGCGGAGCGCGCATTCCACCGGAGAAAATCGATATTTTAGCGAACTACCTTGCGAAGAATTTCGGTCCGCAAACGACAACGCCGGCGGGAATCGCTTCGCCCTCTGCTCCATCGAATGCATCGTCACCGACGAATCGCTAAGACAAAACTTCAAAGACCGTCAAATTTAAAATTGTCATTCCGAGCGAAGCGAGAAATCTCTCTTTGGGCTAAATTGAAGAAAGAGAGATTCCTCGCTTCGCTCGGAATGACAACCGGGGCGTTTTTCAATAAAACAAACTGTAACTCGGACAAAGAACCGAGGAATTAGAAGGCTTTTTCGAGACTTCTCCCCTACCCATTTACACTTGCGTTAGATAGTGCCTGTTAATCTCGCCGATTGTCCTCGCGCCCGCAAGCCGCATCGTGATTTCAAACTCATCCCTGATGTGTTCGAGGACCGCGCGAACCCCCATCCATCCGCCCAGCGCCAACCCGTACATGACGGGACGGCCCAGGGCGCATGCGTTGGCCCCAACGGCGAGCGCCTTGAAAACGTCCTGTCCGCGCCGGATGCCGCCATCGACGACGATCGGAATTCGCCCGCCGACCGCATCGACGATGCGAGGAAGCACCGTGATCGACGCCGGAACGTCATCGAGGTTGCGACCGCCATGATTCGATACCTGGATTGCGCCGCAGCCATGATCGACTGCCATCACCGCCAATTCCGGAGATAGCACTCCCTTGATAATTACCGGAAGCCCGGTCACCTTCTGAGCGAAAGCGACATCGTCCCAAGCCAGATTCGGCTTCATCCTCCGGTTCACCCCCGGCTTGCTGGGAACATTGCCTGCCTTCAGTGGCGAAACATAGTGGTTGCGCCGATCGGTTTCGCGGTTGCTGTAAACAACACCATCGATGGTGATAACGACGGCAAGAAAGCCCGCAGCCTTCGCGCGCTGCAGGAGTTCCCTGGCCCAGCCCTCATCGTCGGGCATATAGATCTGGAACCATTTCGGTCCGGGGCTCGCCTTGGCGACCTCTTCCAGGGTCACGCTCGATCCTGAAGGCGAGGTGAAGATTGTGCCCGCAGCGTCGGTGCCTTTCGCTGTGCCAGCTTCAGCGGATACGTGCGCCAGACCGTGATTGCCCATCACGCTGGTGATGATCGGCATTGAAATCTTAGCCCCCAGCAACGTTGTCGTCATGTCGGCGTCATCGTAGCCGTTGAGATAACGAGGCGTGATGGTCAACCGCTTCCATGCAAGTTCGTTCTCGCGCTTCGTCCATTCATCGCCGGCCGCACTCGCGATGTAGCCAAAGCCGCCTGTTGGGATTACCTGCTGGGCGAGACCCTCGAGTTCGCGCAGATTGTAGAACTCCGGCCGCTTAATATCTGTCGGCGCTTGATAAGCAGGCGGAGCCTTTGCCGCAGCGGGCGCCTGCTGAGGTTCCTCAAGCTCGGCCGCAGCATTTTCCGTCTTGCCAAGAAGCGGGCTTACCGCACCCAGTGTGGCTGCAGCCGCAGTAGCAGATAGAAAATCGCGTCGCTTCAAGTCCATGGATGCCTCCAGTGTTTTCAGGATTTCATTGAACGGCACGCTACTACAGCGAACTTTTCGTGTCAATCTAACTCACTTCCTTTTTTAGTTATCTAATTGTTCTTGTAAATCCACGGGCGTTGTGTATGATCCCCCCATATCGGCCCCATTACTTTACAGATCAGAATACCGTGACGCCGCACGGCGCCCGGGGTGTTGATTGAATTAGACAGCAAATAGGTTTCCTGGGTCACTGAGTGTGTCACAAACAAATAGGGGGTGTGAGATGGTCAGGAACAAGGACCCGCGGGTTATTTGGGTGGCTGTGGTTTCTCTATTCGTCCTGCTAGCGCCGTCGCTTTGGGCACAAACGGCTTCCACGGGCGCGTTCAGCGGGCAAGTTACCGATCCCTCTGGAGCCGCGATTGCGAATGCCACGGTTACGGCTATCAGTACTTCGACCGCCCGGACGCGAGTCGTGATGACTGGGCCGGACGGCACTTACATTATCCCTCTGCTGCCACTGGGCGCCTACAGCTTGAAGTTTGAGGCCACTGGCTTCAATACGGCCGAGGTACCGTCTGTCACGGTAAATGTCACCGAAACGACTGTATTAAACCGCGTTTTGCAGGTCGGTACTCAGAGCGCCAAAGTACTTGTGGAGGCGGAAGCGGAAGAAGTGCAGACCTCCAATGCCACGGCAGGTGACGTGGTTGCCAGCACGGTCGCGACCGGACTTCCTCTGACTACTCGCAACTACACGAACCTTTTGGGCCTCTCTACCGGAGCCGCCGCGAGCGTATTCAACGCCGCGACGCTTGGAAATGGAACGACCGACATTGCCGTGAACGGCTCCAGCACCGGACAAAACGACGTTCAAATGGACGGCGTTTCCATCACGAATCATGACGCACAGGGAACTCTCAGTGTAAACGGACAAAATGCGGGCCTGAGTCTTGTGAATCCCGACGCAATTCAGGAATTCAAGATTCAGACTTCGATGTTCGACGCTGGATACGGACGGAACCCCGGCGCCAACGTGAACGTGGTCACCAAGTCCGGTACCAACGATTTCCACGGCAGCGCGTTTGAGTTCTTCCGTAATACCGCTCTCAACGCCAATGACTTTTTCCGTAATCAATCGCCCCCGGTCAATGGTGTCCCGAACAACGCGCGGCAAGTGCTGAACCAAAACCAGTTCGGAGGCGTAATCGGCGGTCCGATCAAGAAGGATAAGCTATTCTTTTTCGCCTCCTACCAGGGGACGCGTCAGATCAATGGCGCTTCGGCGCAGGGATATTCCGCTCCCAGCCTTCTCCCGATTTTCCCGGGTGGAGATCGATCGAACACAGCCGCCCTTGCTGCATCCTTGGGGGCAACTTTTTGTCCAACGGGAAGCGATGGAGGAAAACCCGGCTATGGCGCGACCGGCACCCAGGTTTCGTGCACCGGATCGAACATCAATCCGGTGGCGCTCGCCCTTCTCCAACTCAAGAATCCTGACGGAACTTACTACGTTCCAAGCGGCCCGGCATCTATCACCTCAACTTCGGGCACTACAGTAGGACAGTCGACCACGTTCTCCGTCCCGGCTCGATTTCGGGAGGATCAATTGCTGGGCGTTGCAGACTACGTGATCAATAGCAAGAACACGCTGTCGACGCATTTCTACTATTCCAAGGATCCTACAACGACATCGTTCTCGTGCGGTGCATCGGGCGGACCTCCGGGAATCTGCTATCCCGACACTGCTCTCACCGGTACGATTGGCACGATGTATGGGGTTCTAAAGCTGACATCGATTCTCACCACCCACGTGGTGAACGAGGCCCGGTTCTCGGTTCAGCGAAACGCATTTGTTGGAACGCTGAATAATGCCTTCACAGATTCCCAAGTCGGTATCCAGCAAATCATTCCCCAAAATAACTACTTGGATGGAATCACCGTGACCGGACTATTTTCGATAGGTACGTTCGGAAATCTCCCCCAGTCCAAGTGGCAGACCGATTGGGAGGCTGCCGACGAGCTTTCATGGACGCACGGCAAGCACACACTGAGGTTCGGGGTCGAGGCCGAGCGTGACCGCTACAACTGGGATTTCGCGGCTTTGGCGGATGGTGCCCTAACTTTTCAAACGATCCAGGACTTCCTGCTAGGCTTGCCCGGCTGCGCGCCTGGCGCTTCGACTTGCGCCGCAACTACGACTGCTGGCCTTACGAACGGCACAACCAGCAGCAACATCTCCAATTCCGGAAGCATCCCGGCGATCACTCCTCCCGGCGGCGTTATCCACCAGTATCGCCTGCCATTCGGGGACGCCTACGTCCAGGATGACATTAAGATCAAGCCGCAATTCACTCTGAATCTTGGTTTGCGTTGGGAATATGATGCTTTGTTCTACGATGCTCAGGGGCTCATGACTGATGTCTGGCCGAGCCTAATCAATACCGTGCCGATACCAGGAAGCACGCCTGCCACCGGCTCCCTCGCAGGTTTCGTCGTTCCTTCCAATTGGAACGGCTCGGCGTACGAGGCTCCCCCGGTCGGCGGAGTCTACCAAAACACTCACAAGAGCGTCTTCCAGGGCAATACGCCACTCGATAACTTTGCTCCCCGTATCGGATTTGCCTGGTCGCCACTCTCAAACGACCGCTTGTCCGTGCGCGGAGGCGGTGGTTACTTCTACGATCGTGTCGGTGGATCCAATTACTCACAGGGTGTCACACAGGGCCAACCCTTCGCCGTGAATGTCGGCGGCTCCGGAACGGCAATTTATTACTCCAGCTTTCAGCAACCTTACGCAAATTTTGGATTGAATTGGACGCCTCGGTACGTGAATTTCGGCACCGGCACGGCAAACACCGGACTCGCCAGCTCGAATATATCTCAGACGATCGTGGAGCCGGACTACCGCACTCCGGTCGTTTACGAATGGAATCTGTTCACTCAATATGAATTCGCACCCCATTGGACCGTTGAAGTCGGATACGTTGGGTCTCACGGTATTCACCAGCCCTATATCGGTGGACGGCAAATAAACGAAGCGCAACTGGTCGGCAATCCGTTGGGCACAAACGTCTTCAACGCACCGGGAATCGCCTCAGGCCTCGTTACACAGAATACTGTCGCAAACGCCACCCTGCGTGTTCCCTACCTCGGCTTTGCACCGGCGGGCCTAGGTATGTCTCAAGCAGACACATCGGACAAGTTCAACAGCCTCCAGGCAACTTTACGGAAACAGTTTTCTCACGGATTCCAGGCTCAAGCCGCATACACATTCGCCCGGGCCTACACCGAGGACTATAGATTCAACGATCCCGACTTCTATGTATATGGACCTAATCTTAATTATCATCCGCAGCGACTGGCCATCAGTTATCTGTGGGATTTGCCTCTCGGGACTCACCAGGGCCTTCTCGATAAGATGACCAGTGGCTGGGGCCTCTCCGGCGTAACCATCGTTCAGGACGGCACGCCTTTCACTGTCACCGATACTCGAGGGGGAACCATCTATGGCTTTGGCGCCGGCGGTGCCACGTCGACGGCCGAGTACTGCCCGGGAATGGGAGCAGCGAACGCGTCTTCTTCAGGGGGCGTCGAGCAGCGATTGGGTGGCAAGAACGGCGGTCCCGGCTGGTTTAATCCAGGCGCATTTTATTCCACTGGTACCAATGGTGGCTGCGCCGCCGCAGGAGCGGGCCTCCCTCCAATCGGGAATGGCACAGGCTATGGCGATTCCTCGGTTGGAATTCTGCTCGGCCCGGGTCAGTTCAATTGGGATATGACTTTGACAAAGACAACCAAGGTCGGAGGAATTCGGGAGGATGGAACGATACAGTTCAGAACGGAATTTTTCAATGCGTTCAATCATCCGCAGTTCAATAACCCCGCCGTGGTGGACGTCTCGAAGTCAAACGCCGGAGTCATTACAACAACGTCGGTGAATCCAAGGCTGATCCAATTTGCCCTGAAGTATTCGTTCTAGGATTGGCGTAGAAACAGAATAGGCATAGAAGTTTTCATTTAAGATTCAGGGCGAGCGGTCCGATGAATTAAGATCATCGGACCACTTGCCCCTTTCACATGTGCGTGGTACTGGAATAGTTCTCGCATTTAGTTAAGACTCTCTCTAACGTTGGTGCATCTCCCACCAACGCATTGCTACACGCTAAGCACCGGGATGTAAGATTCGCGGATGGTTCCATAGCCGGAGGCCCGCAGACGGCCGCCTGAGGGCCGACCGATAATCAAAACGTCCGCGTTCGTTTGCATTGTAGCCTGGCTCAACATTTTCGGCACATCACCGCTGCCGATGAAGACCTCAGCCTTGGTGCCAACCTCCTGTTGAAGACTTGCCAGCTGGCGGTTGGCGGAACTCACGAGCGCCTCTGTCCATGAGGGATCCACTTGGTATGGTCCGGGACCGTAGTTTTCCTCTCCGGCGATAATGTGAGCGAGTGTTAACCGAGCGTCGAATTCGGCGGCCATCTGTGCGGCCCACTGAACGGTCTTGGTGCTATGGGGGCTCAAATCCACCGCGCAAAGGATGCTGCATATCGAGAATTCGCGCGCGGACTCTTTTTCCAGATGGGCGCCGGTCCACACCGGGCAATCGCTATCGTGAAGCACTTTCGCGGTCACCGAACCCAATAGGAAGCGGCGAAACGCTCCATAACCGTGCGTCGGCATCGCGATTAAGTCGGCTTTCTCATTGCGAGCTGTTTGCACGATGGTCAGTGCCGGATCGCCCTCCAACAAAATGCGCCTGACGGCAATGCCATCGAGCTCGGGCCCTAGAGCCCGGTCCAGTTGCTTCTGGGCCTGGCGGAGGAGTTCCTTGAGCAGGGCGTCCAGATTCGCGGGCACATAATTTTCCTCGATCATGGCCGCGGAATAGCTCATCGGTGTGACTACATGTAACATCACGATCTCGGAGTGAAAATGGCGAGCTAGACTTGCTGCCTGATGAACGACTGCCTTCGAGGTGCCCTGAAAATCGATCGGGAGAAGAATCCTTCCAATTTTTAGCATCGCGCACCCCCCGGAATTTCAATTTGCAGCCGATCAGGATGCCCGCAACGGAGATCCCGAAGAACTGTGGATACTTTCCTATGTTTTAGCCGTCTGAGACGTGACGCGGTTCACACAAGTCTGTGATGCGCTTCACTAAGCTTATCAGAAGACACGCAAGGAGTTTCAGGGGGCAATCGAACCCCGCAGCTCTCGCGAAACTGGAGGAATTACTTAAGCGACATAGGAAAACTCAACGGGTGGCGAGGCAATTCAGATGATTTTAATCGGCTCGTAATATTCAGAGACTAATTCCGAGCTACACTGGGATGGTGAACCACCAGTGGGACGCTTGTAATACTCCTGTAACATGGTTGGCGCTATGATTCCGGTTGCCAAACTCCGTACGGAAACCAAGCAGTTTTTTCGAGTCCTGCACACCGGGCTGCCGTTGCGGACTTGAGGGGGCTTACCATGCAAATGGCTACTGAACAGCTCGAAGGCGACGTGACCAAGGTCGTTTTCGACGGGCGATTCGATATCGCCGGAGCTGACGCAGTCGACTTGAAGATGAATGTGATTGCGGGCAGCAAAAAATTTGTGTTGGTCGACATGCAGAAGGTTTCATTCCTTGGATCGATGGGCCTGCGAACGATCGTTAGCGCCGCCCGCACGATCAAAAGCCGCGGTGGTAAAATGGCTGTGTACGGGCCGGACGAGGAAGTTGAGAAGGTCCTTACGATGAGCGGCGTCACCGCGCTGGTTCCGATTCATCACGATTTGCAGAGCGCAATCGCCTCGCTGCAATGAGGATTGATACGATGCAGCGTAGCATGGATCAGTCGATGACCGTTGACGGTGCAAACAGAACTAGCCACGCAGAGCTCACCCTGCGGAGCCGGATGGCGGAGCTGTCGCTTGTTCCGCCCTGGATTGAACAGCTTGGGGCGGAGCACGCCATTTCGGCAAGCACGCAATTCGCGATGAATTTGTGCCTCGAAGAAGTTCTATCGAATATCATCAGGCATGGCTACGGCAACAACGGAGACCGTGTGATTTCCGTCCGATATGCGCCGTCTCAAAATAACTCCGTTCTATTGGTAATCGATGACGAAGCGCCCCATTTCAATCCTCTAGCCGCGGAAGAAACTCCTGTTGAGGAAACACTCGATGGGACCCGCATTGGGGGGTTGGGAATTCGTTTAGTGCGGGGATTTGCCGAGAGCCTCAAGTACGAACCGACCGCGGCCGGCAACCGGCTGATCATAGGATTTTCCACAGCCGACCAGCCTCGCCCTGCTTCCCTACTTTGTGATCCGCCCCAGTAGGACAGGCTTCAGCCTGTCTGGTTTTGAATTTCGCTGAAGTGGCGGAGACTAAAGTCACACATGCTCCGCCACCAAAATCGTCTGTAGCCTTGTCGTACCCCTCAGAACGCAACCTCGACAATCGATACATCGTCCTCGAACTGATCACTGCCACGCACACCTCGAATCACGCCGAAGGTCTGCTCGATTATCGATCCAGCGCCGCGTTTGGAACCAGCAAGAATGTCAGCGAACTCGGAGTACTTCATCATCTTGCCGTCAGGTCCGGCGACCTCATAGATTCCGTCGCTGAAGACATATAGTTTGCTGAATTCGGGTAGATCGATCGCTTCAGAGCTGAATGGCATGTCTGGAAACACACCGATAATGGTTCCGGGCTTGGACAGCCTCAGCGGCTCGGCAGTTTCCTCGCTGGCCCCCGCCATGAGAATTGCCGGGGGATGCCCGCCGTTCGCATAGGTTAGCTTTCGCGCTTGCTTGTCATAAACCCCATACCACATCGTGAAATACATGTCGTTGTTACGATCCATCTGAAACGCGTTGTTAAGGCCCCCGAGCACCTCCGTCGGCGAACGGAAGTCCGTCATCGCCAGCACCTGATTCCGAAGAACGTTCATCACTGTAATGGACAGCAGAGCCGCTTTAACGCCGTGCCCACAAACGTCCAGTAAATACATCGCAAAGTGGTTCGAGTCCACCCAGTGGTACCCGAAGGCATCACCTCCAAGTTCGGTCGAGGGAATGAACAGCCACTCTGTCGTAACATCTCCGGTAAGACGCGGTGGCAGCAGGGACTCGACATACTTTGCCGCCTGCGCGAGCTCGGCCGCGAGCCGCGCCTCGCTCTGCTTGAGTGCGGCATACGCTTCGTTGCGTTCGATTTGTGCGATGTACCCTTTCGAGTGGTGGCGGATGCGCGCTGTAAGTTCGATCGGATCGGGCAGCTTCACCAGGTAATCGCTCGCTCCTAACATGAAGGCTTCCGCTTTCACTTTTGGCTCTTCCTTCGTGGAAAGAACGATCGTCGGAACTTCCCTCGTCGCAGGATTCGCGCGATAAAATTTCAGCATCGTAAGGCCATCGATCTCCGGCATCACCAGGTCTTGCAGGATGACGGTCGGTCCGAACTCTGCGGCCGCCTGGATCGCCTTCGTGGGATCGCCGCAGTAGCTGAAATCGATGTCGGCTTCAGGCGCCAGCATTCGGCGCACGGCTTCGCCAATCATCGCCTGGTCATCCACCAGTAGCACGCGAACGCGTCGCTTAGACCCCGCGGTTCCCGGCGCCGATGGCTTAACCTGAACGGAACTGTTCATGTGTAACTCCTTTGTCGTAACGATGGACTGACGGAGACTGCGCGTGCGATCGCGCCGGCAATTTCATCCAAGGGCAGGATTTCGACCGCTGCATCGAGCTTGGCTGCGGCCTTTGGCATTCCATAAGCGATGGAAGTATCCCGGTCCTGGGTGATCGTATGCCACCCGGCACGACGCATGGCCAGCAGGCCTTTTGCGCCGTCGTCTCCCATGCCGGTCAGGAGGACTCCGACGGCGGCCGCCGGCCAGTAGCTCGCTACCGTCTGAAAAAAAACATCCACGGAGGGACGGAAAAAGTTTTCGAGCGGCTCATTCGTGTACTGGAACGTAAGCTCCGGCGTCAGCAACAGATGGTCGTTGGTCGAAGCCAATTGAACGATCGAAGCGTCCGGCGCGTCGTTCGCTCGAATGACCCGTACTTCGCGCGAGGATTCTCTGGAAAGCCAGTCGGCTAGTCCCGGTGCGAACATTTCGTCCACATGCTGCACAATCGTGATCGCCGAATGGATCGATGAGGGCAGACCCGCAAGAACGCGAGCGAGAGCTGTCGGTCCTCCAGTCGAAGACCCGATGGCGATGAGAGGAAAACCTGGCGGCGGTACAGTGCTGGTTGCGGCTTCGATACGCGGGCGAGAAGTCTTACGCCTGGATTTGCCGATGAGCCGGCCAATCATCGCGATCTTGGCCAGCAGTTCCGCGCCTGGACGAGGATTGTCCGAGTTTGTCAGGACCGGGGTGTTCACGGCGTCAAGCGCACCCCACCCCATCGCCTCGAAGACTTTTGAAGAGTTCCCTCCAACCGTGGCTGTCACAATCAGAATTGCGCAGGGAGAATCCCGCATGATGAGACGCGATGCCTCGGCGCCGTTCATTCGCGGCATCAGGAGGTCCATCAGAATCAGATCGGGAACATCGGCGGCGCAGAGCCGAACGGCCTCTTCTCCGTCTGCTGCGACCCAGGCAATTTGGTATTCAGGCACGCTCGACACCACCCGGCGCAGCGCCTCAACGGCCATTCGCACGTCATTGACAATCGCGATCCTCACGGCGCGACCCTCATCGGCCCAATCGTTACAAGCCCGAAACTCATCGATCGGACCTGCCGATCAATTCGGAGACGGCCGATAGCAGCGTCTCATCGTGAAAGCTGCTCTTGGTCAGGTAGCGATCCGCGCCAGCTTCGAGCCCGCGCATGCGGTCTTCCTCGCGATCCTTATACGAGACAATGATGACGGGCAGTGCGTGAAGATTGGGATCGGCTTTAATTTTCGAGACCAGTTCGATGCCGGTCATACGAGGCATGTCCACGTCCGTGATGGTCAGATCGTAGTGGCTGCCGCGCAGGGCATTCCAACCGTCCATTCCATCCACTGCGACTTCCACTTCATAACCACGGTTTTGCAACAGCGACCGCTGCACTTCACGCACAGTAATCGAATCGTCCACAACCAGAATTCGCTTGCGACTTACGCGCGCGGCCTCGCTCCGCCCAAGCCCGCGGAGGCGGCCACCGTGCAGAAGTGACTCCACCGACCTCGTCAAATCTTCGGCATCGACAATCAGTACGGGTGAGCCATCGTCCATCAGAGCGACCGCGCTAATCGACGCGACTTTGCCAAGCCTTGCGTCAAGCGGCCGCACCGCCATGTCGTACTCGCCAACAAACCGGTCTACAGCCAAGCCATACCGATTCGATACATCGCCGAGCAGGACCACTGAAATCTCTTCGCCCCAGTTCGGCGTGCCCGGCATTTCCATGACCTCGAGCGCGGACACGACCCCGATCCGCTCCTCGTCAAAGGAAAAGTACTGCTGGCCTTCGAGAGTAGATAAGTCCGACCGATTCACTTTCAGCACGTTGGCAATCCGCGTCATGGGAAACGCGAAAGGCTCACCGCCAATCTCCGCAACAAACGTGCGCAGCACCGACAGCGTGAGTGGTAGTTCGAGTTGAATCGATAATCCTTGCCCATGACGCGATGAGATACGAACAACCCCTCCCACGGCCTTGGCCATCTCCTGGACGGCATCGAGCCCGACTCCGCGGCCCGACATATCGGTAACGGCCTCCGCAGTCGAAAATCCGGGCAGAAACAGAAACTCCAAAAGTTCGGCTTCGGAGAAATGGGCAGCCATCTCAGGCGTCGCCAGCCCCTTCTCGATCACCTTCGATCGCAGTGTCTCGATCCCAACTCCACGGCCGTCATCCGACACTGTCAGCACAAACAAGCCTGCCCGATGGCGCGCTTCCAGGCGGATCGTTCCCATTGGCGGTTTGCCAGCCGCCGCACGCTGGCCAGGAGGTTCAATGCCGTGGTCCAGACTGTTGCGAATCATATGATTCAAAGGCGTTTCGAGACGTTCGAGGATCTCCCTGTCAACTTCCGTGGTCGTGCCCAGGATCTCGATCTGCACCTGCTTGCCGAGTTGGCGGGCAAGGTCCCGAACCAATCGCGGGAAACCCTGAACGCCATCCCCGAAAGGCCTCATCCGGCTCGCGACCACCTCTCTGTAGAGGCGGTCGGACAGGCCCGCAGAGCGCAGCCCGAACCCGTCGAGTTCCGCCTGACGGTTGGCGACGAGCTCCCGAGTCTCCTGCACTTTTCGCCTGGCCGCCGCGAGCGTGGATGCCGCCTCGACAGGGCCGTCTTCGAAAAACGGTTGCAGGGATTGCAGCAAGTGATCGATCTCGGTGTGCTTGCGCTTCAAAGCGAGCAATGAATCGGAAAACGGTTCGAACCATCGGCTTTGCACAAGCGACTCGCCAGCCAGTCCCATCAAACGGTTGAACGTCTGCGCAGCTACTTTGATCGCTCGTTCCGAGCCGTCACCAGAGCGCGCGGCGCGGGCCGGAGTTTTCGCGGCTGGAGTCGCTCCTTGAGAGGTTGCTGGTCGAGATAGGGTGGGTGTCTCGCCCTTAGTTTCAGGCGAAGGCGCGGGCACGTTCGAACTGGATTGCGTGACCGGCAAAGGGGGTACAATGGTCGGAGTCGTTGCTTGCGTCGATACGGGTGTAGGTGATGGCGTCGGGGGTGCCGGAGCCTCAACTTTACCCTCACGGACATCAGCGAGTCTTTGAATTAGCTCATCGACCCTGGAACGATGCTCCTCAGCCCAGGCAGGAGCATCGGATTCCTCCACTGCCGACACCTTGGACAGGAGATCACCGGCATCGAGCAGCACGTCTACCGCTTTCGGAGTCAGCGTGAGGATGCTCTCCTGTGCCGCTACGAGACAGTCCTCCATCTTATGCGCGAGCGTAACGGCGACATCGAGATTCACGATCCGCGCGGCGCCCTTGATCGAATGGGCGGCGCGCATTGCCGAGGCAAGGTGCTCCTTCGAGGAACCGCCGCTCTCGAGCGCCAGAAGTCCGCTGGTGAGCACGCCCATTTGCGATTCAACTTCACTGCGAAACAAATCCCACATCGAAAACGCGCCGAGGTTGCTCATGCGAGCCTCCGCTCCAACGCCGGAAACAGCAGGCTGTCGTCGATGATTGCGACGGTCTTGTCACTTTGACGAAACAGGCCGCGCGTATAAACGGCCCCGACATTCAGGAGCGTCGCGGGCAGCGGTTCGATTTGCTTTTGGGTGACGTCATGCATGCCATCCACTTGATCGACGGGAAACACCCAGTCCCCGGACGGCCCGCGAGCGACGAAAAAGCGAGCGGTTCGAGGAGGCGTGGCAGCCGATTCCTCGCCGAACAATGAATGAAGCGAAACGCATGGATAAAGCTCACCACGCACATTCACCAACCCAAGCAAAGTTTCCAGGGGACGGTGAGGAACTCTCCGAATGACCCGCGGCTCGGTGATCTCACGAAGACTCGTTGCAGTGAAGGCAAGCCATACTTGACCGATCCGGAACACAAGGTGCGGAGCCGCGGTCGCCTCGCCAATTCCCTTGTCCTGCGCCAATAGCGCGGACCACGACTCGATGTAATCCGTCGGGACCGGGCGATTGAATAGGCGCTGCCCGCCAGCCGAGTATACTTCGCAATTGCGGCAATGAGCGACCCGTTTCAATTCAATGCACGTGCCATCGCCCCACACTCCTATGTGAGCCCAGCAGTTTTGCTCGGCCAGCGTGCCGATCGAACCGTCGATAATTAAGCTATCGCTCATACGTTGCTTGCCTTGTCCGCTTGCTGCAAGCGGCGTGCGCGCGCCCGGAGCAGCTCTGCGGCGGAACTGTCGCCGCGTGCCTCTTGCTTCAACGCCAGGCACAGCAGAGCTTCCAGATGATTGGGATCGAGGTACAGAACCTTTTTAAAGGAATTCACGGCAAGGTCCGTGTGACCTAGAGCATCGTGGAGCACGCCAAGAAGAAAGTAACCCTCGGCCGAGCCAGGAACCTCTTGCAAATACTCGCTGCATGTCTGAAGCGCCGAATGTAACTGTCCGGAATCGCCTAGTTGGCTGGCCACTTCCAACAACGATGGCGCGGGAACTTGAGGTTTTAAACCGGCGTCCGGTAATGGCTTTACTGAAGCGGACAGATTAACATTGGCTACGCTGCTGACGGGCTTCAGGGATGAAGTTTGAAGGGGTGTGCGGGGAACACTCACGTTCGAATTACGACTTTCGGGCACGCCTAGTTTCGGTGTGGCCGCTTCGCTGCACTTGACGAAGGCGAACGCTCCCGCCGGCCCCCTAGGCTTGAAACCGTGTTCCCTTGCAAACGGTGTCTCCGCATGGCCCAGGACAAGGACGCCATTTTCCGCAACCAGGCGGCGCAACGCTGCCATTGCAAGCAGTCTGGCCTCCATATGAAGGTAAATCAGGAGGTTGCGACAAAATACGATGTCATACGGCGGCTCTCCAGTCAGAAAGTCCGGCGAGGCTATATTCCCCTGCCGGAATCTCACGCAACTCCGCGCCATCTCACTCACGCGCCACTCCGTTTCGCTCTCACCGCGATCGAAGTGAGTTTCTCGGTCCCATGGGAAGCTTCCGCGGAACGACCGGGTGCTGTACACCCCTGCCCGCGCCGTCTTCAGCGAACGGCGGCTTATGTCGACCGCATCCACAAGGAACGAACCGGGCGGAGCGCCGGTGTGCAGGATCGACAAAACCAGTGAATAAGGTTCTTCGCCGGTTGAGCAGGGGCAACTAAGGATGCGAACAGGCCGCTTCGTACCAGCGACAGAGTGGCCCCGGATCAGATCGGCAGCAAGTTCGAATGGTCCAACATCCCTGAAGAACCAAGTTTCGCCAACCACCACGTGATCGACAAAGCGTTCCCACGCCTCGGGATCATGCCGTATGAACCAGGCGTATGCCTTCGGATCGGAGAAGCCGGCGTGCTCCATGGCCCGTTTTACCATCGTCGCGACCGCGCCCGCACCGATGGTTTCGATATCAAACCCGAGCCGCGCGGAGAGCAGTTCCTCGATGTCCGTGTGAACCATGCTCTACTCCTCGGCGAACAAGCGTTGGCGCAGGTCGTCGGGCAGCAGACGCTCTACGTTCACGTATTGAATCATGTTGCCAGTTGTGCTGATGCCTCCGAGAAAGGGGGCCTCGGGCGCGGCGAATCCTGTCGATTTGGGTTCCGAGGCAGTTTCATCGAGGTTCGTGGCGCGCTCGGCCAGTAGGCCTAGCGGCCGCCCTGCTCCTGATGGCCCCGGATGCCGAACAAGGACAATCCGCGTGCTCATAAGCGCTGCCGCGGGTTTGCCTCCAATTAGTCGGCTCAAGTCGATGACGGGGACCATCATGCCACGATAGCGGAATACACCGGCGACATACTCCGGGACATGCGAAAGGAGCCTCAGCGGAACGGCAGGCAAAACCTCTAGAATCTGCGTGGCGTCGAGCCCATACTTTTGGCCGTTGATTTCAAAAATCAGCGCTAACATCGGGTCGCCCTACCCCACCGGAGCCAGTTCCCTGACAATTTCCTGAGAGTCTGGCGCGGGACTCGTGGACGGGTTCACATTGAAGCGGGAGACTTCCCGGTGCAGTACTCGCGCGGCCTGGTCGAGCAACTGGATGGCGCGCATCGAGTCGCGCTGCGATTCCGCTGTGTTGCGGGTCGCCTCGCTGAGCTGGATCATCGATTCAGTGATCTGGCGAGCACCGACCGACTGTGACTCCATGCCTTCGTTCACCGATTCGAAACGCGGACCGAGGCCCTGCACCTGCTCAATGATCCGCGCAATTTGGCCGCTAATTTCGTTAACTTCGCGAACGGCGCCTTGCACTTCCTGCGCGAATTTTTCCATGCCCATAACGCCGGAAGACACCGACGACTGCATTTCCTTGACCATCTGCTCGATGTCCAGCGTCGCTACAGCCGTCTGGTCAGCCAGTCGCCGAATTTCCCGGGCGACGACGGCAAACCCTTGACCAAACTCCCCCGCCTTCGCGGCCTCAATCGCCGCATTCAGAGACAGCAAATTAGTTTGATCGGCGACTTTATTAATGGTGGTCACGACGCTGGTAATGTTGGCGACTTTCGTATTGATGTCGGCGAGTTTCTGGGCGATTGCCGTTGACGCCGTCGCCATCTTACCCATCGTCGCTTCCATTCTCATTAGACCGGTCTGCCCGGAGCCAGCGGCCGTCGCGGCCTCCTGCGAAAGTACGGCGACGGTCGCCATCGTGCCGACCAGCGTCTGCGTCGTCGCCGATATTTCCTTTGCTGAGGATACAACCTGATTTGTCGAGGCGACTTGTTCTGTAAGCGTCGTCTCCAGTTCCTTGGACGACGCGCTCAACTGGGTGGCTGACGAAGTGACCTGGATACCCGATTCCTGTACTCGCTTCACCAGGACAAGCAGCTTTTCCATCAGGTCGTTCACTTCCGAGGCGATCTGCCCGAC
>JBEKCU010000033.1:0-22014 GCA_050014735.1 Candidatus Acidiferrales bacterium | reverse complement strand
GGCCGCTTCATTGCTGCCAGCGGGCGGTCTTGTTTTTTGCGGGTCGTCCTCCTCGATTCGCCGCTCCGCTCGCGGGAACATCCTGGAAGGTTTCACCCTGCCGGCCAGATGAAAAATCGATTGTGGCGGCGCGAATAAATTGCGCTTTCAGCTTTATCATTTTAATAGTGAAACGATGAGTGACGGCTTATCGCGTTCCTGCATGTATGTTATTATTGCGTTGTGGCTGGGTGGATTAGTAGCTGCATTCACGAAAATCACGAGGGAGAAGTTATGAGATCGAACCGAAGTGTAATTCTCGCCGGACTGGTCTGTCTTCTGCTGTCATCCGCGCCCGTATTCGCGCACCACGGGTACGCGGCATACGACATGACCACGACCGTGACGTTAAAAGGAACCGTTACGAGTTTTGAGCTGGCCAACCCCCATTCTTCGATCGCGTTCGACGCGAAAGACGATAGCGGGAACATCGTACATTGGGTTGTTGAAACCGGGGCTCCGGTGCGTGGCATGAGAGCTGGAGGCTTCACCTCGGATACCCTGAAAGCAGGGGACCAGATCACGATTACGTTCAATCCGGGGAAAGAAGCGGACAGACACATCGGTGTTTTCAAGACCGTGCAACTTTCCGATGGAAGCATTTATCCTAAGGCGCAGCCGGCCGGCGGGCCCGCGCAGTAGTTCGGGAATATTGCGACTGTCGACTGGTGCCGTTCGGGGGCAACTCGGGTGAGGGCTGAAATAGTCCTTAGCGGGCAGGTTTAGCGTTTGTGGATTTGCCGCTGTTCCAGAGCTTCCGTGGAAACGGCAGGAGATTTTGCAATGCGAAGGTGTTTGTACGGCGTGTTGTTCCCACTGTGGACGTTGCTGATGTTCCAGCCAGTCCTATTAGCCCAAAGAGACTCGAAACCGATGGTGGTGTCCAAAGAGCCGTTCGACCCGCATGACTTCACCGGGACATGGATCGGAGACGACCGCAAGGGTGCCGGCCGCTGGGATAACCCAACTCCGGAACCTCCGTTGACGGAATGGGCCAAGGCGCATTTGCTTTATAAAGAAGGTATTTCGCACGACCCGTTGGAAGGTGTCCTCCGAGATCCCAACAATCCCGCCAAACCCGAGACACCGGCCGGCCTGCGGGCGTATTTCAAGACCGACCTTTACGGTGTGCCCGCGAATGACCCCGATGGGGAATATCCCGGCAAGGATTGTGAACCGTTGGCCCCTCCGGCGATGTTCGATTATACCGGCCTCGGCGCCATGGAAATTTTCCCGACCCCTGACGGAAGCCGCATCTTTGAATTGTTCGAATATCACCGGGAATGGCGTACGTTCTGGTTGAATCGCGACCATCCGAAGGATCTGGATCCCACGTACGAGGGAGACTCGACCGCGCATTGGGATGGCGACACGCTGGTTGTCGACACGATAGGTTTTAACGGCAAGAGCATGGTTTCCGGTGTGGTTGGCCACCGCAAGAGCGATACGTTTCGCCTCGTGGAACGTTACCGGCGCGTCGATCACGATCACCTTCAGATTGAGATGACCTATTACGATCCCAAGGCATGGGGCGATAAATCCTGGCCCGGATTTAAGAGGTATTACAAGCTGACGACGCCGCAAAACTTTCAGGAATTCATTTGCAGTCCTCGAGAATATATGGAATACGACAAGCGGGTGACCGACCCGGCGAAAGGCAAACAGAGCAAGTAACGGTGAAACGGCCGGACCACGATCGGGTTGGCGCGGCGACGGCTGCGGAGTTCAACGGCCTAGGAGCGAAACGACGATGCGAAATTATTTTATTCGATTAGCGATTATGGCCATTGCTTTGGTTTCTTTCTCGTTGCAGCTGCGAAGCCAGAGCGCCCCGGCGACGGCGAAGTCCGGAGGGACGCCGAGTCAGATGGCGGACCAAAAAGCAGCTCCGAAATCGGACCAGAAACTCGACGCTCGTCGTGATATCAACGGCACGTGGATCGGTGTAAGAGGCACGCGCGAGTTTCGCAACTTCGCCAGCTATGACCAGAAAATCCCCGAACCTCCCCTGACTGACTGGGCCAAGCACAATTTGCTTTACAAGTCGATTTCGCACGACCCCTTGGATGGCAAGCCCCTGCCGGCTAAATTTAAGCCAGGACACGAGTGTCCGAATAACCAGGACCCGTGCTATTCCGAGGACCAGAACGGCGTTCCGGCGAACGATCCGGACGGCGAGTATCCCGCTAAGGATTGCGAACCGCTCTCCACGCCTGCCATGTATGACTACCCGGGTCTGGGCTCCATGGAACTGGTAACAACTCCCGATGGAAGCCGAATCAATCAGATGTTCGCCTACCATCGTGAGTGGCGTACATTCTGGCTCGATCGGGATCATCCTAAGGATTTGGATCCCACGTACGAGGGAGATTCATCAGCCCACTGGGACGGAAACACGCTCGTCGTCGACACGATCGGTTACAACAGCAAAACCATGGTAAGTCAGACAATCGGTCATCGAAAAAGCGATGCGTTTCGATTAGTCGAGCGGTTCATCCTCACAGATCGCAACCACCTTGAGATCGATATGACTTACTACGATCCGAAGGCATGGGGCGACAAATCTTGGCCAGGTTTCAAAAAGTTATACCAGCGAACGACGCCCCAGGACTTTGAGGAATTCATTTGCAGCCCGAGAGAGTACATGGAGTATGACAAGCGGGTAACGGACCAGGCACACGGCAAGGAAACCAAGTGAGAGATACAAAGTGACTGGCACTTATAGACCGCGTTTCCGTCGTCGGATGAAGTCAAATTAGGGTCATGTTGCCGATCGAATTCGGTTAAATCTAACCTTGACGCACGCTCGGAACCTAAGTATCATGAGTAGATTAGCGCCGAATCGATAGTCCCCAGTCGTCAGAGGCTCCAGCATGAACCTGGTTCCAAGTTCGGACCGGATTTTCACTGCACGCGAGACGCATGGCCGGGTCCTGAGAGCTGGCAACCGACTGATTGCTCACAGTGAAGAGATCGGTTGGCGTTCTCTCTATGCTGCCATCATTGAAGAAGCCCCGTTCGACATGGTTGAGCCTGCGGTCCACAATCCATCCCTGATCTATCACCTGTCCCAGCCAACCGTCGTTGTGCGGAAGGTTGACGGGATCTGCCGGGACAGAGCGCTGATCGGACCTCGCCGAATTTGCCTGACGCCCAGCGAAGCGACCGTGCGTTGGCAACATTCCGGTCATCCTGAAATTCTGCAAGTTTATCTGCGCCAGGCGATCTACGATGCCGCGGTTGCGGAGATGTACGATTGCGATCCCGCCACGGCGCAGATCGTGCCTCGTTTCGCTATCCTGGATCCACTGCTCGAGCAATTGGCGCTGGCGATCACAGCTGCGCTGCGGGATGGCACTTCGGATGACGTGCTTTATATTGAAACCCTTGCCCAGATGATCGCCGTGCAACTTGCGCGGCATCATTCCGTGCGCTCCCGCAATCCTCGCATGGTGACTTCATCCCAGAAATTGCCCGCCTGGAAAATGAAGCGGCTCATCGATTACATTGAGGATCACCTCGATAGCAATCTGAGTCTTGACGCGATGGCCAAGGAACTGCAAATCAGCGCTCTGTACCTGCCGCGTGTGTTCAAGACCGCGGTTGGGCAATCGCCGCATCAATATGTTCTAGGGCGGCGCATTGAGCGAGCGAAGAATCTGCTCCGCAATACGGACTCACCGATTGCGGATGTCGCGCTCTCCGCCGGTTTCTCTTCGCAGAGCCATCTCTCGAATTGGTTTTTGCGCCTGGTCGGAATTCCTCCCGCCGTCTATCGCCGCCAAAGCGAGCCATAAAGAATATTCGCCGCGTCTCTGCGAAGTCCTTGCATCGCAATCCTCATCTGTACAATCATGTGTGGAAGGCATCTCATAAATGCCCGGGCGGAGAGGGAAGGGGACCGTGTGCGGCGTGAGCGTTTGAAGGTTCAAGAAAATAAATATACATCTCGCGGCGCTGAAACCGCCGCCGCATGTTAGCCCACTGCAACGCCCTGGGTTTCGGCATCGACGGATCCTTTGGCGCCCTGAAAGGGCGCAGGATCCCTCCGCCCTTTCAGGGCGGACAGTACGGCTTCGGGCGCTGTACCTGGGGCGTTGCCCCAGGCTGGCATTCTCCGCGCCGTTGGCGCGACACCATATCGAACTTTCAAGAGGAGGAATCTGCCGATAGGCATTTATCAGAAGGATTCCAGGTCTCCGGCTGCGAGAATTCCTGCAAACACGGCCGGCAAGTTGGGCGGGCTTATGCATTGCGTTATGCAAACGCGAAACCATATTGGATGGATGACAGCACCGCGCAGGAATTGAGATCGCCGATCCCGCTTTGTCCATTGTTCATTGAGGGAGAACAATCATGAAGAAAATGTGGATAGATCGATCCGTGGCATTCCTCCTGCTGATGTCAGGTTGCATTCTGGCCGTTGCGATCTGGCCGGCGAATGCGCTTCCTCAGAAAGTTAGCTCCCCGGCTCAGGCTCTGGCCAATCGTGTTTCGGTGGACCCGGACGATATCGGCGGCGTTGTAACCAGTTCGAAAGGTCCCGAGGCCGGCGTGTGGGTGATTGCGGAAACGAACGATTTGCCTACGAAGTATCGCAAAATTGTGGTCACCGACGATCAGGGCCGCTATCTGATTCCCGATCTGCCCCAGGCGACCTATAAGGTGTGGGTGCGCGGATATGGTTTGATCGACGGCCCGACAGTCTCCCAGATTCAGCGTGGCCAGAAGCTGGCGCTTACCGCCGTGATCGCTCCGAGCGCGAAGGCTGCTGCGCAATATTACCCAGCGAACTACTGGCTTTCGTTGATGAAAGTGCCGCCCAAAAATGATTTTCCCATGACGGTGAATGTTCCGGCGACTCGGGGAGGCGGCATCGGTTCAAGCGACGCAACCACGTTGCAACCCGCTACAACTCGGGTGGTTAGCACACAGGCGGAATGGGTTGCCACGGTCAAGCAGTGCAACGGTGTATGCCATCAAATGGGATCCAAGGCAACGCGGGAAATTTCTCCTCTTCTGTACAATTTGGACAACACCAAGGAAGAGTGGAATCAGCGGCTCCGATTCGGACAACTCGGTGCCGGCCATGTGCGGTCACTCAGTAATTTGGGATACGACGAGGCCTTGAGCTACTTTGCCGATTGGTCGGACCGTATCGCAGCGGGGGAGACTCCGCCGGCGCCGCCGCGTCCAGCAGGAGTCGAGCGCAACCTAGTGGTTACTTTGTGGGATATCGGTACGCCGACCACGTTCATGCACGATCTGTATGCCACCGATGAACGCGATCCGACGGTCAACGGATACGGCCCGATTTACGGCAGCGATTTCAACCTGAATACGCTCATGATTCTCGATGCGAAGCGGAACACTGTCCAAAGCGTGCAGCTTCCATTTCGCGATCCAAACGAACTGCGTCACTTCTCTCCTCAGACGATGGAATCCCCGTCGCTGTATTACGGGGACGAAATTGTGTGGGATGAGCGAAGCGCCTCGCACGTCAAGAATGTGGACAGCAAGGGACGCGCGTGGCTCGCATACGCTTGGCGCGCGCAACAGAAGCCTCCTGCATTTTGTCAGGAAGGCTCCGCCAACAAATTTACAGCGTACTACCCGCTCGTGAATGTTTCTCAACGCCAACTGGCGTATTACGATCCCGCCACGAAAAAGTTCAAGCTCATCGATACCTGCTACAACAATCGCCACGCGGGTTTTGCCGACGATGCGGACCAAACAATTTATTGGGCTGGGCAAGGCGTCGTCGGCTGGATCAAGCCTCGGATCCTGGATGAAGGCGGGAGCGACGACGCCGCTCAAGGTTGGTGCCCGGCGTACTACGACGTCAATGGGGACGGGAAATACGAAAAAGACGTCGACAAAATTATTCCGGGGAATGCCTACTACGTGACATATAACCCGGTGGATAAGAGTGTCTGGTATGCTGTGGACGCCACGCCGGGAAAGATCGTGCGCGTCGCCATCGGCAACAATCCCCCTGAAACATGCCACTCTGAGGCGTGGGAACCGCCGTTCTATAATGCAAAAGCACCGGGCAAACTAGGTTATCTGCCGCGGGGTATCGATGCCGACGGGAACGGCCTAATCTGGACCGGACTTGCAGGCAGCGGCCAGTTGGGCAGTTTCGATCCGAGCAAATGTGCAGCGAAGACGACGCCTGCCAATGAGGAAGACCTCCAACGTTGCACCGAGGGCTGGACTCTCTACGATGTGCCCGGCCCGCAAGTGAAGGGCGATACAGACGGAGGAAGCGCGGATTTCCTGTACGGCAACTGGGTGGACCGTTTTAATACATTGGGTCTTGGTAATAACGTCTCCATGGCGACGGGAACCGGCTCGGATGCGATGCTGGCGCTTTTGCCGGACTCCAAGAAGTGGATCGTGTTGCGCGTGCCATATCCGCAGGGATTTAACGCACGGAACCTGTCCGGCCGGATCGACGATCCTAAGGCTGGTTGGAAGGGCCGCGGACTCTGGGTAGGGAACGAAATTCGCAACCCGTGGCATATTGAGGGCGGGAAAGGCACGTATCCTCAGGCTGCGCATTTTCAACTGAGGCCCGATCCGCTAGCCAAGTAAGCGGTGTTTCCAGCCGTTTCCTACTGAGCCGCTAGAAGCCGTGTCGCGGCCAGCGTTAGCGGGTAGCAGTTGGAGTTAGTGGGTAGCAGTTGATGTTTGTGGGTCGCGGCTTCAGCCGCGACATCCGGGAGACCCGAAAAAAGGGCTTTAGCCTCTGGCGATTTATTGGGTGTTGAGCTAGACAAGACTGCAAAAATTCGACGAAGGTGGCCAAGGAATTCAATGCACACAAACTACGACGAAGCTTTTGTTTATAACGGAGTGCCGAACCGGGTGGTGTTCGGTTCCGGCACCATCTCGCGCCTGGCGGAAGAGGTAAGTCGGCTCGGGCTCCAGCGTCCTTTAGTTCTTTCGACGCCGGTCCAGAAAAGGGAGGCGGAAGGGATCGCGGCACAACTCGGTTCAAACGTCGCCGGCATATTTACAAATGCGACGATGCATACTCCAACCGATGTCACCGATCAAGCCGTCGCTGTCGTATCGGAGTCGAAGGCGGATGGAGTGATTTCGTTTGGCGGCGGATCGACAACCGGGCTTGGAAAGGCGATTGCACTCCGTACGGATTTACCGCAAATCGTTTTGCCGACAACGTATGCCGGATCGGAGATGACCAACATACTCGGCGAAACGTATGGAGGACAAAAAAAGACTCTGCGCTCGCCAAAGGTGCAACCGGAAGTCGTGATCTACGACGTGGACTTTACGCTCACTCTGCCAAAGGGTTTGTCGGCAACCAGCGGAATGAACGCCATCGCGCATTCGGCCGAGGGACTTTACGCGCAGGATCGTAACCCAATCGTTTCGCTGATGGCAGTCGAAGGCATCCGCGCGATCGTCGAAGGCTTGCCTGTCATCATGGAGCGGCCGCAGGACCGCACGGCCCGCGCGAAGGCGCTCTACGGCGCGTGGTTAAGCGGCACCGTGCTCAATTCGGTCGGAATGGCGCTGCACCACAAACTTTGCCATGTCCTCGGCGGAACGTTCGACCTTCCCCATGCCGAGACGCACACAGTTGTCCTGCCGCACGTGATTAGTTTTAATGCCCAGGCGGTAGGCGAAATATTGGCGCCGGTGGCGGAGATACTTCAAAGCTCTGGACCTGGGCAAGGACTCTACGATTTTGCGAAACGCATTGGCGCCCCGATTGCATTAAAGGACATCGGAATGCCAGCCGACGGGCTCGACCGCGCCGCGACACTCGCCACGGAAAATCCCTACTACAATCCGCGCAAATTCGATCGACAACAGATTCGTGCGTTGTTGGATGATGCCTTCTATGGCCGGAGACCCGAACGATAATCTCATTGGGTTGCCGCCGTGCTGACACGGTGTCTAACAGCTATTGCTCGCAAGGGGGCACGGTATGCCGTGCCCCTGCGCTCCAATGGATGACAGACATGACAGCTGAAGCTGGCCAAAGTCAAGATTCTGCAAAGCGAAGTCGATTTTCTGCAAGTCGCTCCGCATAACTAAAGGCTACTATCCGCCCATCCATTAAGTTGAGAACTACTATTCTGGCATTTTGATCTGAAATAACACAGACCGCCGGTACTCTCGTTTCACGTGGTCACAAGTAATTCGGCCCACGCAAAATTCTTCGCTGGAGATTCTAGGAGAAAACAGAATGCGAAAAACGTGGATGCAAGGAGTCACAGGAATCGTGTTGGTGGCATTCGGCTCGATCATGGCTGCCGTAATCGTTCCGACGAAGGCTGGCCAGGAAGCGGGCGGCGCGGCCAGGCAGGCTGCGGACCAAGTTTCCATCAATCCAGACAATATCGGCGGTGTGGTCACAAGTTCGAAAGGTCCTGAAGCAGGCGTTTGGGTTATCGCTGAGACCACGGAATTGCCCACGAAGTTTCGCAAGATTGTGGTTACTGACGACCGTGGCCGTTTCTTGTTACCGGAGTTGCCGAAAGCGAACTACAGGGTCTGGGTGCGAGGCTATGGCTTGGTCGATTCCGGCGGCGTGAATGCCATGCCGGGAGTGCACTTGGCGCTGACGGCAGTCGTGGCGCCGACTCCGCAGGCAGCAGCGCAGTACTATCCCGCCAACTACTGGTTTTCGCTGGTGCAAGCGCCACCTAAAAGCGCCTTCCCGATGAACACTTCCGTCTCAGTCAAAGATGGGGTGACACTCCCGTCCAATCAAGGCGTGGAGCGAGGTGCGCCCCCGGATGCGGATGGGACGCAGCACGCTGTCGTTCCAAACCAGGCGAACTGGATTGCGACGGTCAAGAACTGCGAGATCTGTCACCAGATGGGTACCAAGGCCACGCGGGAGATTTCTCCGGCGTTGGGCGCGTTCGACTCAAGCACAGAGGCGTGGGATCACCGCATTCGCATGGGACAGGCGGGAGGCATGGCGGTCAGGATGATCAGCCCGCTCGGCAGGGAGCATGCAGAGAAGATTCTTGCGGATTGGACTGATGAAATTGCTAAGGGAGCGGTTCCTCCAGCGCCTCCGCGGCCAGCCGGGGTTGAGCGGAATTTAGTGATCAGCATGTGGGATATCGGAACGCCCATAACATTCGCCCACGATCTTTACACCACCGATAAGCGCCACCCGGATTCCAACCCGTACGGCCCAGTCTATCTGGGTGACTACAATACCGGTTATCTGCACATTCTGGATCCAAAACGAAATGCGGATTACTCCATAAAAATGCCGATTCGTGACGATCCCGGTAAGCTGGTTCAATCCGGAAACGTCACGCGCGACATGCAGGTGCCCTCTCTGTATTGGGGCGATGAACTCATTTACGATGAGATTCAGCGCTCCGAGGTCAAGAACGTGGACACAAAGGGACGATTGTGGATGGCAACCGCATGGAGGGGTCCAGAAAGTCCGGCTTGGTGCCGGGAAGGTTCCAGCAATAAGTTCGCGAAATACTTTCCAATGGATACGAGCGGGCGCCAAATCGCGTATTTCGACGGAAAAACCAGGAAAGAAACGTGGGTTGACACCTGTTTCGGCAACCACCACGCAGCGTTTGGGGAGGACGCGGACGAAACCATCTATTGGCTGGGAAATGGTAGCACAGTGGTTGGATGGGTCAAACCCGGGGTGCTCGACCGTGGCGGAACAGACGAAGAGGCGCAGGGATGGTGCCCCTCCTACTACGATGTCAACGGCGATGGCAAGTATGAAAAGGGCGTGGATAAGCTGCTCGTTGGCAGTGGCTATTACGTAGGCTACAACCCGGTGGACAAGAGCGTCTGGTACGCGCTTCCGGGAACGCCCGGCATGATCGTTCGAATGGATATCGGATCGAATCCTCCGGAGACTTGCCGCACGGAAGCTTATGCGCCACCGTTTAACAATCCCAAAGCGCCTGGAAAACTTGGATATCTGCCGCGCGGGCTCGACATCGATCGTAATGGGCTTGTCTGGACAGGCCTTGCCGGGAGCGGCCAGTTGGCCAGTTTTGACCGCTCGAAATGCAAAGTATTAACCGGTCCTGAATCCTTCGACCCACAGCATTGCGTGGAAGTCTGGAAGCTTTATGACGTGCCGGGTCCGCAGATGAAAAATGTTCCGGATGGAGGCAGCGCGGACTTCCTCTACGGCAACTGGGTCGATCAGTTTAATACGCTGGGATTGGGCACGAACGTCCCGATCGCCAATGGAACGGGTTCGGATGCGATGCTTGTTCTAATGCCGGACACGCACAAATGGGTCGTGCTACGAGTTCCGTATCCCTTGGGATTCTTTACACGAAACGTGGCGGGCCGCATCGATGATGCGAGCGCGGGATGGAAAGGCCGCGGATTGTGGGCAGGCAATGAAGTCAGAAATCCGTGGCACCAGGAAGGCGGGAAGGGGATGAGATCGGAAGCGGTCCATTTCCAGATGCGCCCCGATCCGCTCGCGAAGTGATTTAATCTGATTGACGTGGACATCCGTCAGATTTCATGCTTGGCAGCAGGCTCATGCCGTGTCCCGCGCTGCCGTGCGGAGCTGCCAAGGGTCAGGAATCTGCTCGGTAAAGTCGCATCTCTGCAAGGCACATTCTCGGGATGAAGGGTACGATTCCGGCTATATGACTGAATCCGGAAACCGAAAATATGTCCCAATCGGTCTAAAGAGGGTATTCTGCCTGTATTGTCGTCCGGTAAGTTCGCACTACGATCTTGATGAATTTTCAGATTCGCGGGTTTGACGGCTAAGGAGACGCGGAATGGGGAAAATGTGGAAGCAGCGAAGCGTGGTTTTCGTGCTGTTGACGTTCGGCCTGATCATGACTGCTTCGAAGGTTCAGACGAATGCCGGGCAGGAAGCCGGTGCGGTCGCCCGGCAGGCTGCGGACCAGATTTCCATCGATTCAGACGACATCGGCGGCGTGGTTGTGAGTTCGAAAGGTCCCGAGGCCGGCGTCTGGGTTATTGCTGAAACCAATGAACTGCCAACACAATTTCGCAAGATCGTAGTGACCGATGATCGCGGCCGGTATCTGCTGCCCCAATTGCCGAAAGCAACCTACAAAGTTTGGGTGCGCGGATACGGTTTGATTGATTCCGGGGCCGTGATCGCATCTTCCGGGCAACACCTGGCGCTCACCGCGATCGTGGCTCCAAATGCGAAGGCGGCAGCGCAATATTATCCCGCGAACTACTGGCTCTCTCTGCTGCAGGTTCCACCGAAGAGCGCATTTCCGATGAAAGTTTCCATTCCCGCCAATCAGACAATTTTGCAGAGCATGCAAATCGACCCGCCAACCGGCGACGGTCCGATGAAAACAACAATCGTGCAAAATCAGGCGAACTGGGTCGCCACGATCAAGAACTGTGAGATCTGCCATCAGCTTGGCACCAAGATCACGCGCGAGATATCGCCGCAGCTTGGCGTTTTCGATTCGACTGCCGAGGCATGGAACTATCGCATCCGCATGGGGCAGGTGGGCGCCGATCAGGTCAACATGATGGCCCCGCTCGGGATCGAACACACGAATGAAATTCTTGCCAATTGGACAGACCGAATTGCCAAGGGAGAGATTCCTCCGGCGCCGCCGCGGCCGGCGGGGGTCGAGCGCAATCTGGTTGTTACGATGTGGGATATGGGGAAGCCGATCTCATTCGCCCACGATCTTTACACCACGGACAAGCGCCATCCGGATTCCAATCCGTACGGTCCTGTCTATATGGGCGATTACAACACCGGCGAAGTTCATATCCTGGATCCGAAGCTGAACACGGACCGCTCCGTTCAGTTGCCGATTCGCGACGACCGCAAACTGCTCCCGGCGACATCGCATGCGCCGTCAACCATGGAGCACCCCTCCTTGTATTGGGGCGACGAGCTGATTTACGAGGAGCGGCAACGAACGGAAGTGAAGAACGTCGATACCAAGGGCCGCTTGTGGATGGCAACAGTCTGGAGAGCGCCCGCCGCGAATCCGGCCTGGTGTAAAGAAGGATCGAACAACAAGTTTGCGCAATACTTTCCTATAAATTTATCCGGCAGGCAGGTGGCGTATTACGACGCAAAGACAAAAAAACAAACGTGGGTCGACACCTGTTTTACCACGCATCACGCCGCATTCGGGGAAGATAAGGACGACACGATTTATTTTGTCGGAACTGTGGGCGGCGGCCATAACTTTGCGGGCGGCGACGATGGTGGCAACGTGGTCGGCTGGGTGAAGCCGGGCGTCCTCGACAACGGCGGCACGATTGAGCAGGCAGAGGGATGGTGTCCGGCGTATTACGACGTCAACGGAGACGGCAAGTACGAAAAGGACGTCGATCGGATGATTCCGGGCGGCAGCTATTACATTGCCTGGAATCCGGTGGATAAGAGCGTTTGGTACACGGCTCCTGCAACCCCCGGGAAGATCGTTCGAATGGACATCGGATCGAATCCTCCAGAAACCTGCCATGCCGAAGCCTATGCCGCGCCATTCAATAATGCGAAAGCGCCCGGAAAACTGGGATACTTGCCGCGTGGCATCGACATCGATCGCAACGGTTTGATATGGACAGGCCTTGCAGGAAGCGGCCAACTCGCCAGCTTCGACCGTAGCAAGTGCAAAGTGCTCACTGGTCCGGCATCGTTCGATCCGCAGCATTGTCCGGAAGGCTGGACAATGTATGACGTGCCCGGCCCGCAGATGAAAAACATTTCCGATGGAGGCAGCGCGGATTTTCTCTACGGCAATTGGGTCGATCAATTTAACACGCTGGGGCTGGGCGCGAACGTTCCTATGGCCACCGGAACGGATTCGGATTCGCTGATTGCGCTCATGCCGGACACGCACAAGTGGGTCGTGCTTCGCGTTCCATATCCACTTGGTTTCTATACGCGAAACCTGGCCGGCCGCATCGATGACGCAAGCGCCGGTTGGAAGGGCCGAGGGCTGTGGGCAGGCAATGAGGTCAGAAATCCGTGGCACCAGGAAGGCGGCAAAAACATGAGGCCCGAAGCGGTCCATTTCCAGATGCGTCCGGACCCGCTGGCGAAGTGAGCAATGAATCGAAGGCGGCCCTGTAGCTGCGGGGCACGGCATGCTGCGCCCGGCGCGGTGTGCGTCGTTAGGAATCAAGAACCTCGGGGCAAAGGGAGCAATCAAGATGACTACGTCAAACATGAAGAAGGCGTCGCGGAGTTCGAGAATCGGGTTGGCCATCGCTCTAATGTTTTTCGGAGCAATCGCGTTCAAGGTTTCAGCCGCACCTCAAAACGACCCCGATTGGAAAATTCCCGAGGAGGCAAAAAAGGTCAAGAACCCTGAGAAGCCGACGCCGGAGACGCTGAAGGAAGCCAAGACTCTTTTTGAGAACAATTGCGCGCCTTGTCATGGGGATACAGGCGAGGGAGACGGTCCGGTATCGGATGAGCTGCTGGTGAAGCCGGCGAACCTCACCGACGCCAAATCGATGAATCCACAGACAGACGGGGAACTATTCTATAGGATCACGACGGGTTTTTCGGGGATGCCGTCGTGGTCAAAATTCTCCGACACACAACGTTGGAGATTGGTTAATTTCATCCGCACGCTCGCTAACGACAAAAAGAAGTGACGATAGCAAGCTAGGTTCTGTCACTGGGCCACGGAGTGACGCCATTAGCGAGGCTGACCCCGTCGGGTGCGCTGGCTATGTAGCACTCGAGGATCCGGACAGCCAAATTGTTCCGTGGGCTCTTTCACTTTCTTCAAGGCGCGACGTTCTCGGTCGCGGGCGCGTTTTTTGCCATGCCGGCCTCAAGGGAAGAATCGTCGGGCGAAGTGCGCAACTCGTCTTTCCGGGATACAAGCGTGAGAATCATCACCGAGCCGATAATCAGCAGCGAACTCTGAATCATATTGCTGTAAGCGAAGCTTCCCGTGGCCGTTTTGATAAATCCCACCATGGCGGGACCGATGGCTCCCGCAACCGTGCCCATCGAATTGATGATAGCAATCGCCGCCGCTGCCGAGGTTCCTGACCAGTACATTCCCGGAGCCGCGAAGATGATTGGCATTGTGGCATGCGCGCCTCCGTAGGCAAGCGTCAGACAGAAGATCCCCCACCATGGACTGTGTGGAAAGACCCACATCAACAGGAAACCAGCGGCGCCCGCAAGCGCGGGCACGGTGAAATGCCAGCGGAACTCTTTCTTGGAATCCGAGCTGCGGCCCACGATAATCTTTGCGACCACAGCGATAACCGCGGGGATGGTCGAAAATAATCCGATCATCATCACGCTGGACACACCGAACGTCTTGATCATCGTCGGTTGCCAGAAGGCCAGAACGAACGTCTCAAAGCTCCCGAAGAAATAGAGCATGCCGAGCATATACACTCGCCAATCCAGAACGACATTTTTTAAGCGAAATGGAGCGGTGCTGACGGCCCGATCATTCGCCAGCGCGTCGAGCACGATTTTCTTCTCGGCATCGGATAGCCACTTCGCGTCGGCCGGTTTGTCGTCCAAATAGAAAAAGACAATCACCCCAAGAACCACGCTGGGAAGCCCTTCCACCAGGAACATCCATTGCCAGCCGCGCAGGCCGCCATAGCCATTCATGTAGGTCATGACGCCGCCCGACACAATCCCCGAAACTATTGCGGATACGACCGCTCCCGATAGAAACAGCGCGGAGACCGTCGCCCGGCGATGGGAAGGGAACCATTTCGTGAAGTAGAAAATGATTCCCGGAAAAAATCCCGCCTCGACGATTCCCAGTGCGAATCGAGCGACATAGAACTGGATCGGGGTATGAACGAACATGGTTGAGGCGGAGATCAGGCCCCATCCGAACGAGCTGACGAAGATCGTTCTCCGCGCCCCAATTTTGGCCATGATCAAATTCGCGGGAAGCTGAAACACCGCGTAGCTGATGAAAAAGATGCTGGCGCCCACGCCGTAAGCGATGTCGCTGAAACCCAGGTCGCCCTTGATTTGCAATTGGGCAAAGCCCACGTTCGTACGGTCCAGATAATTGAAAACGTAGCAGAGGAAGAGCAGGAAGATGAACCGCGTCGTGATTTTCCGATAGATGGCATCGTGAATGGCTTCGACCGTCAGAGCAGGGGGGGCATCTATTTCAGTGGTCTTCAAAGGTGCGCTCATTGTCGCTCCCAAAGTGCCGCGTCGGTCTGAAAGCTAGAATTCATTAGGCAGACTTTCCCAAAACTGTACGGTCAAAAAGCACTGGCATCATGCAGGCGTGAACATGGGCAATGGTAAGCCTTCTGGAGACGATTTGAAAACCAGCTTTACTTGTTGTCCCACTGTGAGTGCATCGAAGTCGCAGTCCACGATATTCGTCAGCATGGTCGGGCCGCCGTCCAATTTCACATAGGCGATGGCGTAGGGCTCAGGCACGCGCCGCATTACGCTGTACGAGTAGATCGATCCACCGGTCGGTCCATCGATCCACTCGGTCTTGTCGCTGAAACAGAACGGGCAGAGCGCGCGAGGATACCAGTGAACGCGGCAACACGCTGTGCAGTGACGTAGAAGGAATTTCCCCTGCGCCGCCGCCTCCCAGAAAGGTACCGTCTCCGGATTGCTTGCCACGGCTGAGTTTCGAGGTTCCTCTGCCATCCGATTTACTCCCGCTCCAGAATTAATGTCGTGCTGCCACTCCGGGTTCCGAGCCGGCCACCAGTTGCCTGCGCAAGCGCCAGATCGCAATTCTTCACTTGGACTGCGGGATGCGCTTCCCCTCGCAGTTGACGAACCGCTTCGATGATCTTGGTCATTCCGCCGCGGTTCGATGGATGGTTATTGCAAAGACCACCGCCATCGGTGTTAAACGGCAGGCGGCCAATTCCTGAAATTAAGTTTCCATCGGCGACGAATGCGCCGCCTTGCCCCTTCTTGCAGAAGCCGAGATCTTCGAGCTGAATCAAGACGGTGATCGTGAAGCTGTCATAGATGGACACGTACTTGATGTCACCCGTTGTAACGCCGGCTTCCGAAAATGCGGCCGGGCCGGACCTCACGGCGGCGGAATATGTCAAATCCACATCGCCGCCAAACTGGCCCTTGATTGCCTCGCCAGCTCCGAGGACCTTTACTCGCGGGCGTTTCAGCTCTTTGGCGATCTGGGGTTTCGCTACGATCAGGGCGCCGCCTCCGTCGCTGATCACGCAGCAATCGAGCCGGTGCAGCGGGTCGGAAACCATCGGTGATCCAACCACTTCGTCCACGGTTACGACGTTGGGTAGCATTGCGTTCGGATTATGCTGCGCATGGTGGGAGGCCGCGACTTTGATCCAGGCAAGTTGCTCGCTTGTGGTCCCGAACTCATACATGTGCCGCATGGCGCACATGGCATATATATTCACCGTTGTGGGCCGGAATGGAAATTCCCACTGGAGATCGGGTTGTGAAGGAGGGCCCTCGCGTGGCGCAAGGCCAAGTTTCATTCCCTCGCTACGTGGACGGCCAGCCAAGGTAATCAGCGCAATGCTGCACTTGCCAAGGGCGATTGCCTGCGCCGCATGGGACACGTGCAGCGGATAAGAGGCTCCGCCGATATCGGAGGTATCCAGGTGGCGGACTTTCAAATTCAAATAATCCACCATCGAGAGCACGCCGCCAGGCGCATCGCCGGCACAAAAATAACCGTCGATGTCATCCTTGGTCAGGCCGGCATCTTCGAGCGCTCCTTTAGCGACTTCGGCATGCAATTGTGCGACTGACTTATCGGGAGCCTTGCGCGTAGGATGCTCGTAGGCACCCACAATGTACGCTTTACCTCGTATGCTCATGTTTTGATCATTCTGCCGAGATCCACGTCTCCGTCGCCCGACGCATCAGGGAAGAGTAAGAAGCTTCGCTTCAGTGCATGCCTGCAGGGACTCTAGGGTCAGGCCGGGTACCATCTCAACCACGACGAAGCCCCCCGGCGTCACGTCGAGAATGGCCAGATTGGTGTAGACGCGGTCCACGACTCCGATTGCGGTAAGGGGATACGTACATCGTTTTACGATGCGCGGCTTGCCCTCTTTCGTCGTATGTTCCATCAAGACCCACAGACGCTTCGCCCCTGCCGCAAGGTCCATCGCGCCGCCCACCGCCGGGTTGAAATCATTTTCGGACGTCGCCCAATTCGCAATATCCCCGTTCTCGGCAACCTCAAAAGCACCCAAGACGGCCAAATCCAGATGCCCGCCACGGATCATCGCGAAACTTTCTGCTTGATGGAAGAAAGCGCCGCCCGGGAGTAGCGTGGCGTTTTGTCTCCCCGCACTAACGAGCCACGGATCGGCGTTTTCCGGTGTCGGCACGGGTCCCATCCCAAGGATTCCATTTTCGGAGTGAAAAATGACCTCCCGGTCCGATGGCACACAATCGGCGATAAGTGTTGGAATGCCGACCCCAAGATTGACATACCACCCCTCCGGGATGTCAGCGGCTAGTCGGGCCGCCATCTGGTTCCGGTTAAGCGGTTTCACATCGGTTGACGCAAGTTCGGACATCGTTCTCCCACGCTCTCTTACGGATCTTCCACTCGGTCATTCGCGCCCTGCACAACCCGGTCCACAAAAATGCCGGGCGTGACAATCGATTCAGGGTCTAATTCTCCCAGCTCCATCACATAGTGCGCCAGAGCAACCGTTGTCTTAGCGGCAGTCGCCATAACAGGATTAAAATTGCGTCCACTTTTCCTGTAGGTTAAGTTGCCCCAGCGGTCGGCCTTCCACGCTTCGACAAGTGCGAGGTCCCCGTATAGCGCTTCCTCGAGGATGCACGTTTTTCCATTGACCTCACGGATTTCCTTTCCCTGCGCCAGCTTCGTGCCGACCGCCGTAGGAGTGTAAAATGCCGTTACCCCGGCGCCAGCCGCCCGAATACGCTCGGCGAGAGTGCCTTGGGGGACGAGTTCGAGCTCAATTTTGCCCTCGCGATAGAGTTGGTCGAACACGACCGAGCCGATGCTCCGCGGGAAGCTGCAAATGACCTTTCTGACGCGTCCTAACGCGATCAACCGGGCCAGACCGATCTGTCCATTGCCAGCATTATTGGCCACTACGATTAACTCGCGCGCGCCTTGTTCGATCAGGCCGTCAATTAGAGCCCTCGGTTGGCCAACATTGCCAAATCCGCCGATCATGACAATCGAGCCGTCCTCGACGTCTTTCAGGGCTTCCGCAATCGAGGCGACAATTTTATTGATCATCGTGACGCGTGGTCCCGGCACCAGTTCGATAAGGTCGAACCTGACGTGCGCACAGCCGTAGTCTTCAGGAAAATTTTGCTAGCAAAATGCATTTTTGTTGGATAGCCCGAAGAATAGGGCCATCAGGCCAAACCGGAGAAGGCCGCCGAAACCACAGCCCCTGAAGCGTGCTTCCAATTTGGTTTTTATGCTGAGGTGCAATATACATCCAACCGCTTCCGAGCACAATGCTCCGAGCGTTTGGATCGTGTCTTAATTTAAATTTGAGTTCGGGTGCCTGCTGGCGAAGCCTGGGAACGCCAATCTCCCGATTGGCGTTGCCAGGGTTAGACTGCGAAGTCGCGGCCTCACATTTCTTCGAAGGCGTTTTTCTAAATTACGACGATACCAATGGTTAGGAGTTGACCCAATTCCCGTGAACCTTGAATGTAGTGCCCAGTCTAGGCAGCGCCACCAAATTCAATCCTCACAATCCGGGTTCGCCGGGGCTGAGTCGTCCCCAACTAACGTGAATAGGAACATTTCGGTTCACTTGAGCAAGACTAAGGTGTATAAGATGGGTCCATATCTCAGCAGCTAAACTGCAAATCCACTCGATGGAACTATGCACTCGGCTGCGCCCAAATTGGGTTTTCGGGTCTCGAAACGATGTGAGAGAGTGCAAGCTAATGTGTCGACGGATTCTCGCCGATCGCTAGAACCGAATCGACCAGAGGAGTGAGATGTTTTCCAGACTGCCGGGCCTCCTAATCAAGCAATTGAAATGGACGTGGATCTGCATCTTTTTCCTGATTCTGCCCGTGCATGGACAGGACGTCAATCTAAAGGGCGCGATCGACTTCCACGTGCATAGCTCTCCCGATGGTACGCCACGCTCGATCGATGCGGACGACTTGGCCAAGCTAGCCAAGGAACGTGGCATGCGTGGTCTGGTCTTGAAGAATCACCACGAGTCGACAGCCGCGCTGGCTTACATGGTTCGCAAGCAAGTTCCAGGCATCGAGATATTCGGTGGGATTACCATGGACCTGTCCAACGGCGGCATCAACGTTGAGGCCGTGAGGCAGATGATCCTGATGAAGGGCGGCTGGGGCAGAGTTGTATGGATGCCCACGAACGACGCTGAAAACTCAGTGAAGAAAGCGCATTTGACAGCTCCGTATATTACCGTCGCAAAGGATGGGCACCTGCTTCCCAACGTGCTGGAGCTGATCGATTTCATCGCCCAGCATCAGGACCTGGTGCTGGAGACCGGGCATCTGTCAGCGGAAGAAGGGTTGATGGTGATTCACGAAGCGCATCAGCGCGGAGTGAAGCACATTGTCGTCACTCACGCGAACAACCTTTCGATCGATATGTCGATTCCGCAAATGCGGCAGGCCGCGAGCGAAGGCGCCTTTCTTGAGCTGGATGCGATCGGAGCGGTCGTAGTGCCTCCGCAGCGTTCGATTGAGGATTACGCGAACGTGATCAGGCAGGTGGGGGCGAAATACTGCATTCTCGCGACGGACTTTGGCAGCCTGCAGAAGCCGCCTCTGCCAATGCATCCCCAGGGCCTGCTCGATTTCATGAACGCTCTGCATAAGCAAGGAATCTCGGTCGCCGATCTCAACCTGATGACAAAGACGAATCCCGCCCTCGCCTTAGGGCTTACGCCTTAGCGATTTGAGTTCGGGAGAATCGTGGATTCTAAGGGGAAAGCCCAACAGGGGAATTAGATGCTCTCGAGATTTTCGCGCGTTCTGACGAAGCAATTGAGATGGGCGTGGATCGGTTTATTCTTGTTTGCAGTGCCCGCGCTTGGCCAGGAGATTAATTTAAACGGCGCGATCGATTTTCATGTTCATAGTTCTCCTGACGGCGTGCCGCGCTCGATCGATGCGGATGACCTGGCCAGGCTCGCTAAGCAAAATGGCATGCGCGGCCTGGTGCTGAAGAACCATCACGAATCCACAGCCGCGCTCGCGTATATGGTGAGGAAGGAAGTTCCGGGGATTGAGATATTCGGCGGCATAACGCAAGATCTATCGGTCGGCGGCATCAATGTCGAGGCTGTGAGACAGATGACCCTGATGAAGGGCGGCTGGGGCAGAGTTGTATGGTTGCCGACATTCGATGCTGAAAATGCCGTAAAGAGGGCGGGCGGAACGGGTCCATTTGTTCCCGTTTCGAAGGACGGGCATTTGCTGCCCGGCGTGCTGGAGTTGATCGATTTTATCGCGCAGCATCATGATATGGTGCTGGAGACCGGACACGTCTCAGCCGAGGAAGGATTGATGGTGATTCATGAGGCGCACCAGCGCGGCGTCGCGCACCTTATTGTCACTCATGCGACTAACCTTGTCGTTGACATGACAATCCCACAGATGCAGCAGGCGGCCCGTGACGGCGCATTCATTGAACTGGATGCCGGCGGTCCCTTGGGGGCAAAGCCCATGCATACGTATGAATATTATGCGAATGCGATTCGCCAGGTCGGAGCGAAATCCTGCATTCTTGTCACGGATTTCGGCAGCGTTTCGGACCCGACGCGTCCCCTGCATCCCCAGGGCCTGCTCAATTTCATGAACGCATTGCACGCACAGGGAATCTCGGTGAACGATCTAAATACAATGACGAAGACCAATCCGGCGCTAGCGCTGGGGCTTCCGCTGTAGGCCATAATTTTCGAAAGCCGATGGAGATTGCGGGACAAAATATCTCGAAATGAGGAATAAGATGTTTTCTAGTCTTCCAAACATGGTCATTAAAAACTTCCGATGGACATGGATCGCTTTATTCCTGGTTGCGGTCAGCGCACACGCCCAGGAAATTAATTTAAAAGGTGCAATCGATTTCCACGTGCACAGTTCTCCCGACGGCGTGCCGCGTTCGATCGATGCGGATGATCTGGCCAGGCTCGCCAAGCAAAATGGCATGCGCGGCCTGGTGTTGAAGAACCATCACGAATCGACGGCCGCGCTCGCGTATATGGTGAGGAAAGAAGTTCCGGGGATTGAGATATTCGGAGGCATCACGCAAGATCTGTCGGTCGGAGGCATCAATGTTGAGGCTGTGAGACAAATGACCCTGATGAAGGGCGGCTGGGGCAGAGTGGTATGGCTGCCGACATTCGATGCTGAAAATGCCGTAAAGAGGGCGGGCGGAACGGGTCCCTTTGTTCCCGTCGCGAAGGACGGACATTTGCTGCCGGGCGTACTGGATTTGATCGATTTCATTGCGCAGCATCACGACCTGGTGCTGGAGACCGGACACCTCTCCCCCGAGGAAGGACTCATGGTGATTCATGAGGCGCATCAGCGCGGTGTCGCACACATCGTCGTGACTCACGCGAATAATGTGATCGTGGACATGACGATTCCACAAATGCAGCAGGCTGCTCGTGAAGGTGCTTTCCTTGAGCTTGATGCGAATGTCGCGTGGGGGGCGAAGCCGCAGCATACCTATGCCGAATGCGCGGAAGTGATTCGTCAGGTGGGGCCGAAGTACATCCTTCTTGGTACGGATTTTGGCAGCATGCAGAACCCGCCTCGGCCGCTGCATCCGCAAGGCTTGCTCGATTTTATGAACGCGCTTCACGCGCAAGGGATCTCGGTTGCCGATCTCAACCTCATGACCAAGACGAATCCAGCGCTCGCCTTAGGACTCAAACCCTAGCGGTGTGTGCCGGACGCACAACACGACTCAACCCGATTCGATAGGAGACATCCGATGAATTTCTCGAAATGGATACTTTTTGGGTTTACCTTGGTTTCGATGATTG
>JBEKCU010000032.1:0-25565 GCA_050014735.1 Candidatus Acidiferrales bacterium | reverse complement strand
GCCCACCGCGCCGGGATGCAGGTGTACATGGTGCCGGATCTTCAACCTCCATCCCCTCGAACCGAGCAAATGGCAAATCGCATTTTCGGCTCGTTGGACCAGGTCGCCGCACATCTCGAAATGAGCTTGGCGCCATTTCGGCGGTCCCAATGAAAACACCGTTTCACACGGACAGCGCTTGATTTTACAGTGTATTTCGGGGCCGTGGACACACAAACAGAACCGAAGCAGTGCCGGAAAGAACGTGAACAAGGGTCTGCAAATTCCGCGGTGCCAGGCGCTTCGCGACCTCGGCAATTTGCTCGCTGATTTCGCTGGCTAGATCGAGGCGATAGAGATCCGCCCGGCGGCCGTACGAATAACCGTGGTAGGACACCTTCTCATTACCGGCCATATTGAGCAGACTATCCCAGAAGCTTTGTCCGCGGAACATTCGGCGTTTTGATCCTGCCGCGCGGGGAAGCTCCATCAAATGCCTTGGATTTGCTCCACCCGATTCAAATATCGCAACCGTGCATTGGTCAGGGGCAAAAGCTCGGGCAGGATCGGCATCCGGGAACCGCGACAGGGCGGCGGTCAATTCCGATTTGTCGGCATCGAATCCTGTCCACGAGTACCGGAAAAAGTGATAGACGATTGTCCCCGAATGCAATATTTGACGCACGCGCGCCGCATCCTTGCCGGTCACACTCAAAATCATGTCGAGAAGCTCATCCAAGCGAAACGTTTGACGAACGATTGGGCGGACGGTCACATATCCGGCCTCTTCGTCGGTGTAGCGTACGGGTATCGTTTCAGGCAGGGGCATCGGGTTTGATTACAGGAGAAGATACTAGGCGAAGCACTGTTGTGCTGATCATGAGCGAACTCCGAAGCGCCTGTTATTCGGGCAATCCCACTCTAGCCGAGCTTCGAAAGCCGCTCTCTCACTCGATCCGACAATACTTTGCCATCCACGGACTTGCCGTCGAGGCGCAGTTTTGCCGCCTTGATCACGCCGCCCATCATTTTAGGAGAATTGGCGCCGGTTTCCGTGATCGCGGCCTCGATCGCCGCATCCATATCGGAGTCCGAAGCCGCCGCCGGCAAATAGGCTTCGAGAATCGCGATTTCCTTGGTTTCCTTGTCCGCCAGGTCCTGGCGGCCGCCCTTCGCGAATTGCTCGACCGATTCGCGCCGCTGCTTCACCAGCGTTTGCAGCACCTGCGTGGACTCGGCGTCATCCAGCGCGCGCACCTTCTCAATCTCCTTGTATTTCAGCGCGGACTTCACCATGCGCAGCACGCTCAGCCGCAATTCGTCTTTCGCCATCATCGCTTCGGTAAGGTCTTTTTGAATTCGTTCAATCAACGCCATCTCGTCATCCACGAACCACTGGTTCGTGTTCCTCTCGCTTTCGGGAATATGTGCTGAATACAGAGAATAACTGCTTCGAGGAACTCACTATAGCATAAGGATTGCCGCCGCAACCTGACCGCGCGCTGGTCCTCAACGGTCGGGATGGCGTTCAATGATTGGGCGTCGTTTTCGATCGTTCGAGGCTAGGTTCAACTCTAGGTGCAAGCCGGGAGCTATGCTATTCTATCTATTCCACTCGACGTGATTTTCCGCGGCGTCCGAGTGCGTATTGTCGGGGCGTAGCGCAGCCTGGCTAGCGCGCCTGGTTCGGGACCAGGAGGCCGGTGGTTCAAATCCACTCGCCCCGACCATTTTCAATCAACGACCACGTAGTCCAAGGGGTGTCCACGCGAATTGGGTCTTGATGACGAACAAGCGAACAGCCTCACGACGCTCCTCCGAGCGCTCCATTCTTGAAATGACCGACCTGCAGGCCCGCGCGTTCCTGCTTAAACCAGAGAGCTATTGCAATGTCGAATTGCCCCGCTATTACCAGTTCGGTAAGCTGCTTTCTGCTATTTCTGAAGAACTGCTCGGTAAACGGCTAACAGATATGGTGCGGAACCCTCGAGACCATGAGAGCGTAAACTACGCCATGCTTTCGAATAAAGATGGTCGGTATGCTTGGCGACCGTTCCAATTAATTCACCCGGTCCTCTACATTTCGCTGGTGGAGAAAGTCACTTCAAAGGATCATTGGAAGGTGATCCGAAAACGATTCACAGAGTTTCAGCGTTTACCGAATTTCGAGTGCCTAAGCATCCCGCTGCAATCATTATCGAAACGTAGGGATAAGGCAGCCCAAATTCTAAACTGGTGGCAGGGCATCGAACAGCGTTCGATCGAATTGGCGCTGGAATATGGACATATCTTTCACGCCGACGTCACCGATTGTTACGCAGCGATCTACACACATTCGATTGCTTGGGCGATTCATGGGAAAGCCACAGCCAAGGCAAGCCGGAAGGACCAGACGCTGATCGGCAATATCATCGATACTTGTATCCAAGACATGCGGCACGGACAAACGAACGGAATTCCACAGGGCTCCGTATTGATGGACTTCGTATCCGAGCTCGTTCTCGGTTTCGCCGATCTCGAACTGAGCAATAAGCTTGCTGCCGCCGGAGTTGAGGGCTATCACATCCTACGTTACCGCGACGACTACAGGATATTTGTGAACAATCCGCAAGGCGGCGAGGCAATACTTAAAGCGCTAACCGAAGTCTTGATTTACCTTGGCCTGAAACTGAATACGTCAAAAACCGGCGGGTCAACTCTAGTCGTCAGCGCATCTTTGAAGACTGATAAACGATCATGGCTCCGCAGCAGGCAGGGTGACCGTAATCTCCAGAAGCATTTGCTCGTCATCCATTCTCATGGGATCGACTTCCCCAATGCCGGCACCGTTACCGTCGCTCTGACACACTTCCACAAGCGATTGAGCAAGGCAAAGTGCATCCAGAACGCACGTGTTCTGATCAGTATTGCCGTTGACATCGCCTACGGCAGCCCACGGACGTTCCCAGTTTCTGCGGCGATCGTCAGCAAGCTCCTAAGTACTCTTGAGACCGATGCCGAACGAGTTGATGTGATCAGAAAGATTCATGCGAAGCTATCGCAGCTTCCGAACACCGGCCATATGGAAGTCTGGCTTCAGAGAATCAGTCATTCCTTTGGTTCTGGTATCGCGTACAAAGAGAACCTGTGCAAGCTCGTTGAAGGTGAGCCCGTCGATATTTGGAACAATGATTGGATCACGTCCAAGAAGTTGATAGCCGCACTCGATCCAGCCGCGATTGTGGACAAACGAAAACTACTTGCGCTTAAGCCGATCATTCAGCCCAAGGAGATCGAGATTTTCGCATCAGAGAGGTATTGAGGCGCGCGGGTGGGTCAGCCTTTGGGTTGAAAAGATTTTGAGGGTGGCCCATCTGTCGTGTCGTGCGACAGGCGGGTGGCACAACCTTCGAGGGCCTTTGAACTGTAGGGTGGCGCATCTTTCACGCCGTTCGTGAAGGGTGCGGCTTTGTTCAGATATTGATCCCGAATCACTGCAGAAAATTCTTAGTAGCTATCGGCTCCATCGGCTCACTACGTGTACCAACTTAGGCCGACGCTCAACTCCATCCGGTCCCACTTTAGATCCCAAGGTAAGTCGCGCCAGGCTGCGATGACCCGGTCAGTAAATTGTCTTCAGTTCGAGAATAACCGTCTCGAGTGCCTGGTCGGAAAGGTTCTCGATCTTTTCCTGTGACGCACCGCTCCAGCTAAAATCGCCGATATTTTTCTGCAAAGCCTGGGTCTCTCCGCCCGAAGTCATGCGGATATTCAGGTCGGTCATGGCAACCGTCAGGTGGCTGAGCGTGTATTCATGAGCCGGCACGCTTTCATGCGGGCCGAGTTTCAATCGCAGCGCCCGCACTTGGCTGTTCTCGAAAATCAGCGAGAAATTCTTCGGGGCCACCTTCAGCGGATCGAGCGCGGTGCCCTCGACTTTGGCCGGATAGCCCGGCTTCTTGATAGCGATAATCACACCGGAAGCAAATTCAGGACGTGGATCGATCCTCGGCGTCGGCAAAGGACCGGAATAGTGGAATCCCGACGGCGGACTCCAGTTGACCGTGCCCGGATCCCACATCAAATCGTCGATGCTGCCGTCGAGATAGGTGAGCCGTTCGCCGCCCAAGCGGAAATAAATCAGCACGCGGCTCAGCTTGTGGTTGTGCCAGTTGTGGCCGGGCTCGGCGCACCGTGCGCGGTCTTGCGGAGGCAGCGTGCCGCAACGTTGGGCAAGGTCGGTCGAGGGATCGCCCGCGCCAGGATACGGCTGCGGCGGATTAACGATCAACTGGTCGTTCTCGTAGAGAACGCTAAAACCGCGCACACCAGGCACGGGCTTCCCCGGTCCCGCATGCCACTCGGCTTTCGCAGGCTCCTGTGCAGCCAGTGGAACGGCTGCGAGAACCATTACAAGGCTAATGGTGGAAAATCGAAATCTCATTGCGGCATTGTAAGCCGTCTGGCAGTGGGCGGCAATTGCAATCTGAGCCGGAGCACAACCAATTTCGCAAGTGGTCAGAATGCACCTAGGCGAATCCTTCGTTCCGGCCCGAAGTAGAACAGGTGTCAGCCTGTTTGGTTCTGACTTTCGCAAACTCGGCAGGATTCAAGACCAAACAGGCTGTTCCACTCACATTTGGATTCGGAGCCTGCCGGAACCGAAGCGATGATCGCGACGCTTGCAACACGAAACTAGCGGCGCTTGAGGGCCTCGAGTTCTTCAAGTGTTCGCGGCCAGTCCGCTCGCAGTAGCCGGGACAAACCGCGATCCGCGAGAACTTTTCCGCCAGTTTGGCATCGAGCGCAGTAGTTGGTTTCGTTGTCCGCATATCGAATCCGCTGGATCTTTTCTCCACATCTTGGGCAAGGTGCTCCGTAGCGTCCGTGGACCGCCATATCCTTACGAAAAGCGGTCACCTTTTCGGGAAAGTTGACTTCCGCTTCAGCCCGCAGCCGATCGATCCAGAGCCGGAGCGTATCGCGCATCGCATCGAATAGCTTTTGCCACTCGTGCGGCCGCAGCTTGTGCGTGAGCGCGACCGGCGACAGTTGTGCCGCGTGGAGGATTTCATCCGAATAGGCGTTCCCGATCCCGCTCACCAGGCGGGGATCGGTAAGAGCCCTCTTTAGCGTGCGGTTTTCGGCGGTAAGCGCGGCGCGAAACGTATTCAAATCGCTCGTGAAAATCTCGATTCCTCCCGGGTCGACGGACCGTAAGCCCTCCTCGCCAGTGAGGACATGCAACGATGCACGGCGCTTCGTGCCGGCTTCGGTAACCACCAGAGAGCCGTTTGGAAAATCGAGCGCTGCCAGATTCTGCCGGCCCGATAGTTTTGCCCCGGGCGGCCGCCAGTGCAACCGGCCGGCACTCATCAAGTGCATGACCAACCAGAGGTCGCCATCCACGCCGATGGCAATCCGCTTGCCAATCCGTCGCAAGCCGCGCACCGTGCGGCCCTCCGCATTCGTAGCTGGCGGTTGCACGGTGCGAAGCAGAAAAGGGCTCGCGAATCGAACTCGTTCGATCGGCTGGGCTAGGATGCGTGCTTCGAGCGCACTGATGTAGGCCTCGATATCCGGCAGTTCCGGCATGCATAGTAGCTTGCAGGTCGTACCGGCACCTTTGCAACTCGTTATACGGATTCCCGGTCCACGTCATGCTCGGAATCATTCGATGGTTCCGGCTTGCCCCTGCCGATAGTCCCTACTGAGTTCTAGAAATTTCGAGGGATTGTAAATTGATGGAGGTCTGGCTTTGCCCGGCGTCGAATGAGAATTACGGCCGATGTTATTCCGGGGAGTGCGATTCACCCGCAAACCTCATTTTTCACGGGACAAAGCTGTGAACGATTATTCACATTCATTTAATCTAAAATTCAAATTTGACTTCGCGTTAATAATTCGCCATATTCACGCGGTCAATAAATGTGACTGCCTCGCTGCTAACCACATTTTGAGTTCGCAACGGATATTCCGAGCCCCGCTGCTCATCGCATTCTGACTTTACATTCAAAAAATAGACGGTGTCCTACGCGCCGTAAAAACTGAGAGGCGGAATATGCTGACGCGTTTTATTCGAGCAGCACGGTTTCTTATTTTTCCCCGATATGTACCCGCTTGCCTGGCTGGGATCCTGATTTTCGCGGCGTCACCGCTGCGTGCGCAGACCTTCGATCCCACGCTTACGGTGGGGGCGGGAATCCGAGGTAGTTACGAACATACCCAAGTTACAGGCGCCCCCAACGGTCTCGATCAATTCGCACTCAATGACCTGCGTCTTTATTTCAGCGGGGACATCACGAAAAATATCAGCGGCATGGTCAACACGGACTATAACAGCACCACCAACACGATGGAGGTGCTGGACGCAGTGGGCGAATTCCACACCTCGTCCATGTTTAACGTCTGGTTCGGCCGCTTTCTCCCACCGAGTGACCGCGCAAACCTCTACGGACCTTTCTACGCTAACGAATGGGCCGTCTATACCGATGGTATTCAGGACGGTTATCCGTTCGTTTTTCAGGGCCGCGACAACGGCATTGCTTACTGGGGCGACTTCAAAGCGGGCACGGTCAAGATTAAAGCCTCTTTCGGCGCATTCGACGGAGGTTCCGCAACCGGAAGTTCCAGTGTCATCTGGGCCAGCCGCGTGCAGCTCGATTTCTGGGACCCGGAAAACGGCTACTACCTCAACGGCACCTACTATGGAGATAAAAACCTTCTCGCCCTCGGGGGAGCGACTGAGGTTCAAGATTTCAAGACAGCCACGACGGTCGACTTCCTGCTGGAGAGAAAGATCATGGGCGGGGGGGCTTTCACGATCGAGAGCGAGTACTCCCGCTACAACAGGCTCGGCGGCTACGACGGAAACTACCTCCGGAGCGAGGGCGGATATGGCCTTGCGTCCGTCGTTTTTCCGAAAGCGATCGGCCCGGGCAAAGTCGAGGCCCTCGGCAAGTTTGCTGAAGCGGAGTTCACCGGGGGGCTTGTTCATACACTGAACCCGAGCTATCGCCAGAAAACCACGGACGTGGAAATCGGCTACATCATTAAACAATTTGACGCGCGCCTCTTTGCCTTCGGCAAGAACACAAGTTTCAACGCCGTTCAGAAGAATAACTGGGACGCGGGGCTCGGCATGCAGTTACAGCTCTCCAAACAGATACTGGGACCAAAGTAAAGTTTGTGGCTATCAACTCACAAGGAGGACTAATGAAATCGAAATGGATGCGTAGTATGGGGCTACTGCTTGTCGCCGGAATGATCTTCTCCGGCGCGGCCAAGGCTCAGGACACCATCAAGGTCGGCATTCTGCATTCCCTGTCGGGCACGATGGCGATTAGCGAAACCACGCTGAAAGACACCGACCTGATGATGATCGATGAACAAAACAAGAAGGGCGGGTTGCTGGGCAAGAAGCTTGAGGCCGTTGTTGTCGATCCAGCTTCCGACTGGCCGCTCTTCGCCGAGAAAGCACAGGAGTTGCTCGAAAAGGACAAAGTTGCGGTAGTATTCGGATGCTGGACCTCAGTGTCCCGCAAGTCTGTGCTGCCAGTTTTTGAAAAGGATAATGGATTGCTCTTTTATCCCGTTCAGTATGAAGGCGAAGAATCGTCCAAAAACGTCATCTACACCGGTGCGGCGCCGAACCAACAAGCGATTCCCGCAGTCGAATACATGATGAACCAAGTGGGCGTGAAGCGGTGGGTGCTCGAAGGAACGGACTACGAGTATCCGCGCACGACGAACAAAATACTTGAGGCTTACCTGCTGGCCAAAGGTGTAAAGCCCGAGGATATTTCAATCAACTACACGCCATTCGGGTATTCCGACTGGCAGGCTCGGGTCGCAGCTATTAAGAAGTTCGGCTCTGCCGGAAAGAAGACCGCAGTCATCTCGACGATTAATGGCGATGCCAACGTGCCGTTCTACAAAGAACTCGGCAACCAGAAAATCTCGGCAGAGGACATCCCGGTTATTGCTTTCTCGGTAGGCGAAGAAGAACTTTCGGGCCTAGACACCAAGCCGCTCATCGGCGAATTGGCGGCGTGGAACTATTTCGAGAGCATCAACACGCCGGAGAATAAGGCCTTCATTGCGCGGTGGCACGCGTTCATCAAGAACCCCAAGCGGACCACCAACGATCCCATGGAAGCGAGCTACATCGGCTTTAATTTGTGGGTGAAGGCGGTCCAAAAGGCCGGAACAACAGACCCGGAAAAGGTAATTGCCGCGCTGCCGGGTATTGAAACGCCGAACCTTACCGGTACGTTGGCCAAAGTTTTGCCGAATCACCACATCACCAAACCAGTCTTCATCGGCGAGGTACGTGCCGACGGACAGTTTGACGTGGTTTCGAAAAGCCCCGGCGCGATTCCCGGCGAAGCTTGGTCCAGATACCTGTCGTCAGATAAGGACGTCGTAGCAGATTGGGTTACGCTGAAATGCGGCAACTATAATAAATCAACCAAAATGTGCTCGGGACAAAACTACAAATGAAGAAGTCTTTTCTTCGGACTGGCGCGCAGTGGATATTTGTTTTTCTGCTGCTCGCCAGCCGGACTTCTGGTCTTTTACACGCCCAATCTCCGAGCGACGCGAACTTCCTCGCGATGCTCGGAGAACTGCGTGACGCCTCGTTCGAAGACAAGGACAAAATCGTCGATCAGTTGGCCCAGAGCGGTCATCCGAGCGCCCGGGCTGTCCTCACCGCGTTTCTGGAAGATCGGCTCTATTACCGCAATGCGGATATGAAGGTTTTTCTTGTCAAAACAGCGGCCGGAGAAGAGACAACGACGCTTGATCTGGTCGATCCGATAACCTTGAAGGGCACCGGTTCCGCCTCTGTCGATGACCTCACGAAAATCGGCACGAACAATCACTTGCGGCGAATTTTGCAAACAGCTCTGGCTCGTTTTGGATTATCGAGCCCGGACCCATCGGTGCGCCTCGATTCGGTGCGAAACATCGAGCAGAATTTAGACGAAGGGAACGTGAAGTTATTACGTGATCGGGCCGCCGTGGAAAACAATTCCAAAGTCAAAGATGAAATTGCGACAGGTCTGGCGCTGGTTGCCCTGGATGGCTCGGATACGCAGGCGCGTCTTGCCGCGATTTCAACGCTCCGCCAAAGCATTCGGCAGGATGTACTGAACAAACTGGAAGGCATTGAGGGCGACGATCCTGTGGGGCAAGCTGCCGCGGCGGCTGTAAAGTCCATCAGCCGGCGGCGCACATTCTACTCAGACTTGGAAACGCTTTTTTTTGGACTCAGCCTTGGATCCGTACTCGTACTGATCGCCATCGGCCTGGCGATTACGTTTGGCGTCATGGGTGTCATCAACATGGCGCACGGCGAGTTGATGATGCTCGGAGCGTATACGACTTACGTTGTGCAGACGGTAATGCCGAACCACAACGAGACTTCCATTCTTGTGGCCATTCCGGCAGCGTTTTTAGTCGCGGCGGCGACTGGCATCGTCATTGAGCGCTCGGTCATCCGCTTCTTATACGGCAGACCCCTGGAGACGCTACTAGCCACCTTTGGCGTTAGCCTCATCCTGCAGCAACTCGTGCGCTCGATTTTTACCGCGCTGAACAGATCGGTCATCACGCCTTCCTGGATGAGCGGCACGCTTCAGGTGAACGACGCGCTCTCGATCACATATAACCGGCTGTATATCGTCGTCTTCACGCTGATCGTTTTCGCCGGCCTGCTGGTGATACTGAGGCGCACCCGCGTGGGTCTCCAAATCAGGGCAGTTTCGCAGAATCGAGCGATGGCCAAAGCGATGGGTATTCGCAGCGAGTGGGTCGACGCCATGACCTTCGGGCTTGGTTCAGGCATCGCCGGAGTAGCCGGAGTGGCGCTGAGCCAGTTGACCAACGTGAACCCGAGCTTGGGGCAGTCCTACATTATCGATTCCTTCATGGTGGTCGTTTTCGGGGGAGTCGGGAATCTCTGGGGCTCCATGGTTGGCGGTATGTCGATGGGCGTCGTCAATGAGCTCCTAGAGCCCTATGCCGGAGCTGTGCTGGCAAAAATTTTCGTGCTCATTGCACTGATTCTGTTCATTCAAAGGCGGCCGCGCGGCCTGTTTCCGCCAACCGGCCGAGCGTCGGAAAACTAGTAATCATGCCCCAATACACATTATGGATCAGCGCGCGGAAAGACTCTGGGACGGCATGGTTTCTGAGCGCGCTTGCTGCGCTCGTTATTGTGGTGCCCCTCCTCAATCAGGTTGTGCCACCGACATCGCTGTTTCACGTCTCGGCCTACGGATTGACGCTGGTTGGCAAGTACCTCTGCTATGCGCTGTTGGCAATCTCCGTGGATTTGATCTGGGGGTACTGCGGCATTCTAAGTCTCGGGCAAGCGGCATTCTTTTCGCTCGGCGGCTACGCCATGGGCATGTACTTGATGCGGGAGATCGGCCCGAGAGGCGTATACGGCGATCCCATATTGCCTGATTTCATGGTCTTCCTGAACTATAAGTCGCTGCCGTGGTTTTGGCATGGCTTCAACCATTTCCCGTTTGCGCTTCTCATGGTGGCTCTCGCGCCGGGAGTATTGGCGTTTGCGTTTGGGTGGTTTGCATTCCGGTCCCGCGTCACTGGCGTCTATCTTTCGATCATCACCCAGGCGTTAACGTACGCCCTGATGCTCGCGTTCTTCCGCAACGATATGGGCTTTGGCGGGAACAATGGATTCACCGACTTTAAGGATATCCTGGGCTTCGATCTTCACTCGGACAGGGTGCGCGTTGCCCTGTTGGTGATCACCGGTGTCATGGTCGGAGCCAGCTATCTCGTGTGCCGCATGATAGTGGCTTCGCGGGCAGGCCGGGTGATCCGGGCGATCCGTGACGCTGAGAGCCGGACTCGCTTTCTCGGCTATCGCGTCGAATCGTTCAAACTTTGGATATTTGTGTTTTCTGCCGTCCTCGCCGGTATCGCCGGTGCGCTTTACGTTCCGCAGATTGGCATTATCAATCCCAGCGAATTTTCGCCCATCAATTCGATCGAAGTCGTAATCTGGGTCGCCGTGGGAGGCCGCGGCACGCTTTACGGGGCGGCTGCGGGCGCCTTTCTGGTGAATTATGCCAAAACGTACTTTACCAGCACGATTCCTGAAGCATGGAACTACGCGCTGGGTGCATTGTTTGTCCTGGTGACGCTCTTCCTGCCGCGCGGGATCATCGGACTCGTGTCCGGCAGAGTACGAAAACAAGAAAAAACCGGGCAAATCCCAATTCAAACCGATCGTCCGGAGCAATCGAAAGAATGAGCGTTCGCGGCAAAACTTTAAATGTCGAGCACTTGACGGTTAGCTTCGACGGTTTCAAAGCGCTCAACGATCTCACGCTACGAATCGAGCCCGGAGAGCTGCGTTGCATCATCGGACCGAACGGCGCCGGCAAAACCACCATGATGGACGTCATTACCGGCAAGACGCATCCGGATTCAGGAACGGTGTATTTTGGCGATAAGTTGGACCTCCTCTCGATGTCTGAGCCGGAAATCGCGCAGGCCGGAATCGGACGAAAATTTCAAAAACCTACCGTGTTCGAGCGGCTCACCGTGTTTGAGAACCTCGAGTTGGCTTTGGCCGGTGACAAATCGTTTCTGCACACCCTGTTCGCTCGTCGGACGCCCAAGCAAGAAAATCGGATTTATCAGGTCCTCGAGATTATAGGCCTCACGCGGCAGTTCCAGGCTCTCGCGGGCACACTCGCGCACGGCCAGAAGCAATGGCTTGAGATCGGCATGCTGTTGATGCAGGAACCTGAATTGCTCCTGGTCGATGAGCCGGTCGCAGGCATGACGCCGCAGGAGATCGAGCGCACAGCGGAGCTTTTGCAATCGCTGGCGGGCGAGCATTCCGTGGTGGTTGTCGAACACGACATGGATTTCGTCCGGTCCATCGCCAAACGAGTCACCGTGTTGCACGAAGGGCACGTCATTGCGGAAGGCGACATGGATCAGGTGCAAAAGGATCCGCGCGTTATCGAAGTCTATCTCGGAGCGTGAGTGTGCTGACGATTCAAAAATTCAATCAGTTCTACGGCGGCAGCCACACCTTGTGGGATGTCGATCTTTCCGTGCCAGCCGGCACGCGCATGTGCCTGATGGGCCGCAATGGAATGGGCAAAACGACGCTCCTGAAATGCATCATGGGATTATTACCGGCGTCTTCCGGCAGCCTCACCTTCGAAGGCGTCGATTTGCTCAAATGTCCGGCGGAAGAACGAGCCCGGATAGGAATCGGCTACGTGCCCCAGGGGCGTGAGATTTTTTCGCATCTAACGGTCGAGGAAAACCTGAGTGTCGGCCTCGGCATACGAAAGAACGGCGTACGCACAATCCCGCAGCGTATCTTCGACTTGTTTCCGGTGCTGAAGCAAATGATGAAGCGGCGCGGCGGCGATCTGTCCGGCGGGCAGCAGCAGCAGCTCGCGATCGGCCGAGCCCTCGTCCTTGAGCCAAAGCTGCTGATTCTCGATGAGCCAACCGAAGGAATCCAACCGAATATCGTCCACGAAATCGGCGACATTGTCCTGCGGCTGAACAAAGAGGAGGGCCTTACTGTCCTACTGGTCGAGCAGAAGCTTCCGTTCGCGCGCCGCGTGGCCAGCGAGTTCTGCATCCTCTCGAACGGACGACGAGTTGCTTCGGGAGAGATCCGCGAACTGACGGACGAAGTTGTGCGTGCACATCTGAGCGTGTAAGGGAGTTGGAACCACGGATGAACATAGATAAACACTGATAAAAACTGAATTCCGATTCGTCATCAGTGTTTATCTGTGGCTCCGTCAGGTCTCAGGGTTTCGCCAATATTCCACGCTTCGCAGTGTTGTGAGCGAGTGCGGATGCCCGCGCATGTAGCGGGCCGTGTCTACGAAGGCACTCCGCGCCGGCACAAGTGGTTTCCTTTCAAACTGACTCACTCCCCTCGAACCATCTTCGTTTCTCCGGATGTGGAAGTGTGATATAGGAGTACAGTTAGAGTGACGTCCCGATCCCTATATTGATCCCACACAGGCTAAAGAGCCTGTGTGAGAGCCTGGGAATTTTTGTGGGTCGTGGCTTTAGCCACGACAGGAGTACTGTAGAGTCAGTCCGGCTTTAGCCGCTGGGGTTTTTAATTGCGCTGTTCTCACACAGACTCTAAGGCCTTTGCTTTTGGCGCCAGCCAGACCTCTGGAGGCTGGTATATCTGATCCAAATGGGCTCGAATTTTGGTGGAAACAATATTCCGGTGACCGATAGGGAGTTGAACGATGAGAACGCAAATGCATGTTTGCGAAGAGCGCTCTTTTGTGAGAGCCACCGACCTGATGCGCGTTGTGATTCTGCTGTTGGCAGTCGCAGCTCTTTCGCCGCGGACGCAAGGCGTCCTCCACGCGGCGGAATCTCCCGGAATCGCGCTGAGCGGACAAGTCAGCTCTGCCGAGGAAGGTCCAATGGAGGGCGTTCCGGTCAGCGCCCGGAAGGACGGCTCGACCATCACGGTATCGGTGATTACCGATAAGCAGGGACGATATAGCTTCCCTCGCAACCGGCTGGATCCCGGACATTACGCTCTTCGGATTCGGGCCATCGGCTACGGGTTAGCGGGCGCCGCGTCGGCGGACATTACGGCGGATAAGACGGCCACCGTGGATCTGCCTCTCAAGAAGGTCCAGGATATCTCTTCTCAGCTCACGAACACGGAATGGCTGCTCAGCATGCCGGGCGCGAATGAAGATAAGTACCGGATGGGGCAGTGCGGCAACTGCCACACATACGAACGAATCGTGAAGTCCCACTACACTGCCGACGAGTTCATGGACATCCTTCGCCTGATGGCGAGCTTTTCGCCGGGAAGCACGCCCGCGCATCCTCAGAAAAAAGGGACCGACGGCGGGGCAGAACTATTCCCCGGAGTCGTTTCGGAAGCCACGGCCAAATTTTTGAGCACCATCAATTTGAGTTCTGTCGACCAATGGGCGTACTCGTTCAAAACCCTGCCGCGTCCGACTGGAAGAGCGACCAATGCGATCATTACCGAGTACAGTTTGCCCCGCCCGGAGGCGCTGCCGCATGACGTGATGATGGATCCCGACGGACTGATCTGGTACCGCGATTTCGGCTCGGAATTCATCGGGAGCCTGGATCCCAAGACGGGAAAGGTTACGGATTACCCGTTTCCTGCTCTTAAGCCCGGCCTCTCCAAAGGCATGATTGATATGTCGCTGGATAAAGATGGAAATATCTGGGTGGCGACCCGGGAAGCCTCCATGCTGAAATTCGACAGGAAGACGCACCAGTTCACGGTTTGTTGCGCGAATCAAAGCGCCGATGCGGAGGATATCAAGAATCGAACGGATTTTGGAACATTTGCTCTCGCCTACGGCCCGGACAACAAGATCGAAGTATGGGGCGGAGGGCCGACAATGCCGGGGATTCACCGCCTGGATGTCTCGACGGGAAAGTTGGAGGCGTTCTATAGTCGCTCAATCTATGGCACCAACTCCGATTCCAAGGGCAACGGTTATGGTCTGGAAATCTCAACTCAGAACATCATTAAAGTCGATGCAAAAACGGGGGAAGTGACAACTTACAAGGCACCCACTCCAAACTCAGGACCGCGCCGAGGCCAATTCGATTCGCAGGACCGGCTCTGGTTCGCTGAATTCCGTGCGAACAAGATCGGGATGTTCGACACGCGCAGCGAGACTTTTAAGGAATGGGAGCTCCCAACGCCTTGGACCGGCCCCTATGATGTCGAACTGGATAAGAACGGCGACGCGTGGACGGGCGGAATGTTCAGCGACCGCCTCGTCCGTCTGAACACAAAGACCGGCCAGTTCACCGAATATCTCATGCCGAGGAACACGAACATCCGGAAGATTTTCGTGGACAATTCGACGACCCCCGTAACGGTCTGGGTGGGGAACAACCACGGCGATTCGATTGTGAAATTCGAGCCCTTGGATTGAACACAAGTAGCGCCGGCGTCTCGACGGCGAATTTTGCCATATTTCGAGGCCCCCCAAAACCGCCGGCGAGACGCCAACGCTACCCGGTATTCGGTCGATTCATGTTCAGCGTTGGCTCGAATCGATATAGTCCTGCAATCTGCCTCACTGCCAACCGCACGGCAAATTTGTAACGCGCCCGTAACGCGGGTACAGTAGCCTTTGCTATTTGAGGCGTGGTCGATGGGACACAATTCCTTAGCGAATCAATTGGAGGATCCTCGGTATTTCTTCAACCGGCATCTTTCCTGGATGCAGTTCAACGGACGCGTCCTGGAGGAAGCGCTTGACCCCAAGAACCCCTTGCTCGAGCGTTTAAAGTTCCTGGCCATTACGGCGAGTAACTTGGACGAATTCGTCGAAGTGCGCATCGCCGGGCTGCTCCAACAGGCCGAACAGGGACGCGGCGAGGCCGGGCCGGACGGTCTGCCTCCCTCGGAGGTCCTGGCCGAGGTCGCGGTGGCCATCCATGAATTTGTGAAGGCACAGTATGAGTGCTGGCGAGAAAAACTTGTTCCAGCCCTGGCGGACGAATCGATCCGAGTGCGCGGATTCGCGGAGCTGAATCCGGAAGCGCGAAAAGCGGTGGACGCTTTCTATTCCGAGAGAGTCGAGCCGCTGCTGACACCTGTAACCGTCGACCCTGCCCATCCGTTTCCGCGTGTGCTCAATAAGGCGCTCTGCCTGGCATTTTTATTGAGGCGCCGCCGCAAGGCAACCGAAACCCTGCTTGGCGTTGTCACCGTGCCGCGCGCCCTGCCTCGTCTTTTCCGGCTGCCCGCTGAGGAAGGAAAAATCGAATACATTTTCCTGCATGACATTGTCCACGCATTCGCCGAGCGCCTGTTCCACGGTTATCACATTCTGTCGGGCGCTCCATTTCGCGTGACGCGAAATAGCAATTTGTATTTGCGGGAAGAGGAATCGCGCAGCATTTTGGATTCGGTGGATTCACAACTGCACCGCCGAAGAAAGGGAGCCGCGGTCCGGTTGGAGATCGAGGCTGGCGCCGATCCGGAGATTATCGAGCGGCTGCAGTCGAATTTCGCCTTGAACGCGTGGCAGGTTTTTCAGGTGAATGGGCCGATCAATCTGTCTCGCTTGTTCAACTTGTACGACCAGACGCCGCGGCCGGATTTGAAGTATCCGCCCTTCGTTCCGCGCGAACTCGACGTGAAACCGGGGACCCTGTTCGACATGTTGCGCAAGCACGACGTGCTTCTGCATCATCCCTACGATTCGTATTCCACCGTTGTCCAGTTCATTGAGAGCGCCGCTCAGGATCCCGATGTGCTTTCCATCAAGCAGACTCTTTACCGCACCAGTGAGGATTCCCCCATCGTCCGGGCTCTTATGGAAGCAGCCTCAAAAAAAGAAGTGACCGTGGTTGTCGAGTTGAAAGCGCGATTCGACGAGGCATCCAACATTCGCTGGGCAAGGAGCCTCCAAGAAGCGGGCGTGCAGGTCTACCACGGCCTGGTCGGACTAAAGACCCATTGCAAACTGGCGCTGCTAGTTCGCCGCGGCAAGGACGGGAAGACAAGGCGCTTCGCGCACCTGGGAACAGGCAACTACAATCCATCGACGGCCCGCTTTTACACCGATCTGAGCCTGCTGACCAGTGACCCTAAGATTACGGAGGCCGTTCACTACGTCTTCAATTATTTGACGGCGTATTCCGAGCGAACAAGTTACGGTCCCCTGTCCGTCGCCCCGCTAAATTTGGGCAAGAACAGTGTGAGCCTGATCGAGCGCGAAGCCGCGCATGCCAAGGCCGGGCGTCCTGCTGTCATCATTGCAAAGGTGAATTCCCTGCTCGACAAAAATATTATTCAGGAGCTGTACCGAGCTTCGCAAGCAGGCGTCCACATTGAACTGATCGTTCGGGGTGGCTGTGCCCTGCGGCCCGGCATCCGGGGAATCAGCAGCCGGATCCGCGTGCGCAGCGTCATTGGACGTTTCCTGGAGCACAGCCGAATCTTCGCATTTGCCAATGGCGGACAGCCGGAAGTGTATTTGGGCAGCGCCGATTGGATGCCGCGAAATCTCCATGAACGTGTCGAGGTGATGTTTCGGTTGAAGGACCCTGCGCTGTGCCAGCAAGTTTGTGCGACCGTGCTCGCCCCTTACTTTGCCGACACGGAGAAGACCAGATTCCTTCAAGCCGATGGCTCCTACGTGCGACCGCCGCAAATTAAAAGGCCCGCGCATTCAAACAATGGCGCGCATTCGAATGTCCAGGAATTTCTGATTGATGTGGCCGAGGGCCGTGTGGACGCCGATGGGCTCGTTCTGTTATCCCGGCTTCCGAAAATGCAAGCCTCACCAGTGTTCCAGCTACTCGCAACTCGTTGGTGTGAGATGCCGCCTCAGCCAGCTGGCATTGCGCAAACGCTAGCGCGCTCCGAACTATCTCTTCCGTGACTCATTTCATTTCCTGAAATCCCGCCGGGCGAACAAAATGACGAGACGCAGCGATCCACCTCAACTTGAAAATCCTCCACCCCGGGGAGACCGATCGCCTAGGCGGAGGATTTTTTGAGTGCGACTCGCCATTCTCACTTCGAGCCGATGACTTCCTGCAAACCGATCAAGGTATCGGCGGCTGGGAAGCCGAGTAGCCGTTGGGATAAAAGTGCACCGCAACGGTGAGGTCCAAGCCCCTGGTGCCAAACCATAGCGTGTTATCGGCGTCTACTTCCATCTTGGGCACGCTCTGGCGAGGCTGTGGCATCGGGTAGAACGTCCACTTGCTGGTTTTCGGATCGAGCTTAATGAGTATGCTGTGGGTTTGATCGGCTGTCCAGATATTGTCCTGCTTATCCGGCCATGATTCGTACGGATTGACGCCGCTCAGCGGAACCTTGAAATCGGTGAGCTTGCCCGTCGCCGGGTCGAGCTTGACCAAAATGCCCGTGTGGTGCGCGGACGACCAGACCACGCCTTTGGAATCGACTCCTATGCGGCGCATCTGCCCCCACGATTCCGGGACTGGGTACTCAATCACCGTTCCGGTTTCAGAGTCCCACTTGTTGATGGTGCCCTTCTGCCAGCCGGCGCTCCACATATTGCCTTGTGCGTCGACGGCGAGGCCGTAGACGCCATTGTCCGGCGTCGGAGTGGGATACGTGTGAATGGTACGCGTCTTTGCATCCAATCGCCCAAACATCGCTCCCCAAATGAGGGTGAAGTCCACATTGTCATCTTTGTCGACAATCAGCCCGACGCCCACGCCCTTTTGCGGGATCACGTGCCGGATCTGCTTGCCGGTGGCAGGGTCCAATTCGCCCAACATTCCACCTCGCAACTCGCTCCAGTAAATCCGGCCCTCTCTATCGGATGCCATGCCGCTGGCGGCGACAAACGGATCGCCCTTGATCGGATAGTTCCTCCAACGCTTGGCCGGATCCAATTCCTTCGGATACAGACCAAGAATCGAGTTCGAACCGCGGGATGAATACCAGATGCTGCCATCCACGGGTGAGATGGTCGCCGCCTGCAACGTGCCCTGCTTCAGTCCCGGGAGCATTTCAAAAACCCCGTCGACCATGGGCGAGTCGGGCAGCGTCCCTGCGGTGGTTACATTCTTGGCATCGGGTGGAAGATCGTAACTAACATAAATTGCCTTCGAGGCAACCTCCTCATCGACGGTCAGCGGATCGACGCGAATTCCCCGATCCGGTGTTCCGGGACCGAAGTTCGTGGCCAGATAATCAGCCATCTGCTCTTTCTGTTTGTCGCTAAGAGGAGTACGGCCCAAAGCCTGCACGTTCGGAAATGAGGGTGTTCCCTCTTCCGTCATTCGTCTAACTGAATCCAGGAACTTCTCCTTGGTGTAGTGATAGCCGGTCAGATTATCGCCATGGCAACCTGTGCAAGCGGCCCTAACCATGTCCCTGCCGGGCCCTGGCGGGTAGACTTCATCCATGCTGTTGAAGTAGACGATTTTTTTAGTCGAAGCACCGCGGTCCTTTACCGCGCCCATTGTCCCTGTCGTCATTGACGGCGTCGGGTCGGCCTTTTGCGCGATTGAAATGTCCGCTGTCTTGGTTTCGCCAGGTCCGAGTTGCACGGACACGTTGGGAGAAGCGAAGGCCGGCTCGTAGACCTTAATTTCGTACCGTCCCGGCAGTGCCTGCGGGACCGTGTAATGGCCCTTGTAAGTAAACACGGTGTACCACAGATGGTTGTCCAGATTGTGAGCAGCCACGCGTAACCCGATCACTTTCCCCTGATCGGCGGTAACGGTGCCGTTGATCGTGCCCCGCACCGGTTGCTGAGCAAAGGACGGAATTCCAAAGCACAACAAGATTGCCGCGATAACAAATATAGCGGTAGAACACTTCTGCCGCGTCGTTTCCATTGCATTGCGAATCATTATCTTGTCCTCCCTAGACTTGAGCAAATCGCGAACTCGATGAAGCGACTTGTACATCATCCGGATTGCAAGTCAGCTCAGTTCCGCAAGAATCGGATACTTCGCGTCACTTACTGGTGCCTTCGATCCTGGACGTGACCCTTGAGTTGTACTCCATATATTCTCTCGGACTGCAGATAAATTCCTCAAAATCTTCTGGCGTCGTCCGCCTGTAGACCTTTTTAAAACCAGGCCAGGATTTGTCTCCCCAAGCCTTCGGATCATAATAGGTCATATCAATTTCAAGGTGGTTATAGTCGCTACGCGTGAAGCGCTCCACCAGATGGAACGCATCACTTTTCCGATGACCGACGTTCTGCGTGAGCATCGTCCGACCGTTATAGCCGACCGTATCAACGACAAGCGTGTTTCCCTCCCAGTGAGCCGTCGAGTCTCCCTCGTAAGTGGGATCCAAGTTCTTGGGGTGCTCTCGATTCAACCACCATGTCCGCCATTCCCTGTGGTAGGCGAACATCTGATGGATGCGGGTCCCGTCAGGCGTTGTGACAAGTTCCATCGAACCCAAATTGGGATAGTCATATATGGCCGGAGAAGATAGCGGTTCGCAGTCCCTTGCAGGATACTCCCCATCCGGATCGTTCCCCTTGACGCCGTATAGGTCTATCGCAAAACAAGGGTCGCGGGTGCTCGGGCAATCGTGCCCCGGGCCGACCTTGTCAGGATACAGCGTGCCCTGCAGGGGATCATGTGAGATTGACTTGTAGAGCAGATGCTGCTTGGCCCATTCCGTCAAAGGAGGTTCCGGCAACTTCTGATCGAAACTGGCAAAATTCCGAAATCCGGGTTTCGGTGGCGCGCCAATCCAAGTGCCATTCAGGTCGCGCGGATCGAACTTCTGGTCGTCACTGGTTCCCGAGGTCGCAGGAGATGGAGCGTTCTGCGCCAGCAAACGCGGCGAGAACACAAGTGCAGCGATTGCCGCAAAAAACAGGCCCCGGCAGCGATTTCGCATTACTAAAAGTCCTCCGGCTTTCGTTCGATGCTCCGCATTGCAGCCAGTTTCGTCCGGGTTCCAATCAGCAAACTATATCCAGCTTAGCCATCTCGTCACACAACGGGCCTGCTTAGAAGTCAGGAAAAAACGGCCTAGATCAGGGCTGTAGCCTGTGAAGCTAATACCATGATAACGCAAGAAAAACAACTGACCACGGGCCAGGCACAGGACGGTTTTTTGAAACTTCCATTCCCGCGCTTGCGTCCCAACATAAGCTTCAAATGGCCGATTGCAATTTAGGCCAACCGGTTCATAATTCGACAGAATATTCGTACTTCATGTTATATGAATTTCAGATAAGAGGGCCAGGTGGTTCCCGACTTCGATCTCAACCTACTCCGAATCGCTGTCGCCATTTACGACGAGCATAGTATCACCCTGGCGGCCGAGAAACTGCACATGAGCCAGCCGGCCGTGAGTTCCGCGTTGAATAAGCTACGCGCCGCGTTCGATGACCCGCTGTTTGTGAAAACCTCTCGAGGCATGGAACCTACTGCGAGGGCAGTCGCTCTGAACACCTCCGCTCGGGAAGTGTTGTCCCGGGTTGAACGCGAAGTATTCTCCAGCGTTGACTTCAATCCTGCTACCTCCCGGCAGCCGTTCACCTTTGCTTTGGCGGAGGCAACGGAGTTGCTTCTCTTCCCCAGACTGGCCGAAAGCTTGCGGCAGTATGCGCCATACGCCGCGGTGCGATCTGTCTTTCCTGCCCCTGCCGAAACATCGCAGCAACTCGAAAGTGGGGAAATCGACCTGGCGATCGGCCGTTTCTCTGGATACCAAAAAGCGAACTTCTATCAGCAAAGTTTGTATGAAGATGAGTTCGTCTGCTTACTTCGCGCCGATCATCCGGTTCAGGGCGAGTGTCTGTCGCTGCAACAATTCCGCGAATTGCCTCAAGTGGAAATAGCTCGGCCCTACCTGAACAAACCTTTTCTCGATCATGTGGCAGGTCGCCGGGTCGAGCGCCAAACCGCCCTCTGGATCTCCCACTTTCTTAGCCTGCCTGCGATTATCCAGCGTACGGATTTAATCGCCACGATTTTCAATGGCTTGGCAAGCTATTTATGTCTAACAAATAGCAATCTTAGAACGATGCAGCTCCCGAACATTTTTCCGCGTCCCGTCATGCATCAATTCTGGCATCGGAAATTCCACCGCGACCCGCGAATTCAATGGATCCGGGCCTTGGTAAGCGGCCTGTTTCCGGCCCAGTTCACTTGGCAGGCGTGGCACCAACCGGTCAACACTGAATCCCACGCCACGAACAACTATCGTGATCTTTCCCGTCAGCAATTACCTCTCCACTCGGTAGCTGCCAACGGCAAAACCTAAATCACGCGCGCGGGGACAAATGCGTCTACGGCCTGGCCGTCGCCGCACAAAGCAAGATGTGGTGCGCAGGCTGGCAGAAGGGCACCCTCAACAAGTGGGACTCTGAAACCGGGACGGTCATTGAATATCCAGTGCCGATTTCGGATGAAGGAATGTGCGACGCGATGGCCAACACCGGCGCGTTACTGCTATGCGCATCGAAGAGGCCGTTGATCAGTCGTGGATTGCCGGGACCGCAACTTCCGACGCAAGCAGCGAGCTGGCCGGTTAGCTGCGCCTCCGCGCCTGCAGCGAAAGCTGCTGTCTCCTCGTGTCGGACGTGAATCCACTTGATTCTGCCGTCTTGGCGTATCGCGTCGGTCCGCCTGATTTGATTCCTGTTCCCGGGTCCGCAATCGCTGAGCGACCAAGAACCATCGTCTCAACCCTTGCTGTTGGGGGTCTTTAACATCACGGCGCATACCGGGTAAAGACGAAGTCGCGAGAGGCCTTCGCGTGGCATGGAGCACAGGTTTTGAGCAATGCCTCGTCGCCAGGTCTGCCGTCGATGTTGAAGTGAGCGAACCCCCATCCTCCAGTAGAGGCGTACTTTTTTGAGTCCTTGACCATGAACTGAACGTTCGTGGGGGGACCTGGAACGAAAGATTGAGGATTGCCAAAGACTTTGTCGTTTTCCTCCGATGGGACGTGGCCATAATGCAATGCGGCGATGATCGTGCCGTCCGGGTATGGAAGCTTCCCTTCGCGGTAGGCCTTGATCGCTGCATCGTTGCCCAAAATCGCAGCGAAACTGTGGAGGTTGCCTTCTTCGTGGGCCACGGAGATTAACCTCCAGTCTCGGTAACCGCGGGGGATCTTGATTCCGAAGATCGGCACCGCCTGACCATCGTCCTGTGCAGACGCTGGGGCAGTGGCGGCGACAACACCGCCCACCGTTACAAGTACAATCAACAAGAAAGCAATCCGTTGCATTCTCATCATCTGTTCCTTTCTGAAAACTTTTGCCGCACATACCCGATTGAATCGGTCGTGGTGTCGCGATTACAGCACAAGCGTTCAGGCCAAACAAGTCGACGATGGCATCGGGAATACTTTGGTATTGGGCAGCCGATGGGCGACGTTGAGAACAGACCGAGGGAGTTGCTGATTTCAACCAGGTGAGCAGAAGGCTATCCTCGTGGCAGTGCAAGGCACGGGCGGTTTCGACTCTCACAACCAGCAAGTATTCTGATTCGGTCGAACCCGTCGAAGTCACGTCGTTAGGCCGCGCCCGCTTTCTTCTCCGTCATCCCCAATGCTGCCATGATCATACGCATGAACATGTCTCCGGTGACATATCCGATGCTCCGCAGCGAGTCGAAGTCCGAAGTGGGTGCTGCAATGAATAGTTTACGAAGGGGCGATCAATCACGTCACCTTCCATTGAGGTACAGGCGACGTCAAATCGCCAACGACTCCGTAACAGGGAATCGTTATTCCCTGTTCCAATTCGTCGCGTACACGGAGTTTCATTGCCAAAGTAGTCCCAGACAAAAACCTATCCCTGAGTTGTTGCGCCTGAAGGTAAAATGTTCCCTGTATTTTCCCCTACTAGCAGTGACCATGGCAGAGAGAAGTTCGCGAGCGACTGCATCCTCCGCCACTTTAACGATATTCCGCCAATGCTTGTAAGTGCTAGGAACGCTTAGACGATGGCGTGGACTTTCGAAGCGCGCTTGTTGATGTATAGCTCGGCATCGGCGCGTTTCAGCAAATCCTCGGCCGATTCGCCAGGAATGTAGTTGGCCCAACCCGCCGAATAGGAAACCGGAAGCATTCCTCCGCCGACGTCGACTCGAAGGCCATTCAACCGTTTCAAAATGAATTGGACATCGTCCGGCTTGCAGTCGGGCAGCAACGCCACAAACTCATCGCCGCCGTACCGGGCGGCCACGTCGGACCCGCGCGTGGATCTGCTGAGGTTCTCCGCAAAGGCTTTCAAAAGGGTGTCGCCCGCGGCATGGCCGTAACGATCGTTGACCTTTTTAAAATTATCCAAGTCGAATAGAATCGCGGTCAAAGGGAGGCCGTGTCTATGTGAGCGGGCGATTTCGCTTTCCAGGCGCTGTTCCGCGTAACGGCGATTGTAGGCGCCGGTCACCGAATCCAGGACGGCAAGGTTGTAGACTTCCTTGGCAAGGATCTCCACCTTGTCCACAGCGAAGACCTGCGCCATCAGCTGGCGGCGTATACGGCCGATTTGAATTTGCTGGTAGAAGGCGTGTCCGATGAATAAAAGCACCAGGAGGCTGAGCCCACGCACCGCCCGGCTGAATAACATTGAATCGAGAGCGCTCATCTGCGGAAACAAATTTGAAAAACTGAAGGAAGCGATCCCGGCCATCAACGTGAGCATCACCAACGCAGCGGAACACCACAACCACCATTCCCGCCGGTCGACGCCCCGCAGAGTTCTCTGCATCTGCTTGGCGGGAGGACCGCCGATTTCGAGCCGAACTGTCTTGTTTTCATTCATTGCAGCTTGCCGCGCAGCGATCTATCGCGTGATGGAGGGCGGTTTCTTGCGGTCCGCGTTATTCCAATCCTCCGGCGGAAACGCGATCCCCCAGAATCTCGGCTGCGGATCGACGAATTCCACGCTCATCTCTCCCTTGCCTTGCTCCGTTTCCTTTTGAAAGATCACGCGGCACTGCACTTCCATTCTAGTCTTCTTATTAACCAGAAGGATAGAGGGCTTGACCACCGGAAATGAAGTCATCACCAGGAGCCCGCCGTGGGCATTCACCACAAGGGTCCGAGTTTCCTCCCGGAACACTTTCCCGTCGGAAGCCTGGCCAAAAATCTCGACGGGCATTTCAATCGCCACCCGCGAGCTCCTGCGAGCGGTTGGGGAGCTCGAGGGTCTCCTTGGCGCCAGACCCTTTTTCGCGGTGAGAGACAAACTCGACTCGCCGTCCGTCAAAGATCCATACCTCCAGCCAGCAAATTCGGATCGTGAAAATTAAACAGGGCCCGCCAAACGGAGCAGAACAGCTCTGATTTCCGCCTCAAAATTTGCGGCGGCATCCCGCGAAAATTCCGCCAGCCGCTCCTCCTGCATGCGCGCCGTGCCCTGTGCCAGTTGCAGGCCGGCAGAAAGCTTTTCAAGAATTTCGTTCACCTGTTGCCGCTGAGAAGCCAACTGCTGCTGGAGTTCCGCTGTGAACTGCATGGCCTTGTCCCTGGAGACTGCATCGAGATGGCTCTTGAATTGAGCGCTCCAGGAATTCAATTGCGCCGTTACATGGCCGTCGAATTTTTCAATCGTGGACTGAGCCACGTGGTTCAGTTGTTCCACGGCCTTTTGAAGCCGGAAGATCGCGTCCCCAACTTCCTTTTCCAGTACCTGCGTTCGTTCCTGAGCGGCCGTTTCGCCTTCGCGCGCGACTTTAATCCGATTCTCCAATTCGGCGAAGGATGCTTCGACGGTTCGCGCCAATTCGGCGGTCCGTGAGTCCAAACTTTGCTGCGTCTCGATCGCGAAATTTCGCGATGATTGAGTCTGTTCCTCCAACTCTTTTTTCGCGGCCAGCATCTTCTCATTTGCGGCCGCCTCGCTATCGCGCGCATCTTTCGTCCGGTGTCCCAGATCCAGCAAGGCCGCCTCGATACTCCGCGTCCATTCGGCGGCTCGCGAATTTAGATTCTGCTGGGCCTCGATCACGGAATTCCGAGATGATTGAATCTGTTCCTCAAGCGTCTTCTTCGCCATGCTTTCCAGCGAAACTCGCAACTCCTCGTTGCCGGCGAGTCGTCCAACAAGTTGATGGGTAAGGTCGCT
>JBEKCU010000031.1:0-22680 GCA_050014735.1 Candidatus Acidiferrales bacterium | reverse complement strand
ATATCAACAAAGCCGGCCGTGTCTTTTTCATTTTGTCCCATAAACCAGCAGGGCGCCTGCTTGACGGAAAGCGCGGAGCTGAGCGGCGTCCCGGAACCACCGCCCCGTATAGGTTTCGGGCGTCGGTGTCGGATCGGGGATTTGGCGATGCCCGACCGAAGCAAAGCCCGCTTCTCGAAACAACGTTTCCCATTCATCGGCGCTGAGCAGGTGCGTGAGAACCTTAAATTGTTCCCCCCACTGGTGGCAGTACAAATTCTCACGATAGTAATTGATCAGAATCCAGGCCGAGCCGCCTTCGCGCAAGACCCTGTGGATTTCATGCAAGCCGCGCGTCGGCTCCGGCCAGTAATAGGCTGACTCAACCGAAATGGCATGCGTGAAAAAATTGGCGTCCCAAGGGATCGCCTCCGCGCCGCCGACTACAAACATCGCATTCTCCAGCGCGACATATTTTTTTCGCGCTCGGCGGACCATTTCATCGGCAATATCCATGCCGACAACGCGGCCTTCGGGCAGGCGTTCGGAAATCAGTCGCACCAGCCAGCCCGCGCCGCAGCCCACCTCGAGCACATTTTCGTCCGGCGTGAGCTTCATCAGATCGAGAACCGGCAGGACGATCGGGAGATGGCTCTCTTCCATCTCCTCGCCGCGCCCGGCCTCGGCCCAGCGGTTGAATTCCTCGCGCAGCGCTTCGTTGAGATCGGGTTCCGGCATGACGATGGAAATTGGGTGGTTTTAGTAGGACAGGCTTCAGTCTGTCTGGTTTTGATTTTTTGCGGCGCTCGCAGAAAACATAAGAAGACAGGCTGAAGCCTGTCCTACCGGTCGATCTTCGCCAAGAGTTCCACGAATTTCTGCTCGCGCTGGGACTGGTCCTTGCCGTCGAGCGCTTCGGCGTTCTGGGTCATGTTCATCGAGCAGAATTTCGGCCCGCACATCGAGCAGAATTTCGCATCCTTGTAGAAATCATCCGGCAGCGTCTCGTCGTGCATGGCGCGCGCGGTTGCGGGATCGAGCGAGAGATCGAATTGCTTGTTCCAGTCGAACAGGAATCGCGCGTAGGAAAGCGCGTCATCGCGATCGCGAGCGCCAGGGCGGTGCCTGGCGACATCGGCAGCGTGAGCCGCAATCTTGTAGGCGATCACGCCCTGCTTCACGTCCTCGGCGTTCGGCAGGCCGAGATGCTCCTTCGGAGTGACGTAGCAGAGCATCGACGCCCCGTGCCAGCCGATCATGGCCGCGCCGATGGCGCTCGTGATGTGATCGTAGCCTGGCGCGATGTCGATCACGAGCGGACCGAGCGTGTAAAACGGGGCTTCATGGCACAGCTCCATCTCCTTCTTCACTTGCAGCTCGATCTGGTCCATCGGCACATGGCCGGGGCCTTCGATCATCACCTGGACATCGTGTTCCCACGCCTTCGTGGTCAGTTCGCCCAGGACTTTCAATTCAGCAAACTGCGCGGCGTCGCTCGCGTCGGCCAGGCATCCGGGACGCAGCCCGTCGCCCAGCGAAAAACTCACGTCGTGTTTCTTGAAAATTTTGCAGATGGCATCGAAATTCTCGTACAGGAAATTTTCTTTCTTATGAAAATTCATCCAGTGTGCCAGTAGCGCGCCGCCTCGGCTGACAATGCCGGTGATGCGATTCCGCACGAGCGGCACAAATTCACGCAGCACGCCTGCGTGGATGGTCATGTAGTCCACGCCTTGCTCGGCCTGTTCCTCGATCACTTCTAGCATCAGGCCGATGGTCAAATCCTCGGAGCGTTTTATTCGCGAGAGCGCTTCGTAAATTGGCACGGTGCCGATCGGCACGGGCGAGGCCTGGATAATCGCTTTGCGAATCGTGGGAATGTCGCCGCCGGTCGAAAGGTCCATCACCGTATCGGCGCCGTAATGCACGGAATGGTGAAGCTTCTTCAACTCCTCGTCGATGTTTGACGTCGTTGCTGAATTGCCGATGTTCGAGTTGATTTTGCACCTAAACGCGATGCCGATGCCCATGGGCTCAAGAGATTTGTGATTGATATTCGCGGGGATAATGGCGCGCCCACGCGCAATTTCACTGCGCACCAATTCCGGTTCGATTTTCTCGCGCCCCGCGACAAAGGCCATTTCTTCAGTGATCACGCCCTTACGCGCATAGTGCATCTGCGACAGGTTGCGTGAACCATTCGCGGCCGCCGCGTCGGTCAATCGCTTTTCAATCCACGTATCTCGAACTCCCATGCTGCCCCCTGAAGAGATTCCGCATCCGGATGTCTCTTTTGCGCAGTCGAATTATCGCACCGCTCAGCGCACTCGGCAACAAAGACAAGTAGCACAGGCTTCAGTCTGTGTGGTTTTGACTTTTGTATGGAGGAGGACAAAAATCACAGAGGCTGAAGCCTGTGCTACTGAATTACGCCCGGCGCAGCGTGATTTGCGTGATTTCGGGGGGCACACCCAGGCGAATCGGCACTCCGATCGTGCCAAGTCCGCGATTCACATAGATGGTACTCGGTCGAGCCGACAAATCGATCGAATCGAGCGTTGTGGAGGAAATCTCCTCGTCCGGAAGATTCGACGGAGAATAAAGCGGCCTGCGGTAAGTCCCGGCAACGTAGGGCGTCAGAAATCGCGCCGGGTTCCAACGATGATCGAGAATCTCGACGCGCACTTGCCCTCCGTGCGTGTGTCCCGCCAGGGACAGTTCGATGCCCAATTCCGCCGCTCGCGGAAAGGAATTCGGATTGTGCGAAAGCAAAATGTTCGGAACGTCGTGGCGCACCAAACGGTTGACACCGACAAGCATTGGGGCAGGTTGACCGTCAACGGATTGGCGCTGATAATCCACGCCGATTAAATTGATTGCGCTGCCGTGCCAACGCAACTCGGCGTTTTCCTGCCGGAGCAACTTCATTCCAAACTGATGAAACAGTTGAGCGGCCCGCGCTTCAGCCCTCGCATAGATCTCATGATTCCCATTGCATCCCCAGACGCCCAGGGGTGCGCGCAGCCGCGAAAGTTCCGCGATGCAATCCTCGAGGGGGTCGTTCCTGGTGGTCAGGAAATCTCCAGTGACCACGGTCAAGTCACTGCGAAGTTCATTCGCCATGTCAACCGCGTAACGTATCTGAACGACGGGCATGTACGAACCGATGTGGATGTCGCTCAGCTGCGTTATGCGTAGGCCGTCAAGCGCCGCCGGCAGATTGGGGATGGGTATTTGAACTTGGCGGACGCCAAACCGGAATCGTTCCGAGGCAAATCCATACGCCGCGCTTACGAAAGGTATGGCCCCGGCGAAGACTCCCGCCGCCTGAAAAAAGTGACGCCGGGACTGATTGATCGTTTCGATCCGGGCACCCGAGTGACCCTCGGACCGAGAACCGGCCTGAACAAGGACCCCTTCCGAGGAGCCAGATGCAGCGGGCAGCGGGCGGTCGACGCGAAATGCCGCAGGAAGGCGGCGCGAGAGCCATTCGATGCCCCGCACAATCTTGATGAGCAAATACGAAATGATCGAACTCGAGAGCCACAACGCGAGGAATGCCACCCACCAGGAACCTCGGGAAATCAACCCCCGCATGTTCCGGGTCACATCGGTGATCGTAACAAAACCAATCACGGCCACCAGGAGAAGCAGCCCGGCACGCATCCCCTTGCGCCAACGCGGGCCTTGAATACGCCCGGCAAATCGCCACGCCCGGGCAAACCAATATCTCTGGGATAGAAATGCAAGCATTAACGCGGACAGGATCGCCAGGAATCCGAGAAGCATGACAAAGTCGTGAAACATCTATGATCGGCCTCATTGATTAGCTTACTAGCTTCAGGCGGCAGTTGCACGGAGACTAAATAGTTGTGGCCAAATGCATACATGGGCTTACGGACAGGTGGGTTTGAGTAGAACAGGCTTCAGCCTGTTTGGTTTTGAATTCCATCACCACGGCAAAATTTAAAAGCAAACAGGCTGAAGCCTGTTCTCCTAAAATCGCCCTATTTTGAGGCCGGAGGGGGAGTAACGACTGACGTCATCTTTCGGATCATGCCATCGGACTTGCTCAGAACGTACAGTTCCCCGTCGCCACCCATGGCAATTCGGACGTCCGCGCGCCCGCCGCCGTAAGGCACGCCCTCGGGATCGGTTTTGGGTTGCGTACGCGCCGCGTCTTTCCAGCCGGTTGTAGCGGCGGCCGCCCCGGGCAGCACACGATCGGCAGCTGGAGTCCCGCCCTTGTGCTTATAGGTCTCGGCCACAATGTCAAACATCCGGCGTTTAGCGGGCGGTTCGTTGGAAGTGTCGTCGGCGCTCTTGTACACGATTTGCAATTCATGGATCGGCGCCTGGTGGTCACGCTGCCCGCGGGTCGCAATCATCGCGCCCAAATCGGCATAGAAGATTCGACCGGTCGTCATATCGTTGAAGATATACTTTCCGCGTAGTTTCGGCATCAACTTGCCGCGATACACGAATCCGCTCCCGATGGAGTCCCCCTCGCGATGGCTGTACACAAGGGCCGGATAGACTGGCGCCACCGGTTCCTCCAGGCCGTCCACTTTTAAGAGGTCCCGATCGGGAAACGGGACCGGAGGAGTCTTGAGGCTACCGGTCTTCCCGGCGTCGTCCACGAAAAACTGTTCATTGCCTTCCCGCTCGGGATAGCCATAATTGGCGCCTTTGCTAACGACGTTAACCTCCTCCCAGTAGTGAACTCCAATATCGTCTACGAGAAACGTCTTGGTCACCGTATCCCAATCGAAGCGGTGCGGATTCCGCAAACCGTAGGCGAAGATTTCAGGGCGTGCGAGAGAGACCGAGATAAATGGATTCGGATCGGGCCCCGTGGACGGAATCCGGTAGCGGCCGTTCGCACTGAGCATGTCCTGCGGGCGCAAATTGATGTCTGGAGTGATCCGCAAAATCTTGCCCAGTAGTGTGTCAAGCCGCTGAGGGAGGGTATGGCTTGGACCAGGCGTTTCTCCCTGCGCGCCATCGCCGATGCCGATGTACATATTGCCGTAGTCGCTCTGGCCTGGCTTGGCCAGAGGGTTGAACACCAAATCGGCCATGGGGTGATTGCGGTCGTATCCTACTCTCAGAAGTTCTCGCGCGGTACCTTCAAAGGTGTCATTGCTGATGTTCGTGTCTGTCCATTCAACAAGGACCGATTCCAGATGGACAGGGCCGGCAGGTGGGACCACCGCCGAGGTGGTGGTGTATCCGGTAAGATTCAGACTAGGCATCCGCGCGTTTGTAGGCGACGTGAACCCGGCCATATCGGGCTTTTCAACGTGCACGGTATAGAATTTCCCATTTTTCGCATAGCCTGGATCGAACGTAATGGAAACAATTCCTGGAGTGTTGCCCGTATCGGACTCAAATTTCGGGAATATTTGTGTGAACTGCAGGTACGGAGTGAACTTCTTTGCCTTTATATCGTAAATGTAGATCGTCCCGCTCTGGTCATCGACGAACATCCGCGATGCCGCCATTGGCGCATTCGACGGTTCGGAACGCACGGAAGTGATGCGTCCCAACTGGCCCTTGAAATCGATTACGGTTGTGTCCGCTCCCGCATGCGTTGCGCTGGAAAGGGGCGGATTCGCATAATCCACCAGCAGGACGGCAGTGCCGTCCTTCTTGACCTGGGATTCCGTCGGATATTGCGCATTTGCGGATGTCACAGTCGCAAAAAGAGCGACCACGAATCCGAGACGAAGCATCGCGCAGCGCATGATCGATTTTCGATTCGTCACCATTGTGCAGAACTCCTTTTGTATTTGTCCGGATACGATAGCATGGATTTAGACAAAACAGTTTCGGCCGCGCCATTGACTATGTCGATCTCGTTGCCGAGTTCTAGCTCCTGAGCGCGGCTTGAGCTCTCTATTCTCTTTTTCAAAGCTTCGGTATCGCCATCTTGCCCGCGGTTCTAGCGCATTTTCGACTTAAGTATTTACACTCGATCGAATCTGCCGTTGCCGGCAAAACTCAACACAAAGAGCACCGAGCACACGGAGAATCGGGAGAAGCGATTCACAACCCGAGCCAATATTAAACTCTCCCGGTTTTCTCCGTGCCCGTCTGTACTACTAACGCTCGATTGTGACGTGCAGCCTCGGTAGGTTAAAATCAGCACGCGAAACCGAACATGCTCTTCGGCGAAAATAGCGAACGCAAACAGCTCGAACAGCAGCGCCGCAGCGAAGGCCGCCTTCCGCCCGGACAATCCCTCACGCTGAAATGGCCGGTCCTGCAATATGGCAATGTGCCGCGAGTCGATTTGCGCACGTGGGATTTCCGAATCGACGGCCTGGTGGAAAAGCCTGTGCGGCTCACGTGGAACGAATTCAATCGCCTGCAGCAGACGGAAATTCAGTGCGACATTCATTGCGTGACGCGCTGGAGCCGCTTCGACAACCGCTTCGAGGGCGTGCTGTTCACCGAAGCGATGAAACTCGTCGTCCCCAAAACCGATGCACGCTTTGCTCTTGTGCGAGCTGAGCACGGTTTCACGGCCAATCTCCCCCTCGTAGACCTCATGAAGCCCACTACGATTTTCGCGTTCAAGCACGACGGCGAGACGCTTTCCGCCGAGCACGGCTACCCGCTGCGCCTTATCGTTCCTCACTTATACCTTTGGAAGAGCGTGAAATGGGTGCGCGGATTTGAACTCTCCGCCGAGGACATGCCCGGCTTCTGGGAAGAAAACGGCTACCACATGCGTGGCGACCCCTGGAAAGAACAAAGATACGATTCGGACCAGTAGACCAGGTCTCGGCGCCTGTGTGACAACTCGGAAATCTTTGTGGGTCGTGGCTTTAGCCACGACATAAGTCTAGCAAAATCAGTCCGGCTTCAGCCGCTGACGCTCTAACTTCGCAGTTGCCACACAGGCTCTTCAGCCTGTCTCCTTTCGGCAAATATTAACACCCAAGAGAAAGCCCTCGCTTCGCTCGGGATGACACTCCAAAGCGTTTGCTCGATCAAGACACAATGCGCGTTCGCTGCGCCATAACCGCCCGCCACTTTCCGCCGCTCTTAACAAACACTCGAACTTCGCGAAATTGGCCGCTCATGTCCTTGCCTGCGCGGCTGCCCTTGATATCCTCGTGAAACGTGACAACCGCTGTCTGCCCGTAGATGCGCACACGAATATCAGACATCTCAAATGAATCGAACTTCGTCGTTCCATCCTTGATACCCTGCAATGTCTCCGCTTTACTGCGTACTACGCCGTTGTCCCTCGTGATAGTGTAATCGTCCGTGGTCGTCCGATCGAGCGCACCGGCATTGCCATTCAGATCCGCGTCAATCATCTGCTTCAGCACACCGCGAACCTCCTGCTCAGCGTTGCCGCCTTGGGCCGAGGCGATGCCAGAGGCAGTCAGAGCCAATCCAACAAACATCGCAAGTGCGAAAAGCCGTTTCATCGATTGTACCTCCCATGCAAGAACTGTACCGCAGGGGAGCGGATACCCATAAGTCCAAAATTGCTTGAAGATGGCACACCCTGCCGGGCCGCGTTCGCCGGGAAAAACCGTCTCGGCGGGAGTACGACACTGGGGTTGTATTTCCAAGTGCTAAAGTTTATAGAACTCGTGTGTTCCAACATCCCGATACGCGGTCCGCCGTTACGGAATTAGCCAGTAACCGGCCCTTGAAAAGTGCCACGGACGGAGCACCCAAACTTGAAAATCTCTAACCCCATAGGCCACTGGATTCGAAGGACAAAATAAGTTAGAGGCTGGCGCACCCGGCTATATAATCGTCACCCGACTGGTGCAGCGATCGCTAAGAATCATTTCTTTGCAGATAAATCACTGACAGAAAGGATCCGACCATGAAACTCACTTCGTTTCTCGTATTGATCGTGGGTTCCCTTGCGTTGGCGCCAGGGATTTCAACGCAGGGGCTTCCGACCGAGAAAGTATTGACCATAGCCGTGGCGCAGGCCATGGCGCAAGAAGCCATGCTCCAGTGCCGGGCAAAAGGCTACCAAGTCACGGTCACCGTTGTTGACCGCGGCAATGAACTGAAAGCGCTCCTGCGAGACGACCGGGCCGGACTTGGAACCATCATGATTGGCCGCCTGAAAACCAATAGCGTGATGCATTTCGGATATCCCTCGGGTCCGCCGCCAAAGAATACACCGGGAGCTCTAATCGTGGCCCCCTTGAGCGACTCGATCTTCGCGAGGGGCGGCCTCCCGATCAAAGTCGGCGATGACCTCCTGGGAGCGATTTCCGTCAGCGGAGCTCACGACGGCGATGCGGACGCCGCTTGCGCAGCAGCCGGTCTGGCCAAGGTTGCCGACAAGCTCAGATAGGCTCAACGTTCTTGTGCGGATAGCCGGTATCAAAAATGCAGGGCCGGGACCGAATAAACTCAGGGCCTCTGCCGATTACCGCACTCTTCACCGTTCTTGTGAAGGGTGTGGTTTTTTCTTCGAAGCCAAACTTCGCGCACGAACGATGACGCGGCAGAGCGGAACCTCCCAGTACGAAAGCGAGAACAGAGGATCAGAAAAGCCACACCCTTGAACGACACAAGGATGCGCCACCCGAAAATTCAAGTTTGCGCAAAGGTTCGGCCACCCGCCGGTCGAAAATTCAAAGCCGCGAATGCCGGGCCTGTCCAGTTCAGAGCAAATCCAGAAATTCCTCGACTGTCATTCCGGCATGGCGTATGAGGGCGCGAAGGGTGCCCACCGATAATTCTTTGTGCTGTGGAATTGAAAGGTTAACGCGAAGTCCGGGTTTCGACATTACGAGATGGCTTCCGACTTGGCCGATCGTCTGCCAACCCGCCTTCTAGAAGGCTTTTGAAGCTTCCTTACCGTAAATGTTGGCGAGCCGTGGCGGGAGGCTGTCCCTCGGCGCCAGGAAGGTGTTCGCCGGCTGCGACGGCGTTATCGTGCTGCCCTTCCTGCTCCGCTCCGTGAATTTCTTCGTGTCCTTCTTGCTCTTCCTCGCGGCCTTCTTCCTCGTGTTAGGACACTACCAGTTCATGTGATCGATTCCCCGCTAGGGACAATTTATCTGGGATCCTGTGCAAGGTGCCGGAACGGTGAAGCCGCTGCGCGTTTGAACATTACCGCTGGAATCGGTCACGGTCACGGACGGCACCAACTGACCCGCGACTGCGCCGTTTTGAATCGGGCCAGATGCTTGATTGGCACCCGAGGCCTGTATGAAATTGGGGTTAAGCTGCACTCCCAATTGCGGCACGGGAAGAACTTCGACAGTTGCCGAACCGCTGATTGTAACTCCCGCTGCCGGACTGGTCGGGGTCCACGTCGCGACAACATTGTAGGCGCCGCTCGTTCCGGACGCTGTATAGACCCCCGCGTTCGTGATGGTTCCACCGGTTGCGGGAAGAACGGACCAAGTTAGGGAGCCCCCTGCAGGGGCGCTAGGCGCATACAAAGCTGTAAACGCGGTAGTGGATCCCGCTGCGACTGTTATCGAAGTGGGGTTCACCGAGACACTTGTAGAAGAAGGGCCGGGGTTAGGAAAACCTCCGCCACAACCCGCGAGGCCGAGAATCACGACGAAGAGCAAGAGATCAATACGGTTATGGCAGTCCATGAACGTTCGGTTCCGATGCTTGGGTTCCTGCGAGGAGGGGGATTGCAGCGCAGATGAAAACCGATTCCAGCTTACACTGCTATGAAACCGCTCGTCCAGGACAGTCATGAGCGATTCCAGTCAAATGGTAAACCCTAGCGACGCGGAGTAAGCGAGTCGGGGGCTGTGAAGCGTGAGTTTAGATCGCTGGACAAAACCGATTAAACTTTTTGAGCCCTCGAAATCCGTGAGGGATCGGCCACCCCAAAACTCAGCTTCAAGGGCTGCGCCGTTCTCTTCCAACTGAATTCTCTCGCGAGAACGCGCGTCCATAAAGCACTACAAATCGATCTTCAGCTGGTGTAGGATGTCGCTAAATTTTGGACCGTCAGGAAATTTCGGATCGAGACGGACTGAGGCGCTCATGAAACCACAACTGCATGTGAGACGTGCTCTAGCACTTGTCGCTGTACTATCGGGCATGCTCTTGGCCGCAGGCAGCGCGAGCGCCCAGGAGTTGCAGGGGAAAGCGCTCGTAACCGCGCTCCAGCATGGCGGATACGTGATCCTCATGCGCCACGCAAATTCGCCCCGCGATCTTCCGACCGCGCAAACCGCCGATCCTGAAAACATCAACCACGAGCGGCAGCTCGATGAGGAAGGCCGCACCACGGCCGTGGCTTTCGGCAAGGCGCTTCGCGATTTAAGAATCCCCATCGGCAAGGTATTTTCGAGCCCCACCTACCGCGCCCTCGAAATGGTGCGGTACTCGAAATTGCCAAACGCGCAAGCGACCCCCGAAATCGGCGATAACGGCACAAGCATGCAGCTCACAAAAGAGTCGCAAGCCGCCTGGCTCCAAAAACAGGCCGCCGATTTTCCTTCCGGCACCAATACCATCATCATCACCCACCAACCGAACATCTCCGGCGCTTTCCCGCAATGGTCGGCGGGCCTGGCCGAAGGCGAAGCCCTCATTCTTGCTTCCGACGGCAAAGGGGGAGCCAAACTCGTCGCCCGCCTGAAAATTGAGGAATGGCCCAAGTTGGCCAATTAGCGGGATGCATATCGCTGAAACTCGGCCCGGCCAACGAAAATTCCAAGACAATTTTGGGCAGTTTGGCTGGTAGACTTTAATCATGAGGCATACCGAGATGCGAGGCGCCATCATTAAGGATCACGATATCCTCGGCGGAGAGCCTGTATTCCGCGGAACCCGAGTTCCATTCAAAATTTTGATTGACTATCTTGAAGGCGGTGACACTCTGGATCAATTTCTCGAACAATATCCCACCGTCAGCCGCGAGCTTGCCATTGCCGCCATCGAAGATGCCCGGTTGAGCCTTGTCGCGCTGCTCAAATGAAAGTCCTGATCGATGAGTGCTCTCCCAAGGCGCTCAAGAAGCACCTCACGGATCACGGCCATGAATGTGTCACCGTTCAGCAAGCAGGGTGGGCCGGAAAGAAAAACGGAGAGCTACTTGACCTCGCCGACTCTCTTTTTGAAGTATTGGTCACGCTGGACACCAACGTGCAATATCAATAAAACCTGGCGGGTCGCAAAATTGCGATCGTTGTGCTCCATTCCTCCTCGAACCGACTTGAACACCTTCGCCAGTACTTTCCGGAATGCGTATCGGCCATCGAGAAAATCAAGCAAGGTCAGATCGTTCGAGTGGGCAGCATTCCCTGAGTGCTCTTCAATACGAGTCCATGCCCGTATAACAGTAACTTCAGAGGCTGCGCCACGCGCCTGCGCCGTTCGGCCCCGCGATGATGTAAACCCTATGGGTCAAAGGAATCTCAGGACTCGGGCGATGCTTGTCTCAGAGGATCATTCTATCGCGTCCGGATCCTTTTCCAGCAGCTTGGGCTTGATATTTACGTGCATTCCTGTTCGACTGTCAAAAGCTCGACCCGTCAAAGACCGAAGGATGGGGTACCCGAAATTCTGAATCAAAGCCCAGGCCACTCGTCCACCCAAATAGCTAGTCAAAAGATCGGGCCACCCTTCCCGGGCTGGCTAATCATCCGCGTAACGATTCTGCTTCTTGCGAACACATAAACCTCACGTTCTTTCTACCAGTCAGTGCATTGATCCGCGCTGCTGATCGGCAGTAATAATTTTCCTCGATGAAGCTTACGGCCGCCTCCAGCCGTCACTATCTCCTCTACTAGGCCCTCACAGTTGTGGAAAACGACTCCCCAAAACCACTTTCTTGATAGAAGTTCCTCTAGCTTCATCTCGGCTTTCTCTGGCTCGGGGATGTCAACTGAAAAAACTGTTACAATGAACTTGTTGTTCTCGTCCAGGTAGCGCTGAAACTGATCTGCGTTCATAAAACGCGGAAGCCCATATACGTCTGAAACCTGAAAGAAATTTCCTGACTTTCCACCCGTGTTGAGCAGCATGTGCCCATAAGGGTTAAGTTTGGCCCCACTGACAATCACAATGTAAGTGTTCCTAAAGTCGAACATGAGGGCAGGACACATTGTGAGGACTTCTCCTTCATACGCCATTTTTCGCTACCTCCTATTCACCGGAAACAACGAACGTGCGAGGCCCTTGTCATTGAGGCCGTTCAGCTCCCAAATCGATTGCCGGGTGGCGCACCGTTTCTTGCATATCATCTGGCAAGCGCGTGGGTGGATAGTACCACATCAGAACGTAAGCTCAGAGATACGGGTTTAGCTTTTTCGGGTGGCCCTCCCTTTCGGGCTGAAAAGGGCCGGGAGGTTGGCGCTCTCTTCGCTCCTTGGCCCCGAGCCGAACCGGTCTATGTCCAAGAAATCGTTTCAGTGTAGGATGTTAACTGCGCGGCGGGCCTGTAGCTCAATGGTGGAGCACGGGACTCATAATCCCTCGGTTCCAGGTTCGAGTCCTGGCGGGCCCACAAACACATCGGAGAACAGCTCAAAACGTGAGTCGTGGTTGGTGGCTAGTGATCGGTGACTGGTGATTCGTGACTGGTGAGTGATGACGCACTTGCCACAACATGACGAATTACCGCCACGCAATTCGATTCTGACTTAGGTTACGCCTTTGCAGCCTTTAGCGCCGCGAGCACGCGCGAATCCCTGAATGGAACGCGGCGGATGCGAACTCCTGTCGCGTCGTAAATTGCATTGGCGACGGCTCCGATCACGGGTCTGCATGACGCCTCGCCTGCTCCGTAGGAAGGGAGATCGGGGCGATTCGGATTCGGATCTCCGTTGACCAGCACCACGTCGATTTTTTCCGGCGCATCGGCGTGCCTAAGTGTCGGATGCGAGAGCCAATCGACGCTGGTTACTTTCTCGGTGTCGAACTGGACCTCCTCGTGGAGGGCGCGGCTCAGGCCGTAGAGCAGATTGCCCTCGATGGTGCGTTCCAGTCCCAGGGGATTAATGACCAGTCCACAATCGTGCGCGCAGACGATGCGCTTGGCCCATAGGTGCCCGGTATCGCGATTGACTTCGACCTCGGCAATCGCCACGACGACCGTTTGGCCTCGGAAGCAGTACGAGATACCGCGGCCGGTGACGATCGATCCCGATCCGGCGGACTTCGGCGAAGGACGCGTATCCCACCCATATTTCGCAACCGCCGCCCTCAGCGCGGCGATCGAGCGAGCCCGCATGTACGCGGCATCGTCGTCCGTGCTGGCTGTTAGAAGCCGCAAGCGGAACTCGACCGGATCGGTTTTCGCGGCTGCCGCCAGCTCGTCGATAAACGATTCGCCGGCGAAGGTAGTTTGCGGGCCGTTCGGATCTCGCAAATTTCCGACGCGCAGCGGGGTCTCCCAAACCAAAGGCAGGGCTACGACTTCGGTGGACCTGTGCCGGTTCGGGATGACGTACGCCTCATCGGGTGGAGATGCTCCACCTGGAGCGGGCGTTGCCGGCCGTCTGCCCATGAGCTGAGCGATCAGCACTGTATCGGGTTCGTTATAGCCGAGGTGATTGTAGTCGGTCGTTTTGGCTCTGTAGTCCAGCGCGACAAGGTTGCCCTGCGCATCCAGGCCTCCGCGCAATTTGAAAGTAAACGCCGGACCCTTCACATCCCACGCGGTTTCCTCGTGCCGCATCCACTGCATTCGCACCGGGCGGCCGAGTTCCTTGGCCAGGAAGGCGGCCTCAAAGCCAGCGTCGTCGGCTGCGGTGCGGCCGTAGAGCTGCGGGCCGTCTTCCCACATGACGCGCACATTATCGTGCGGCATGTTCAGAAATTGAGCGACGCCCCTTCGTAGGCCGTAGGATTTCATGTCATTAGACCAGATCGTCATCTGGCCGTTCGATGGATCGGCCATGGCGTGCGCCGGGCCGATGGCCGTGTGCCCCTGAAACGGCACTTCGTATTCGGCTTCGATGACAGTGGCCGCGCTCGCAAGCGCGCCATCAGGGTCGCCAGTTACATCAGGCGCGCCAGTCCGGGACTGCGTGACGGAAGTGGGCTTGGTCTCGCGCATGTACTTGTAGAGGTCTTCTGAACTCGGAAAGGGCCTCATCGCCGGCTTTTGCCACTCGATCTTTAGCTGCTGGGACGCCTTGATGGCCTGTTCCTCCCGCTCGCAGACGACTGCAACGTAATTGCCCTTGCTCACCACCTTCACGAATCCGGGCAGGCCTTTGACGGAGGACTCGTCGATGCTGAGCAGTCTCGCGCCAGCCACCGGCGGCTTCACGTTGCGCGCATGAAGCATGCCCGCAGCCTTGGCGTCCACCGCCCAATTTAAGGAACCGTTCACCTTTGGCGGAATGTCATAGCGCTGTATCGGTTTGCCGACCACTTTGAGGTCCGGTACCGGTTTTACTTTTGCCACGCCGGCGGTTGCGTTGATGTCTCTGCCGGTCAGCGTGACATTAAATTGTCGGCCACCGATTAATTCTCCGTAGGTGATCTTCTTGGAACTGTCCCCCATGACGGCGACCACGCCGGCACTGACGGTTAGTTGAGAGGCTGGAACTTCAAACTTGGCCGAGGCCAGTTCCAGCAGCGCTCTTCGGGCCTCCGCAGCCACGCGTCGCATCGGCTTGCTATCCCGCTCGATACTGGTGGAACCGCCAGACCCGCCCTGGTCGACCGTTATGTCGGTGCGGCCCATGATGAGTTCGGTCTTGTCGTAGGGGATGTCAAGCTCATCGGACATGATCTGGCGGAACGCCGTTCCGGTACCCTGGCCGCCGTCCGTTTTTCCTACGTAGAAAGTCGCCGAGCTATCAGGATGAATGACGATCCACGAATCGAGCTTTCGGAAGTCAGGGTCAGGATAGGGGCCGGAAGCCGTTCCCGTTTCCGCATCGACCGCGCCTGCCGCTGCGTGAAGCAAGCCCACATCGGTGATAGCCGCCGCGCTAAGGCTTACGACGAACAATCCCGAGCCCTTCAGAAAATTCCTGCGAGAAGTGGTCCCGTTCCATTTCTCCATGACTTCTTTAATCTGCTCTGGAATGTTCGTGAAAGTCGTCATGCGATCACCTCCTCGCTCGCAGCGACTCGATCAGCCGAGACAAGTTTGGCGGCGCGCTTGATGGCGGCCTGGATGCGGTAATACGTCATACAGCGGCATAGAGTCGCATTCATTGCCTGCCGGATTTCCGCGTCGGTCGGATTTGGATTTTTGTCCAGCAGCGCCTTCGTCGTCATGATCTGGCCATTCTGACAGTAGCCGCATAGCGGGACTTCCTCGTCGATCCAGGCCTGTTGGACGGCGTGCAGTTTGCCGTTCGTGCTTATTCCCTCGAGTGTTGTGATCTCGGCGCCTTGAATTGTCGAAACGGGAGTGATGCACGACCGCACCGCTTTACCTTTGACGATCACCGTGCATGCTCCGCACTGCCCGAGTCCACAGCCAAAGCGCGGACCTTGTAAGCCGATATCGTTGCGCAGGGTGTAGAGCAGCGGAGTTGAAGGATCGAGATCCAATGTGTGGGTTCTTCCGTTCACCTTCAGTGTGATCTTGCTCATGCGCTCTTCTCCTTGCGGCGGGCAGACTGACGCGGCTACAGAGGATTTTACAAGGCAGCCTGAAAGTTGTCCACGCTCGGTTATTTGCCGTTCACCGTCCCGACGTGACGCCAGACGTGTGTTTTGGCGCGGGATAGATGATTTGTTTGCCGCCCGCCCCAATTTTCCGGATTCGCGCAAATGAAGTCAGAGAATGAGGCTTTGAGCGGGCGGCGGTCATGATGTCTTCGACACGAATTCCGCGCACCAGCAGCGCGTCGGCGATGAGCGAACGGTGGCATCGCCAGGGCACTGCCTCAGCACACATGATCGTGCTGCGCTTTTGTCGCGCCAATTTAATTAGCCGCTGAAGTCCTGCATCGAATTCCGGCGTCTGCATGTAATCGGCATAGCCGCGAAACGAGGCGTTGCGCCAACCCGTATTGATTGAATCGCGACGGGCGTGGCAGAGTCCGCCCAATTTACGCAAATGCACGTAACTAATTCTGGCGGCTCGCAACTTTTTCGCCAGGGTCGCGCGGTCAAACTGTGGGTTGTGCCGCGAACGTGGGATGCTCCGAACATCGACAATTCGCTCTACCCGGTGGGCGCGCAAGAGAGCGAGAAAGTCTTTCCATGTATGCGTCGAGTGGCCGATTGTTTGAACAGTGAGCATCGTCGCGATACATTCCGCGTTGCCCTAGTCCAGCGGCTCAACCTTAACGACGGCGGCGCCATGATTGCTGCCTGTCCAAAACGCAACCGGCGTCGATGCATTGTCGACGAAGACTCTGCGGATATTCGTATCCTTGGGCATCAGATATTCAACGATCTCACCCGTTTTTGGAATGATGCGCACGACCCGATCGGTGTTCATGCCGCCCGTCCACACGTCGCCATTCTTGTCTGCCGTGACGTAGTACGGCCAGGTCCATGGCGTCGGCATCGCCCACTCGGTGAACTTTTCTGTCTTGGTGTCGAAGACGCCGACATGATTGTTGCCGTATTCGGCGAACCAGAGGCGGTCATGCGAATCCATCTCGATGCGGCGCGGGCGCGAATTGGGCGTGGGTATCGGATAGAAGCTGACTTCCTTGGTCTTGGCATCGATCCGTCCGATGTGTCCGTGGTTGATTTCCGCAAAGTAGAGATTGTTGCGCGAATCCGCCGCGATGCCGTAAATCGAATACGGCGTGAATGAAGTATTCTTCAGTGGCTGAAAATGTTCATACTCTCCCGAGTTCACATCCACGCGATCAATTTCACCGCGATCCTCGGTGGTCCAAATTTTTCCGTCAACGTCGTAGCGCAACGTCACTTCACGCTGGCGCTCCCTGGTCTTCGGTGTGCCGTCGTCGTTCAGCATGTCGGGGGCGGTGTAAATCCTGAACTTCTCGGTCTTCGGGTCGAACCTTGCCAGACCGCTCTGGAACATCATTCCAAGCCACATCGTTCCGTCGCTGGCCTCTTCCACGTCGAGCATTGCGTCGGGAAAGGAAGGCTTGGGTTTCGGCACGTCCCATTCGGTGACCTTGCCTGTCTCCGGATCGAGTTTCCCAAACGTCTGTCCGCCGAAATTTGAAAACCAGGCGGTGCCGTGTTCGTCAACGATCACGTCGTGCGGCATGATCGTGGGCCGGGGCAAATCGTACTCGGTAATAATCACGTGAGTCGATCTGCCGGTTGGCCGCGAAAAGGTCTTGAGGGGATACTCCCACGTCGGCGACTTACTCAGGTTGATCGTGGCCAGGTAACTGGCCAGCTTGAGGTCAGGCTGTTGCAGCTTGGCAGCCTGAACTCCCTCGAACCCGGGCATTTTTTGCGGCCTGATCGGCTGGCTCGACTGGGAATACGTCCTCATCCGGCCAATCACCTGGATCAATTCCTCCTCGGTATACTTCGATTTTATGGGCCGCTCCAGAGTGTGGCAGTTGATGCAATTGCCCAAGAGGAAGGCCGTCTTCTGCTCCTCCGTGCCAGGAATGCTCATCAGCCATTCCGCATTGGTAAGTTGATCCGCCAGATTTTTCGTTTTGCGGAGTTTCAGATTGACGACGGCAGACTTGTGCGCGGCGACCTCAGCGGTTCCGGGCCCATCCAGATCGTATCCAACCGCGCGAATCGCAAGAGAGTAATGACCCGGCTTCAATCGATTGGCCGGGAACGCGAAATGGCCCTGTCGATCGCTGATCACGCTCACCGTGATGGTTGAACCGTCCTGCTTGGCGCTGACCACTACGCCTTCCATCGAACCTTCTTCTTGAGAGGTGACTTTTCCGCTTAAAGACGCGGGAGCTTCGCTTCGCGCGTATGCAGGATCGGCCGCCATGTGAACAAAAATCGCCACCAAACTGGCCATCATGATTAGCAAGACCGTTCGAGTTCGCATCTTGGCTCCTTCAGTCACCATTTCCGCCCCGGTTCACTTGGCGAGTGGGTCGGGACGCAGTTGGAAATGCACGATGAAACTGGTCGCGCCCTTGCCGCCTTCGTTATGAGAACTCACGCGGGTGTCGTTGGACGACCACAATCCGCGGCCTTTCCACCCGGCCTTGGCGTCATCGATGCGGCCGTCTGAATAGCGCATGTAGAATCCGAGCGGATACGGCACGCGCAAGGTGATAAACTTCTTGCTCTTCGGCTCGAACACAATCAGAGAGTCCGAGTCCGTCCCGGTGACAACTGGCACGTTATTGCCAAGTCCAAACGTATTGTACCGATCGACCCAATTGTAATAGAAGAAATCCGACGGCACGTTGCTCCCCTTGAATTTCGGGCCCGGCACCGGATACAGCGTCCAGCCTTCAGGGCACTGCTGGCCCGTGGCTGCCGGCCCACCGAACACTTTGCATTTGCGCCGATCGAAGCTGGCGAGATCGTTCGTGCCGGCCAATGCCGTCCAGACGATTCCGTTCGTATCCACGTCGATCCCTTCGGGTGAAAATGCCATCGCTCCGGGAACCTTTGGATTGTTGTACGGCGGCTCGTAGGCCTCTGTCATGCACGTCGCGGGCGGATTCGATCCGAGCGTCATGCGAACGATTCGTCCAGGCACCGGGTCCTGCGTCGCATACCAGACGCTGTGGTCCAGCGGACTAACGCTGATGCCATAACCGCCGCTGGGAACGCGCCGGTCGAGTTTCGGATCGGGCGGCTCGTTCTCATTCGTAAATGCGCCCGTCTTGCCATCGCCGTTGTAATCGACGACGGCGGGACACCAACCCTGGGATTTCTCTGCGTCATGCGTCTCGTCCCAGACCTTGATCTTCACCCAGCCGATTCCAAAGCGCGAGGTCGGGCCGCCATTGTCACCCGCGGTTCCATACAACGTTTCGTCCTTATCGTTGTCGATAATCTGATGCGAGCCGCCCCAGCAGGTGTCGATCAAGCCGAATTTGCCGTCCTTCGGGTCGTAGTACGCGATTTGCCTGCCATTGGCTTTTAACGGGAAATTCTTTCCGAATGGATTGCTCGAAACTCCGTTGCAAAATGGAGGAATCTCTTCCCTGTGATCTTCCAGGATAAACCAAACGCGGCCCTTGCTGTCACGCTGCGCCGACTCTTCCTCGAGCGTGTCGTCAAACACGGTTTCGAGGCCCCAATAGGGAGAAGGTTTTAGAAACGTTTGAGGGTGCGTGCGCCGGAACTCAGCGGCAACCTCGGGTATGGGTACAGGGATCGCAAACTTTGTATTCTCGACCGGGTCGATGCCCTCCAGCATGCCGGAGGACCATTCGGTGGCATAAACCGGCCCGTAGGCATTTACCGTGGGAGTGTGCTTGTTGGTGCTGATCGCATCATGCACGAAAGACTTCGGCGTGCCTACGTCCCATAACGTGACCACTACATTGCGTTCGATGCCCTCAGGCCTTGCCGGCGCTGGTGGCAATTCACCCGCCGCGACTCGATCCGTCCAATCCGCGAACATCCCTATCGTACGGTCGTATCCCAGCCTCGAGACGCTCGCTACCATCGAAGCCCCTATCTGTCCGGACTGAATGCGTCGTTGCCAAGCCTCGACGCCCGAATCGAAATGCCCGAGCGCTGGTGGAATCTCCCGCGTGGCTTTGTCTCCGAACTGGTGGCAGGCTGCGCAACCTCTCTTGAAGGCATAGATCCAATCGTCTTCGCTCATGGGCTTTGACGACTTTCCACCCGCCATGGGAAAAGCACTTTTCGGCGGAAGCTGTAGGAGCGAAAACCAGTAGTTGGCAGGATAATACTGAGCGGCTGCTTTTGCATCTGGCGCGACAACCGCAGTCAGCGCCAGCGTGCTCCCCGGCGTGGCTTGCACGGGCTGCGAGTCCACCAACCCATATCCTCTCACCCACACTTTGAAGGTTGTCTTCGGCAACTGCGGAAGCAGGTATCGACCCTTTTCATCGGTGACCACGATCTTGCGGAACTTGGTCGGCAGCGCGTCCGTTTCCGCGATCACCCACACGCCGGCTTCGGGGCCGCTGGCGCTGGTCACCACCCCGCCGATATCATCGGCGTCGACCGCGACTCGGGCGGCTTCCGTGGAAGCCTGCGCTAGGGAAGCGCCGGGCTGAGGATGAGACTCCGAGCGCAGGATTGCAACTCCTATCATGATTGCCAAGGCTGCCAGCACAATTCCAGCCCATTTGCCGATCGTTACTTTCATGATGGAGACTCCTTTGAAATTTCGATTTTGTTGGATGATATACCCATTAAAGGATTTCAGAGCACTTTTTTCTAATCGTCCGAAGACTTGGCAGTGTCCTAATTTAGAGAAATGCGTTCGAAGAAATGTGAGGCTGCGACTTCGGAGTCTAACCCTGGGAACGCCAATCGGGAGATTGGTGTTCCCGGGGTTAGACAGCCGACACCCGAACTCAAATTTAAATTAGGACACTACCGAAGACTCGGTGCAGGGCGATGGCCGCTGGCAATTCCGGACTCCAACTTAAAATCGCTTCGCGCGACGAAGTGGATTTCACGTTGGCTTTCCACGTGTTTTTAGTATCGTTGTCGGCGTTCAATTCCATCGCAGCCAGCAAGCTATAGCATCGTGTGACAAACGTGTGATAGGGTCAACAGTAGCGAGGTCCACTCTAGGACCTTTACCAAATCAAAGGAAGGTTCCGATGCGCAGATCAATCGTAGCTTTATTCGCTCTGTGTCTTGTCGCGCTGGTTCCAGCCGCGAATGCCCAGTCAGCCAGAACGACATTCGATGTTTATGTAATCGATGTGGAGGGCGGCAATGCCACGCTGTTTGTCGCGCCGTCGGGCCAATCCGTGCTGATCGATACCGGAAATTCCGGTGCGGCCGCGCCCAGGGATGCCGGGAGAATCATGGCGGCTGCCAAGGATGCGGGCCTGACGCAGATCGACAATCTGATCAGCACGCACTGGCATGGCGACCATTTCGGCGGAATGTCCGAACTCGCTTCGCGCATTCCGATTAAGAATTTCATCGATCACGGCCCGAACGTGCAAACGCCAAACGGAAACGCTCCTGAGTTTCTGCAGAATACGTACCCTGAGCTGTACAGCAAGGCAAAGCACACCGTCGCGAAGCCCGGCGACACAATTCCGATCACCGGCGTGGACTGGCGTATTGTCAGCGCGGCCGGCGAAGTGCTCAAGTCGCCTCTTCCCGGCGCCGGCAGCCCTAACCCTCTCTGTTCGACCTTCGAGCCGATGGAGGCAGACGGTGGGATCGAGAACGCGATGTCCGTGGGCAGCGTCATCACCTTTGGAAAATTCCGCATGGCGCACTTGGGCGATTTGACCTGGAACGTCGAGGACAAATTAATGTGCCCGGTCAACCGCATTGGCACCGTCGACCTGTGGATCGTTTCGCATCACGGGCTGGGCGTTTCAAATTCCAGATTGCTGGTACATGCGATTCACCCGCGCGTTGCCATCCTGAATAACGGAACGCGCAAAGGCGCGGTGCCCGCCACGATGGAGACACTCTTTACTTCACCCGGCCTTGAGGACATCTGGCAGCTCCACTTCTCTCAGCTCAGCGGTCAGGAATACACCGTGCCCGGACGATTCATCGCCAACATGGTGGACGACCAGCCCGACTCGATGCCCATCAAGCCAATAGACGCTCCGCCACCTGGCCCAGGATCGCCTCCGCCTCCGGCCCATAACGGTCAGGCATTCTGGATCAAGGCGTCGGCGCAAATGGACGGCACATTCACGGTCACGAACCCCCGGAACGGATTCAGCAAGACTTATAAAGTCGTTTCGAAGTAAGCGCCAAGCGAGCTAAGGGGAAGGAACGGTCACGATAGCAGAATTCGATAAGGTGCTTTCCGCGGTATTTGCGTCCACGGAAGTCACCCAATAGAAATAGGTCTGGCCCGCCTGGACATTGAGGTCCGTGTATTGCGTTGCGGCGATCGGAGTGGAATTCAATTTGGTGTAGTAACCGAATTGATTTGTCGCCCGGTAAACGTTGTAGCCGAACACAGTTGACGTGCTTGCACTCCAGGTCACGTTCACCTCGTGTGACGCGGTCACACCGGTGCCCGACACCGGTATGGCAAGGGGCGAACCGGCAGCGTTGCTGTCGATGGAGACGCTGCCTGTCACAACTCCCGACCCGGATGGAGCAAACACAACATTCAAGGTCGCGACTTCTCCAGCCGCGAGAATCGTACCGGAAGGAACCCCGCCGGCGCTTAACCCCGGGCCGGAAACAGTAGTGCCTGAAATCGTGACGTAAAAATTGCTCGTGTTAGTCAGCGTAATGCTCGCCGTGCTCGACGTTCCAACAGCGACAGGTCCGAAGGCAAGAACGGTCGTGCTGGGGGTGATCTGGCCAGGAGAAGTATTGATCGATAGCGTAGCCGGACTGCTGCTTACGCTGCCAGCAGTATTGCTGACGGTGACCGTAAAGATTGTGCCATCGTCGGTAGCAGCTGTGGCAGGCGTCGTATACGTTGGCAATGTCGCGCCTGAAATGGCGTTCCCATTTTTCAGCCACTGATAGGCCAGCGGTCCCGCCCCTGTTGCAATCACAGTAAACGTAGCCGGCTGGCCTACCGCGACGGCTTGCCGAACCGGCTGCGTCGTGATCGCCGGCAAGAGATTAGCTCCCAATTGGAAGAGATATGCGCCCGCGTCCCAAGCGGCTGAGCCGAGAGGGCGAGCGACTCCGAGACGATCGCTGCACAAAGATGTTCCAATCGCCGTGCAACTCAAACTCAAGTTC
>JBEKCU010000030.1:0-22919 GCA_050014735.1 Candidatus Acidiferrales bacterium | reverse complement strand
ATGCGGTCATCGCGCGTCTGAGGCGCAAGCTTGCGGTTGTTCCCGGGGCCACCGTCTTCCTGCAGTCATTTCAGGATTTCCGTGTCGGCGGTCTATTTACAAGCTCCCAGTATCAGTATTCCCTCCAGGGCGAAACTCTCGGCGACCTCCAGGAATGGGCGCCACGGATCGAGGCGCGGCTCAGGACGATCCCCATATTGCGCGACGTGACGAGCGACCAGCAAAATCGGGGGCTCCAAGCATCACTCGTGTTCGATCGAGATACCGCCGGGCGCATGGGCATCCTGTCGCAGCAGATAGACGAGACCTTGTACGACGCATTTGGGCAACGTCAGGTCTCCACACTGTACATGCCGTTAAATCAGTACCATGTCGTTATGGAAGTGGATCCGTTGTTCCGAGACAGCACGGACGCGCTTGGGAAACTCTTTGTGCTCTCGTCGACTGGCGCTGAAGTCCCCCTGAGCGCCATTTCTCACTACGAACAGAGGACCACTCCGTTGGCAATAAACCATAAGGGTCAATTCCCGACAGTGACAATTTCATTCAATCTTGCTCCGGGCGCTTCGCTCGGCGACGCCGTCGAGGAAATCGAGGCTGCCACTCTCCAGATGGGGATGCCGGTTACGATTCACCCCACTTTTTCGGGGACGGCACAGGCTTTCCATGAGTCGCTTAAGAATGAGCCATATCTGATTCTCGCGGCCCTTGTGACGGTATACATCGTTCTAGGCATGCTGTATGAGAGTTACATCCACCCGGTGACAATTCTCTCGACGCTGCCCTCAGCCGGAATGGGCGCTCTTTTAGCCCTGCGAATCACACACACGGATTTTAGTATCATCGCGCTGATTGGGATTGTTCTTCTCATCGGCATCGTGCAGAAAAACGCGATCATGATGATCGACTTCGCGCTCAGCGCGGAGCGCACGGAAGGGAAGAAACCGATCGATGCGATTTATCAGGCGTGTTTATTGCGCTTTCGGCCCATCATGATGACCACTACCGCGGCGATGCTCGGCGCTCTGCCGCTGGCGCTTGAACACGGCATGGGCTCCGAACTGCGGCGGCCGCTCGGAATCAGTATTGTTGGCGGCTTAATGTTGAGCCAAATTCTGACGCTGTATACAACACCCGTTGTGTACCTGTATATGGACCGGTTGCGATTGCGACTTGTTCGTCGCAACCGTTTGCACGAGCTTGCAGGTGAAGTGCCCTCGCCAATGCCCTCTTCAGGGAACCTTTCGACCCCGTAGCAGGCATCCATGCTTATTGGGGTCGAAGACGCAGCCAGAGCATTGGATATAAGGTTCTGCGTAGGAAGGGATGCTAAGAACTCTTACGTTAAGGGCGCGTGCTTGAATGTCGCCCGTGGAATTGGCTGAAAACCACCACCCTGCGCGAAAGCCACCATCGATTAGGTCGCGGTTGCCTGATACAACTGCTGCATAATATCTATAACTATCCTAAAATCAGCACATTACCTATATCTAGCCATCGTTGATGCGTTTGGCAATAGTTGTGCAACTATAAGGGACGAGTCGCTGCTTCGAGGCCGACTCTAAAGGAGAGACATCATGATCCGATATTGGAAACTTTCCCTGATGATTCTCATCGCTCTTGCGATTTTTGTGCCGGCTGCATCTGCCCGGCCCTTTGTCATAGTGGGTGGAGGTTTTTACGGCCCTGGGTTCTGGGGACCAGGGTATGGATGGTATGGACCGGGATGGGGACCCTACTATGGGTACGCCATTGCTCCTCACCCGAACGCAGGTAAGGTGAAAGTCGATACCAAGATGAAGGATGCTTCCGTGTATGTCGACGGGGGCTATGCAGGAACCGTGGGCGACCTGAAAACGTTCCAACTTCGGGCGGGTACGCATGACATCGAGCTACGCGACCACAGTGGGCGTTCGTTCTACCAGGAACGTGTCGACGTTGTTGCCGGCAAAACGATCAAACTTGTTCCCTAGTCTGTCGCAGGGGCACGGCAAGCCGTGCCCCTGACTTCAGCGCTCGGGAATCTTCTCTTCTACTTCGTGTAGGGTGGACCGGATCAGCGACTCTACCTCGCTCCAGACTTTGGGATCGCATTCGATTTGAGTATGAGCCTTCATGAAGACGCGCGCGTACCAAGGGTAACCGATGCAGCTATAAGGAGATTCTCCATAACTGAACTGGAAATTGCCGATGATTTTGGTGCGAGTTTTATCCGCCGCGCGAATTTCTGGCTCACCACGCAGCAGACCTTCCGCCTGGTAAAAATTGGCAGCCTGGGCGACGTTCGCCGGGACAACCACGTCATCTTCCCCGCTTTTGCGCACGCTATCCACTTGGACGGTTAGCAGGACTGGAATGCCGTCTTTTTCAAGGCGGCGCGCCAGCGTGACGATTTCCGAAGCGCCCCAGCTGTGACCGTATAGGATAATTCGGGCGTTGCGTTTCTCGTCAGGGCTCGGAGTCCCTGCGTGATTCGTGTCCAGCAGGCTTAGGATTCTCTTGTAGGCACTGTCCCCGCTGTGATTCTCAAAGATTTCAATGATCGTCCCTGTGGGATATTCCTTACGGAGACGGGCCGCCAACTGCACCTCATTGTGAACAACGTCGTTATATCTAACAAAGCCTCCTACAAATCCCAAGACGATGGCGGGCGGGGCGGCAGATTCCTCCGTCGCCGCTGTGGACAGCGCAAGACGGACTTGGGCGACCGGGAATACAAACGAAAACGCCACAAGCAGGCAGGGCGACAAAATGCGAATTGCGGGTAAGTAGATCATTTCCGTGCGGTGTTCCAATTCAATATCATTATTGCCCATTTTTATCGGTAGCGTCGAATCGATGAACTAAACGGTAATGTCCTAATTCAAATTTGAGTTCAGGTGCCGGCTGGCGTTCCCGGGTTTGACTCCGAAGTCGAAGGCTCAGATTTCTTCAAACGGATTTCTCTAAACAAGGACACTACCAACTAAACGAATTCGATTTCTCCGAACTTCGAATCGCTTCTCCCGGACCGTGACCACTATTTCGGTTGGCCTGCTCGAACGATTAAGCTAAAATTCCGCGAGTACCGTATCTCTGTTCTCCACCCACAAACGCTCGGAGACGCGTTTCGGGTAGGGTGCGCTGCGGTTCCTTTTCCCGGATTGGGGACGCGCGGATGGGGAATTGAAAGCCCCTCGGAAATTTGGGTTCGTAGCGTATTCGCATGAGCTTAGACGCGCAGCTGCCAGGCCCAGAGTTGTAACCTTCGCCGAAGCCGCAACGTCCAACAAATCACGTGCTCCTGTAGTTTGCTCAAGCTTTTCAGTCCAGGTTGAATGGGTGAAATGGAAGATGCCATCCTTGTTCCGCCGTCGGGGTTCGCAATCTTGTAATCGTGCAACGAGGCGAGCTTTAAAGCCTGCAGCTTTCCTTGGATTATTCGCGCTTGTCTTGGGCTGCTCAAAGCCCCAGGCCGCGCCTCCTCCGCACGCCGCTGTGCCCGTGGTCGTGGGAAAAGTGGTTCAAAAGACCATGCCGGTCCAGGTGACCGCAGTGGGCAATGTCGAGGCCATTTCAACGATCTCGATCAGAGCACAGGTCCCGGGCGAGCTCCAGGAAGTTCGTTTCAACGAGGGCGATTTCGTTCGTAAGGGACAGGTCTTGGTTACGATTGACCCCCGGCCGTACCAGGCCGCACTTGCCCAGGCTCAGGCTGCACTCGCTCGCGATAAGGCAATCGCAGTGAACAACCGCCTTCAGGCAGATCGCTATGTAAAGCTTCTTAAGGAAGGCATCATGCCGGCATCGCAGGTGGACGCGCTTACCAGCGCAGCCGACGCATCCGATGCGAGCCTGCAAGCCGACGAAGCGGCCATCAAGTCGGCCGAACTCAACGTCGAGTACTGTACAATCAGCTCACCGGTCGATGGGCGGACCGGCACAATCATGGTGAAGCCCGGCAACCTTGTGAAGGTGGCCGATGTGCCCATCGTCGTTATCAATCAAGTCAACCCGATTTACGTGAATTTTACCGTTCCGCAGCAAATTTGGCCCGACGTCAAGCAAAGCCTGGCGGACCGAGCAATGCGCGTACTGGCATCCGTTCCACAGGATCAAGGGGCCCCTTTAACGGGGACGCTTACGTTTGTGGACAATGCAGTGGATGCAACGACTGGATCGATTCATTTGCGAGGTACATTCGAGAATTCCGAAAATCGGCTTTGGCCGGGCCTGTTCGTCAACGTGATCCTGACGCTTTCTGAACAGCCTAACGCCATCGTGGTTCCGTCGCAGGCGATCGTCTCGACTCAGCAGGGCTCCTATGTATACGTGGTGAAGGCAAACAACACTGTTGAGCAGCGAACCGTGGTCTCCGACCGGTCCATTCAGAACGAAGCCATCGTCTCCAAGGGGCTTCAGGCGGGGGAAGTCGTCGTGCTGGACGGACAGGTGAATCTGCTTCCCGGCACCAAGGTCGAATTCAAAAATGATTTGAACAGTTCTGTCCGGCGGGATCGCAGTGATCGAACAGCGGCACCTGATCTTTCTGCACTGGATCGATCGGAAGCCCGGAATCCGAGCACTGACGCCCGCTGAGAACCGATTCAGGAGCAAAGGAAAAGTCGATGAGTATTCCTGAGCTGTTCATCAAACGACCCATTGCAACCACGCTGGTGATGATGGCCATCCTGCTGTTCGGAATCACCGCCTATCGCGTCTTGCCGGTAAGCGATCTACCGAACGTGGACTACCCAACGATCAATGTGACTGCCAATCTTCCCGGCGCGAACCCGGATACCATGGCGGCAGCTGTCGCATTACCACTGGAAAAGCAGTTTTCCAATATCGCAGGCCTCGATTCGATGGTGTCGCAAAGCAGGGTTGGAGCGACTTCGATCGTACTGACATTCACTCTCGATCGTAACCTTGACGGTGCCGCTGAGGACGTGCAGTCCGCCATCGCTCAGGCTGCCCGGCAGTTGCCGCCCAACATGCCCGCACCGCCCGCATATAGCAGATTCAACCCTGCCGACCAGCCCGTTATGAATGTGGCAGTGACTTCGTCCACTTTACCTCTGTCCTCCTTGTACGAATACATCGACAGTTTGATCTCTCCCAGCTTATCCGTTGTGAACGGCGTGGCCCAGGTATCCATTTTTGGGAACTATAAATATGCCCCACATATTCAGTTGGATCCCCACGAGCTTGCTACCCGGCAGATTGGGATCGACGACGTGGAAAACGCTCTCAACAACGGAAATGTAAACCTTCCGACCGGCACGTTATGGGGACCGGAGCGCGCCCCGACCGTTCAAACCCAGGGTCAGCTTTTTAACGCCAGTGACTATGCAAACTTAATTGTTGCTTTCCGCAATGGCTCCCCGGTGCGCCTGAAGGACGTTGGACGTGTGATTGACAGTATCCAAAACGACAAGAACAGAGCCTTCTACTACGATAAGAATACGCCCGAGGGCATCACTGCCATCCAGTTGGCAATCTATAAGCAGCCCGGAACGAATGCATTGGCCGTTGTGGACGCCATTAAGGCGACACTCCCCCACCTCCAGGCGGCCCTGCCGCAATCGGTCCACATGTACACGACTTTCGACCGTTCGATCACCATCCGAAGTTCGGTGGACGACGTCAAGTTCACTCTCGAACTCGCGCTGTTTTTGGTGATCATGGTCATATTTCTTTTCCTGCGGAATATCTACGCCACAGCCATTCCCAGCCTCGCCCTTCCTTTCTCCCTCGTGGGCACGTTTGCGGTGATGTATCTCGGCGGCTATTCGCTGGATAACCTTTCGCTGATGGCCCTGACTCTCTCGGTGGGCTTCGTCGTGGACGACGCGATCGTCATGCTCGAGAACATCGTGCGTCACATGGAACATGGCGAGGGCGTGATGGAAGCCGCCATCAACGGCTCAGGCGAGATCGGATTCACCATTCTTTCGATGACGCTTTCCCTGGCCGCCGTTTTTCTCCCGATCATGTTCATGGGAGGAGTGCTGGGCCGGCTGTTGCATGAGTTTGCCGTGACGATCATGTCCGCCATTCTGGTATCGGGGTTCGTCTCTCTTACGCTGACACCCATGCTTTGCAGCAGGTTCATGAAACCGAATCGCGAGGTGAAGCATGGCCGGGTCTACAACCTCTTCGAGTCCATGCAAGCCGGTCTTGAACGGGGCTACGACCGATGTCTAAAGATCGTCCTGAGACACAAAGTAGCCACTATCGCATTTTCGGCATTTCTCCTGGTGGGTACTTATTATTTGGCCGTGATCATTCCGAAGGGGTTTTTGCCGAGCGAGGATATAGATCAGATCAACGCAACGACTGAAGCCATTGAGGGCATATCGTTCGACGCCATGATAGAGCACCAGAAACAAGTCTCGGAAGTGCTGATCCAGGATCCGTCGGTAGCCTATATCATGTCCGGCGCTGGCCTGGGCAGTACTGGAAGGACGCTGAATCAAGGGGCCATGAACATCCGCCTCGTACCTCGCTCCCAGCGTCCGCAGGTCGAGCAAGTCATCAACGAGTTGCGCCCTAAGCTTGCCGTCATAACCGGGGTAAAAACGTATCTCCGGAATGACCCGCCCATACGCATCGGCGGTCTCCAGACCAAGGCTTTATACCAATTTACGATACAGGATGCCAACCTTGCTGAACTTTACTCCTCGGCGGAGGTTTTCACCGATAAAATGAGTGCTCTGCCCGGGCTCACGGACGTCAGCAGCGATCTCCAGATCAGGAATCCCCAGATCAATGTTGAAATTGACCGCGATGCGGCCTCGGCACGTGGAGTGACGGTGAATCAAATCGAAGACGCGCTGTATTCCGCGTACGGACAGCGGCAGATCTCCACGATTTTTGCGCCGAATAATCAGTATTGGGTGATCCTGGAACTCGAGCCCGAATATCAGCGCGACGCATCCGCGATTTCAATGATCTACGTTCATTCGAATAACAGCGTGGTTGGCGTTAATAATAATCTACTGGTTCCGCTGAGCGCCGTCGCGAAACTTACGCCCACGTTGGGCCCATTGTCGGTGAATCACCTGGGCCAACTGCCTGCCGTCACCGTTTCATTCAACTTGAAGCCTGGCACGTCGATCGGCGACGCAGTCAACGAAATCAATAACCTCGCACGGAACGCCTTGCCGACTACCACCACAACAACATTTCAAGGGAACGCCCAGGCTTTCCAATCGTCGCTCTCCGGACTGAGCATGCTACTGGTGATGGCGATTCTGGTTATTTATATCATCCTCGGCATTTTGTACGAGAGTTTTATCCATCCGATCACGATACTTTCAGGATTGCCGTCGGCTGGTTTTGGCGCCCTGTTGACGCTGTATCTCTTTCATTGGGCCGCGACGAAGGGATGGGTTTCGCCGCTGCTGGACATGAACCTGGACATCTACGGTTTCGTGGGAATTATCATGCTGATTGGCATCGTCAAAAAGAATGCCATCATGATGATTGACTTCGCCCTTGACGCGCAGCGCACCGAAGGCCTCAGCCCTGCCGATGCGATCTATAAGGGCTGCCTCGTTCGGTTCCGGCCGATCATGATGACGACGATGGCGGCTCTAATGGGTACCTTCCCCATAGCCCTTGGCTTGGGGGCGGGTGGCGAAGCCCGGCGAGCGCTTGGCCTGTCTGTTGTTGGCGGGCTTGCATTTTCACAGGTCGTGACACTGTTCCTCACCCCCGTCGTTTACATCTACATGGAGGACGCTAAGCAATGGGGTACGGGCCTATTCGGTCGAAAGCACACGGTCGAAGCCGCCCCGGCTACTGCGCAAGGCCCAATTGGCGGCGGACCGATTGACGCGCCCATCGCGCGATCAATGGACGCTCCCGATCTGTAAGGCATGGTTCTTCGGGCCTTCGGATTTGGTGCGGGTCTTCGGAACTCATCGCGATTTTGTGGTTGCTGCTTGCGGGCGCTTGCAGTCTTGAACTTCTTCATGGGGTTTGAACTTATACCCGGCCTTTCGATCCTGGCGAACTCCCGACACTGTGAGTCCCGCCATTTCTAGCCTATAAATTTTCATCGGCTCTTCAAACCACTCCTCGCCGATGCGGTACCGGACCATTGACGACATTACGCACGAATATCTGCGTTGCGGCCTTCCTGCCGCGTTGTAGATCGTTTCCACAAGGCTGATCGGAAGCATGTCGTGCGCAGGCACGGCTTGGCGTATCTTGTGGACCTCGTGGCATGACGCAGCGGTGGCTTGTTGGTTCGCTACAAGTTCAGTGAGCACGATCTCAATTTCTTCGGTCCAAACCGCATTGTCCGATTTATTGAACAGTAGGAGAGCGATTGACTTAAAGGCGTCTTGGCGGGCGAAACCTATGGTCGGATGAAAATCGGTGCCCGAACCGTTATCTCGGTTCGCCTTGCCGCGCCAGATTCGAAACGCGAAATAGAACAGCGCTCCAGCAAGTAAAAGGCCGGCAAAATAGCGAGACGCAAGAAACCAGTCCACGGTTCTCCTCGGAAGGTATGGTTGTGTGAGTACGTCCGGTCATGCCTGAAACTGCTGCCGGGCAACGCCCGATCGCCTAGCCCTCGATTCGGCGTTCTCCCGCCGCACTTCGCGGAAACCAATCAAACAATAGCACATAACAGAAGCAGAAGATTACTTGTATGGTTCGTGCGCAACTTAAAAGCAATTGCGAGACGCCGGCCTCAGCGGTCGTTTCACAATTCTGTACAACATCGAGACCGCCTCCTACCCGGGCGTCCGCCGATGCAATCGATAATTTAAAACGATAACTTTCTTTATGGTTTCCTTATGAATTCTAGTGTATTTACTTATGCTGTGATTTGCACGCTGTTTTCTGAACGGCCTGCAGGTCCCGTCCATAACAACAAGGAGAATGATCCCCCGGCGCCTATGGCGTAGGAGTGGTGACTACCCGGATTTATATGTCGACTTCAAGCGTTCCTCCGCCGTCGAGCACCGCCCAAAAGCTGGCCCTGCCAAAGGTCGTGGTTGCGACCACGGCCATGCTTTCCTTTATTTCTTTCTGGCGGGCGGCCGCCATTGTACTTAACGATCTGGGCTCCTCCGCCTTTTACGCCGGCGCCATCGCCGAGCAGGCGATCGGGAAGGCTGCTCCCTGGTTCATTCTGGCCATCATGCTGTTCGCGTATGCCGTGCGATCCATGTATATCGAGAGCTGCAGCATGTTCGTGCGGGGCGGCGTTTATCGTGTCGTCAAAGAGGCGATGGGTGGCACGCTCGCGAAATTCTCCGTCTCCGCGCTGATGTTCGACTATATCTTGACCGGACCCATCAGCGGCGTCTCGGCAGGCCAATATTTGACAGGATTTCTGAACGAGCTGTTTACCCGGCTGCACTACAATTTAACCCTTCCCATCAATTCCACATCGGCCGTTTTCGCGATCGCCGTCACAATTTATTTTTGGTGGGAAAATATCAAGGGAATTCCGGAGTCCAGCGGTAAGGCGCTGCGTATCATGTACGTGACCACGGTAATGGTGGTCATCATGATCGCTTGGTGCGTCCTGACAGTTTGGGTGCGGGGCGCTCACCTTCCCCCATTGCCGACGAAAGCAAATCTGACGTTCGCGCCGGAAGCCCTGGGCTGGTTGCGTCTTAGCAGCTTGCCGCATACGGTCGCGCTGATCGGGATTCTCATCGGACTCGGGCATTCCGTTCTCGCAATGAGCGGCGAGGAAACTCTGGCCCAAGTCTACCGCGAAGTTGAGCATCCCAAACTGCCCAACCTGGAAAAGGCAGGGCTGGTCATATTCGTCTACAGTCTGATTTTCACCGCTGGCGTCTCATTCTTTGCCTCCATGATTATTCCGGATGCGGTTCGGCCCCAGTATTTTGGGAATCTCATCAGCGGTCTGGCACTGAATTTTGTGGGCCCATTCAACCTGAGGCTGATCTTTGGCGGATTCGTCGTTCTCGTCGGCGTCCTGATGTTGGCTGGGGCCGTAAATACCGCAATTGTTGGCTCGAACGGCGTTTTGAACCGTGTTTCCGAGGATGGCATTCTCCCGCATTGGTTTCGTCATCCCCACCCTCGGTTCGGCACTTCCTACCGGATGCTCAACATGGTCGTGGGCCTGCAGCTGCTCACAATCATTCTGAGCCGGGGAGACATCTTCGTCCTCGGCGAGGCCTACGCGTTCGGTGTGATGTGGAGCTTCTCGATGAAAGGGTTGGCTGTACTGGTGCTTCGCTACAAGCAGCCGGGTAAGAGAGACTTCCGAGTGCCGCTGAATTTTAAGGTGGGCAATGTAGAGATTCCTCTAGGACTGGGTTTGATCACGGTGGTGCTGTTTGCTCTAAGCATCATGAATCTCTTTACCAAGCAGGTGGCAACGATTTCTGGCGTGGCGTTTACGCTGATCTTCTTCACCGTTTTTGAAATCTCCGAAAAAATCACTCTGAAGCATGGCGCCAAGCACCAGGAATTGGACATGTTTAACCTTGAGTCCGACGGGGAACTGAGTCCTGGAGCGTTAGGCGTACGTCCAGGGAACGAACTGGTGATGATCCGCAACTCGAACGCTTTGTACAACCTGGGAGCAGTGCTCGACCGGATCAATCCTCGTCAGCAGGATGTGGTGGTCATGCATCTTCGTGTTCTCAGCCGTGCGGGTTCAGGCGGCAGTGAACTCGCGCAGGAAGACTTATTCGGGATCAACGAGCAGGAGTTGTTTACGCGCGCCCTGTCTTTGGCGGAGAAAAGAGGCAAGTCGATTCATCTGGCCGTCGCTCCCGCGACAGAAAAGTGGGAGGGCATCCTGCGCGCGGCTCAAAACCTTCAGTCGTCCACGATCGCGCTGGGTTTGTCATCTTGGCGGGCAATCGAGGACGAAGCTCGCATCGCAGGCTTGGCATGGGAAGCATTGCCTGAGCCGCGGCCCAATTTAACTTTGGAAATCTACTCCCCCGATGGCCAGGAAAAAGTCTTCTATCTGGGGCCCCACGCCCCACGATTGACAGACAAGGAAATCGCCCTGCTCCACGGCATCTGGCTTGAGCTAAGCAATGAGGTAGCGCCGGAAGTGCTCCATCATCACGACGTTGTTCACATCGCTCTCGAGGAGCTGAACAAGGACATCCGTGATGGCCGGCGTCAAGAGATCGTGGACGATTTGCGCAAACACCTGGCGTCGATTCGCGAGCGTCGCGCCCAGAAACACTAGCCGATTATCTTCGGTCTCGTGACCGATCCAATTTATTTGAATGTTATCGCTGCGTTTCATCGAAGGGCACGACACGCCGCGTCCCGAGAGGGTTAGGCTTGTCTTGGGTTACAGTCATCGCGGACACAGTCGCACACCAACTTAACCGGGCCTCGAAAAAAACGTTTGGCTTGTCATTCCGAGCGAAGCGGCGAATCTCTCTTCGATTGGAAATCCAAGAGAGACTCCCCGGCACGCAGCGTGCCTCGGAATGACATTCGTTGAGTTTTTCCGCAAACTGTTAAGTCAGTTCAGTCGGATTGTCATACGGAATTCTTTCGCTCCCAAGCCGCACAAACCGCCGCCCCAAGAATCGATAAAAACCTGTATAGTTGGTCGTCACGGGCGACTCATAAGGCCAATTCCAACGAAGGAACGCGCATGGCAGGTCTCTACTTTGAAGAATTCAAAGTCGGAATGATTTTCGATCATCCGATGCATCGCACCATTACCGAAGCGGACAATGTGATATTCACGACGATGACGCACAACCCCTCCGCATTGCACCTCGACGCCGAATACATGAAGAAATCGCAATATGGCCGGCCTTTAGTGAACAGCTGCTTGACCTTGAGCATGATGGTTGGCATTTCCATTGGGGACACGACGCTGGGCACCACCATCGCCAATCTTGGGTGGGACAATGTGCGTTTTCCGAAACCTCTATTTCCGGGCGACACGATCCGTGTTCAGACGGAAGTCATCGCCACCCGTGAAAGCCGCAGTAAGCCGGACAGAGGGATCGTCACGTTCGTCCACCGTTGCTTCAATCAGCATGATGAAGAAGTTGCTGTGTGCCAGCGTTTCGCACTGATGATGAAAAGGCCGCGTGCGACCTGATAAGAAGCTGCTCTGCCCGGAGATGCGGAATGGAATATACTCATCCTGCCCGCATTCCAATGGAACGAACCGACATCAAGTCCCGGAGAAATCACGATGAAAGCGATCCAAGTTGCCAAGACAGGCGGCCCAGAAGTCCTTACACTGACGGATATTCCAACTCCGAAGCCGAAGCCCAACGAAGTTCTAGTAAAGATATCCGCCTCAGGCGTCAACTTCATCGATATCTACTTCCGCGAAGGGCGGTATCCGGTGGCCCTGCCATTCGTTGCTGGCCAGGAGGCAAGCGGCGTGATGCACGAAATCGGCGGCGAAGTGAAAACCTTCAAGCCCGGTGAACGCGTAGCGTACACAAATATCATGGGGGCGTATGCGGAATATGCTGTTGTCCCAGCAGATCGGCTGGTCCATGTGCCGCAAGGAGTCACGGATCAGCAGGCCGCCTCGGCGATGTTGCAAGGAATGACGGCACACTACCTGATTCATGATACGTACCCGCTGAAGAAGGGCGAGACAGCGCTGATTCACGCGGCCGCCGGCGGAGTTGGTGCACTTCTGGTGCAAATGGCAAAAAACGTGGGCGCGCGGGTCATCGCCACGGCAGGCACCGAGGATAAAGCGAAGCTGGCTCGCGAAGCCGGCGCCGATGAGGTCATCTTATATGACACCGAAGATTTTGAGGTGGAGACGAAACGGCTTACGGACGGAAAGGGAGTTGAGGTAATTTATGACGGTGTAGGCAAAACCACTTTTGACAAAGACTTGGACATACTCCGGCCACGGGGGTATCTCGTGCTTTTCGGCGGGGCGAGCGGGGCCGTGCCTCCATTCGATTTAATAAAACTCTCGCAGAAAGGTTCGTTGTATATCACCCGCCCCACCTTAGTTAATTACATTTCGAGCCATGAGGAGCTTCAGCGACGCGCTACAGATGTATTCAGTACGATTGCGGCGGGAAAACTGAAACTGCGAATCGGGCACATCTATCCCTTGGGGGATGCCCCTCAAGCTCACCGAGACCTGGAAGGACGCAAAACAACCGGGAAACTACTGCTAATTCCCTGATGATTGCATTGCAAGTGCAAGACTCTGAGCCAGGCCTTCCTGAGCCAAGCTCGTCCACCAAGGAATCGTTCCAGGGAATCGACATGGCCGCATATCTGAGTTGGTCCCTGGTTGAGGCGCAGGCGGATGCGCAGATTGGCGATATGTTCCGTCCACTCCGGCATGTCAGACTCGGTGACTTTTTTATTTTTCCCCATTGTGTCCCTAACCGCATTGAGATAACATAAACGTTAAGACAGGGCGGAATCGTGACAGCTTAAACGCCAATTCTTAGGGAGACATAGGCAGTGACCGACAAAAACATCACCGCACCTCCGCATAATCTAGCATCCCTCATCCGTGGTCTTTATGGCCGAGTCGCGCGCCGCGTCAAGGTCGATCCCTCTTACGTTAGCCGGGTCGCACGAGGCGAGCGGCGGTCCGAGTTGATCGAAGCGACTCTGGAAAAGGAACTGAAACGGATCATGGTTCTGATCGGGTCGAATGGAAACGGCGCGAACCGTAACGGATCGGGCCGCCTCGCCAAGAGCAGTGCCAAGAAAAACGGGCGAGGAAAGCGAACCGCGAAGAGTCTGCAGTAAGCCTCTAACTGAATTACTCTGTAACTTATTGTTGCGCAGGCTGTTGAGCGCGCTCCACGATTTCGGGCGGCTCTGGCTGGGTGATCTTGTTTTCGCTGAGTTGTTCCCGGCCGTCGTCATCGAGTCCTGGCCTAACGCGCACGTCCACCGACAAGCGTTGGCCCGCCTGTCCCTTATACACTCCACGTACCGGAGCAACGTCGCCGTAATCGCGTCCGTACGCGATCCGAACGTGCTGCAATCCCAGCGGCTTTCCCAGCGTTGGATCGAGACCCATCCAACCGGAGTCAGGGATGTAAACTTCGGCCCAGGCATGTGAAGCATATCCGCCGATCACTTCCTGCAGTTTTGCATCCGGCGAAGCGGCGCTTTCAGGAACCAGGTAACCGGAAACGTAGCGCGCGGGCAGGCCCCGTTTGCGCACCACTCCAAGCAGAAGATGGGCGAAATCCTGGCAGACCCCCGCGCCGACCGCGAGCGAATCCTGGATCGAGGAGTTAACAACCGTCGCCCCCTTCACATATTTGAATTTTTCATGGATCAGTTGGGAAGCAGCCTTCACAAACTCCGAAATTGTCCCATCGCTATTTTGTGTGGCTGTCTCAACCAGTTCGTCGAGCTGGGGCAGATGGGGCACAAAAGTCGTGGGGACAACGAAATCGAGATATTCCTCTTCCAATTCTTGCCGATGTTGTTCCAGTTCGGAGAGCTTCATTCCATTGAAGGCGGGCGAAGGCGCGTCGTGCGCCAGAATAACGGACTCCGCTTCAATCTTCAGGTGGTGATGTTCCGGAAGGATATTGAACTGATGAACCCAATTCCCGAATGCGTCGCGGTACGACGTGCCTCGCGAAACCGGATCGGTAAGCAGCCGGAACGACAGGCAACTCTGTGTCTCATCGTGGATCGGACGCAGCCGCACTTCGTTATAGCTTTCCGATACCGGGCCGTCATAATGAAATTCTGTTGCATGCAGCAGATGATATCGGTTCATGCCACCACCGCGTAATAGAAGTAGTTTCGAGCGATATCCTCGCCGATCGATCCGCACATTTGCAGCATCTCGTTCAAGTACGAATGCAGGCCCACCTTGAATATCTCCGTGATTCTGTCGTACCGCAGTCTCTCCAGGACCTTCCCCGTGAGCCTTTCGGCTTCGTTTGCGTAAGAACCGGGTCCCGTGCCGCTGATCGCGCGCAATCCGGATTGGACTTCCGTCATGCTGAAACGGATCGATCGCGGATGCAGCGGGTGCATGATGAGCATTTCCGCCACTTTTTCCGGCTCGATTGAGGAATGATATTTCCGGTGGTACGCCTCATAAGCCCCGACGGATTTCAGGACCGCCATCCATTGATGGTTGTCGGCTCCTCCGATTTCCGCGGGCGCGTCATACAGGATGTGATATTGAACGTCCACCAGCCGCGCCGTCATTTCCGCGCGCTCGATGAACCAGCCGATCCTTAGAAATTCCCAGCCTTCGTCGTGCGGTAAAGTGGCGTCGGTCACCCCATGAAAGCGGTGGCTGCCAAAACGAATCGCGTCGCAGAAGCGGTGCGGCCCCGCCGCGACTTCCTCCGCTGGATTGAAACGATTCACGGCGAAGTAGAAACTGTTGATGTCTTCCCACATTTCGCGGGAAATATAATCGCGGATGGTTCGCGCATTCTCGCGCGCCTTCGTAATGCACTGCACAATCGAACTGGGATTGTCCTGGCGAAATGCGAGAAATTCAAACACAGCCTGGGCGTCGGCTTCGCCGTACAGCTTCCTGAACCGTTCTTCTTCGCCTGCCATGACGATCAGTGGGTCCCAATGCAGTCGATATCGATCCTTGGTCTGCTCGAGCACGGTGTGGAAGTTCACATCGAGGATGCGCGCGGTGTACTCCGCCCTCTCAATATATCGGGCCAGCCAGAACAACGATTCGGCGATTCTCGACAGCATCTTAGTCCTCTCCGAACAAAACCCAGGTATCCTTGCTGCCGCCGCCCTGGGACGAATTCACGACTAACGAGCCTTTTTGGAGCGCGACTCGGGTTAAGCCGCCGGGGACAATTGTGACTTTTTCACCGTCGTACAAACAGTAGGGACGAAGATCCACGTGGCGTCCCTCAATGCGCCCAAGCGTGGGATCGTAGGAGGGCACACGCGAGAGCGCGAGCACGGGCTGCGCGATATAGTTTCGCGGATCGGCTTTGATGCGCTGTGCGAATTCCTCAAGCCTCGCCTTGTCCGCCGTCGGACCCATCAGCATTCCGTAACCACCGGACTCTCCGACCGCTTTTACGACGAGTTCAGGAAGGTGTCCAAGCACGTAAGCCAGGTCGTCTTTCTTCGAGCAAAGGTAGGTATCGACGCTCCTCAAAATCGGATCTTCGCCCAGGTAATACCGGATGAACGTGGGAACGTAAGCATAAATCGCCTTATCGTCGGCGACTCCATTCCCCACGGCATTTGCCAAAGCCACGTTTCCAGCGCGGTAAGCCCCCATCAGACCGGGAACGCCCAGCACGGAATCTGGACGGAACGTAAGCGAATCCAGGAACTCGTCGTCCACGCGCCTGTAGATCACATCGACGCGCTTCAGGCCGTGAATCGTCTTCATGTACACAATGCCGCCATCCACGATCAAATCGCGGCCCTCGACCAGCTCGATGCCCATCTGCTGTGCCAGAAAACTGTGTTCAAAATAGGCGCTATTGTAGATGCCCGGCGTCAGCAGAACGATTTGAGCGTCGTCTCCACCGCGGGGAGACAGGCTGCGCAGAATCCTGGAGAGTTCGGCGGGGTAGTGATTGACGGGAAGGACCTCGTAGGCCTGGAACGCATCCGGGAACGTGCGCATCATGACGAGCCGGTTCTCCAAGACGTAGGAAATACCACTGGGCGTGCGCACATTGTCCTCGAGAACGCAGAACTCGCCGGTTTTCGAATCGCGCACCAGGTCGATGCCGCAGATGTGGGTGTGAATCCCGCGCGGCACTTCGATGCCAATGACTTCGCGCAGAAAATGTTTGCACGAATACACGAGGGAACGAGGAATCTGGCGATCCGCGAAGATGCGCTGCTTCCCGTAGACATCCTGAAGGAATAAGTTCAGTGCGACAACGCGTTGCGCAAGCCCGCGATCGATCCGCTGCCATTCCGCGTTCGGGATAATCCGGGGAATCAGGTCGAAGGGAAAGAGGCGCTCGGTGCCGCGTCCATCGCTGTAAACAGTGAATGTGATGCCCTGCAGCAAGAACGAGAGGTCGGCGTGCTGGCGGCGTTCCTCGAATTGCGCCGGCACCATCGAGGCCAGCTTTTCAAAAATTTTGGCGTAGTGCGGCCGCGGCTCATCCTGAGCCGTGAACATCTCGTCATAGAAAGGACCAGCTTGATAGTCTTCGAACAAGCCCTGTAGAGGCATCTTGGATGGCACCGCCGTCATTATAGGACTCTATCAAGACGCGTCCTGGTTTTGGGGACAAAAGAATCTATTGATTCCATCAAGAATACGATGGTTTGTACAGCATCGCGCAAATCGGCGCGATGAGCAAGATGTCGATCAGCGCTTGTCCCCATCCCAGGTTGCAAAGAGGAAGACGCATATAAAGATATTATAAATAGTCACTTGTGATCTGGCGCTGGCACGTTAGATTTGATATGTTTTGAAAACAACCTTATGAAAATAATCAAAAATTTGTTTCTGCTATGCACTGCTTTGATTCTTTGGATTTCGCCCCTTGCTGTGTCTGCGGGTACTCTGGACATGGGGAGGTCTGCGGCGATTTTGGTCGCGCCCGGTCTCCACACGGATGCGGAACGCATCGCCGCATTGGAACAGCGAATCGCCGAAGCGAAAAGCTCCGCTGACAACTCCTGGATGCTGGTCAGTTCCGCTTTGGTGTTGCTGATGACCGGTCCGGGACTGGCCTTGTTTTACGGCGGGCTGGTGCGGAAAAAGAATATTCTGGGGACCATGATGCAGAGCTTTGCCATGATGTCCCTGGTCACCATCATGTGGGGCCTGTTCGGGTACAGCCTGGCGTTCGGCTCAGGGAATAGATTTATCGGCGGATTCGAACATTTGTTTTTGCGTGGAGTGGGGGCAGACCCGAACACAGACTATGCGGGAACGATCCCACACCAGACATTTATGATTTATCAGCTCATGTTTGCCATTATCACTCCGGCGCTTATCACTGGGGCCTTTGCCGAGCGGATGAAATTCAAGGCGATGTTGCTGTTTATGAGCCTCTGGACTGTCGTCGTCTACAGTCCGATGGCCCACATGGTTTGGGGAAAGGGCGGTTTGTTGAATGCTTCTCTGGGTGGCCGCATCCCTACGTTGGATTTTGCAGGTGGGACCGTGGTCCATGTTACTTCCGGCGTTTCCGCGCTTGTTTGCGCTCTTTACCTCGGCAAGCGTCTCGGCTACCCGGATCAATCCGTGCCTCCACACAGCGTGGTCCTCAGCTTTATTGGTGCCTGCCTGCTCTGGGTAGGCTGGTTTGGTTTCAATGCAGGCAGCGCGCTATCGGCCGGCAGCCTGGCGACGAGCGCTTTCGTGGCAACTCACTTTGCCGCAGCGACTGCGGCAGCGGGTTGGAGCTTGGCGGAATGGAAGCGCAGCGGAAAACCGAGTGCCTTGGGAGCAATCTCTGGAGCTGTGGCCGGCCTGGTGGCGATCACTCCGGCAGCGGGATTTGTGAAGCCGATGCCTGCCATGGTTATCGGTTTCATCGCGGGGATTGCGTGCTATTTAATGGTTGCGGTGGTCAAAGCTCGTTATCGCTATGACGATTCTCTGGACGCTTTCGGGGTCCATGGGGCCGGTGGCACGATTGGGGCGATCCTTACTGGGATCTTCGCCGTCAGCGCGGTCAATCCGATTTTCAAGGATTCGAGCGGTAACGTTCTTGCATCCGGCCTGATCGAGGGCAATGTGCATCAACTGCTGAATCAGTTGGTTGGAGTATCGATTGCGTGGGGATTGGGAATCGTCGGTACGCTGGCCATTTTATTTTTCGTCGACAAGCTGATTGGCCTGCGTGTTTCACAGGAGCAGGAAAATCAGGGTCTGGACCTTTCGCAACATGGGGAGGAAGGGTATAACTGGGAAGCTTCATAGCGAATGGTTCACCGACAGTAGCCGGGCCGACGCTCGAAGCGCAGTTCCTTAGGAGGTTCCGGTTCTGGCCGGTGCGATTCCCGGTGGGAAATCAGAAACGCAGGCATGCCTATTCAATCCCCACTCACGGGCGAATTGCGGGAGCTGTACGATACTGAATCCTCGCGATTGCAAAACGATTTCTCCGCGACGAAAAATGGGTTGAGATTTCTGCAGCAGCGAACAGCGCTGGTACAGTCCATCGCTCGCCGGCTCTTGGAGCAATCTTTTCCATCGGAAAACGCTGGGACCTCGGGAACCGTGGTTCTTGCGACTGGTGATTTCGGCAGGCAAACGCTCTTTCCCCTTTCCGACATCGATCTTCTGTTTCTGTTTGCGTCCGAAAATATTGCAGTAAGAAGCGAGGAAGCGATCCAGCGTTTCTTAAAACAGATGTTGGATGTTGGACTAAAGCCAATTCGTACAATCAAGGTGCTGCCGGAATTGATTCAATTCGATTCCGAGAATTCGGAGTCAATCCTCTCTCTCCTCGATAGCCGTTTCCTTGCAGGCGACCAGGAACTTTTCTCTAGTCTTCACAACAAACTGATTCCGGATGTTGTGGCCCGTGAGACCCAAGTACTTGTGGAGCGTCTGGCGGAGATGACCCGGAACCGCCATCGCAAATTTGCAAACACCGTGTTTCACCTCGAACCGAATGTGAAAGACGGACCTGGCGGTTATCAGGATTACATCGTGGCGCGATGGCTGGCGATGATGTCAGCGATGGAAACGCAACAGGGCTGGCCCAATCCGGATGCGTGTTTTTCAGCAGGCGTGCAAGCGACAATGGATGCGGCGCTCGCCTTTTTTGCTTCTGTGCGTTGCTTTCTCCACTTTCGTAACAAACGCGACCTTAACGTTTTGACCTGGGATGCACAGGATGAAGCCGCGGCGCAAAAAATCGGCGCGCCGGGCGCCAGTATTCTCGGTGCCATCGAATGGATGCGAATCTACTTCGGGCACGCCCGCGCGGTCGATCATATTTCCGGCCAGCTCCTGGAGGAAATGCCCGCCGCGCAATCGCTTTTTTACAGGCAGCTTGAGACATGGAGAACCGGTTTTTCGGACCGGGACTTTTCTGTCGTGGACGGTCTTATCCTTTTTCAGAATCCCGAGAACCTCAACGACTCGAATCTGTTCTTCCGCACGTTTCGCCTGATAGCGCAGCGTGGTTTTAAGTTGAGCCCAACGGCCGAGCTGCAACTAGAGAAAGCCCGGCCGTCGTTGGCCGGCCGGCCTCCGTCGGGAAAAGATATCTGGCGGTTTCTGCAGGACGTATTGCCGGAGCCCCATGCGGCGGATGCGTTGCGGGCGATGCACGCGCTGCATTTGCTGACCATGTTTCTGCCGGAGTTCTTGGGAATTGAGGCGCTCGCACTTCGCGAAGTTTCTCACCGCTTCACCGTGGATGAACATACGCTTCAGGCGATCGAAAATTTACATCTCCTGCGCCAGTCCAAGTCCAAATGGGATGAGCGCTATGCGGGAATTCTCAACGAACTCGACCAGCCGGAACTGCTTTATCTGGCGATGATGCTTCACGATACGGGAAAGGCCGTCACGCTGCAGGATCATATTCCCGCCAGCCTGGCTATAGCAAAACTCTGTCTCGATCGTCTGGAACTTCCAGAGTCTAGCCGGGATACTGTGCTCTTCCTCATCGAACGTCATTTGGAAATGGCGGCGACACTCCGCCGGGATATATTCGATCCTAGGACAGTGGCTCAGTTTGCCGAAAATGCCGGCACCCCGGATCGGCTGAGAATGTTGTGTTTGTTTACCTATGCGGATGTAAAGGCCGTCAACCCCGAGGCACTAACACCGTGGAAGGCGGAAGATCTGTGGCAACTTTACATTGGCGCGGCCAATTACTTGAACCGCAGCGTGGACGAACGAGTTCACGCGGATGCGAACGATGAGGTATTGAACCATCTTCGGTCGCTGGCGGCTGCAGCGGGAAATAGACTTCAGACGTTTCTCGATGGATTGCCGAGGCGATATCTTCGCACTCATCCGGTGGATGAAATCCTGCAGCACTTCGAAATGGCCAACCGGCTTGGACACGACTCCGTCCAACTGGCGCTAAAACGCACACGCCACTGGTATGAATTAACGATCGTGACCACGGATCGGCCATTTCTATTTGCCACCGTGGCTGGGGCGCTGGCAGCCTGCGGCATGAACATTGGCAAAGCAGGCGCTTTTTCCAATGCGACCGGCACGGTTGTCGATACGTTCAGTTTCACCGACCGCTTCCGAACACTGGAAATGAATCTCCCGGCATGGGAGCGCTTCAAAACCACGGTCCACGACGTGCTCTCGGGAAAGCAGGATCTGAATCGCATCTTGCGCGAGCGCTTGCGATCGGAGAGGGGCCAGCTGGGAGAAGGTGGTACGCGAGCGAAAGTTCAATTCGATGACACCTGTTCCGCTCACAGTACTCTGATTGAGATCATCGCTCACGATCAGCCGGGCTTGTTGTATCGGATCAGTTCAGTATTCTCGAAGCAAAATTGCAACATAGACATCGCGCTGATTGACACCGAAGGGCAGACGGCTATCGACGTTTTTTACCTCACCTCTTCAGGCAGCAAGCTTACGCCCGAGCATCAGGAGCGTCTTCGCCACGCCTTACTGAAGGAACTGGCGGGCGAATAGGGTTTCGCATTCTTCATCCGATGGCCATGTTTTGTCGTATGATAAGCATAAGACGAAGATGATTCGGCGCATTGTTTTCGCTTGCGCCTGGAGGCCAAAATGCTTGTGAAGCGTTCCCAGGACTTGAAATATTCGGAAATAACTCCCCATGACATCTATTTGAATCGCCGCAAGTTTCTATACGGAATGGGGTTAGCTGGCGGACTGGGCATGGTTGGAAAAAATCTAGTCGATCTTGTCAATCCTTCTATCCGAGCTTACGCCTCCACCAAACTCCAGACTGTCCCAAGCTCATTCAGCACGACCGAGACGGTTACGCCGGCGCAAGTTGCGACCACCTACAACAACTACTACGAGTTCGGCACCGACAAACAGGATCCCGCAAAGAATGCGCAGAAATTTGTGACGTCTCCCTGGAGCGTTTCGGTCGAAGGTGAAGTGGCCAAGCCACGTAAGTTCACGATGGATGAGATCCTGAAGCTGTCGCCGCTCGAAGAGCGAATCTACCGTCATCGCTGTGTGGAAGCGTGGTCGATTGTGGTGCCTTGGATTGGCTATTCTTTCAGTGCTTTGGCAAAGCTGGTGGAACCCACGTCGAACGCCAAATATGTCGCATTCGAAAGCTATTTCGACAAAAAGCAAATGCCCCTATGGAGCGAGGCGGGCATCCAATTGCCCTATGTGGAAGGTTTAAGGCTGGATGAAGCAATGCACCCGCTGGCGTTGCTATGCGTCGGTATGTACGGCGAAACCCTCCCCAATCAGGATGGAGCCCCTGTTCGAATGGTGGTTCCCTGGAAGTATGGGTTCAAGAGCATCAAGTCGTTGGTGAAGATCAGGTTCGTTAAAGATCAGCCTCCTACAACATGGAACATCACGAATGCCCATGAATACGGCTTCTATTCCAACGTCAACCCCACTGTGGATCACCCCCGCTGGAGTCAGGCTCGAGAAGTTCGACTGCCGGGGTATTTCAAGAACACTAAAACTCAGATGTTCAACGGGTACGGCGATCAGGTGGCCAGCCTGTACAGCGGCATGGACCTGAAGAAAAACTACTAAACGGAAAAGAACATGAATTCCATTCTGACCAGTAAATGGACAAAGGTTGTGGTGTTTCTTGCCAGCCTTATCCCGGCGGGACTTCTGATTCGCGATGTATTTATCCCCGGCGCACTGGGAGGCAATCCTACGCAGTTCCTTGAGCATGCCACCGGGGATTGGACACTGCGGTTTCTGGCTATCACGCTTTCAATTTCGCCGCTGCGAAAGATTCTTCACCAGCCACAGTTGATTCGATTTCGGCGCATGCTGGGTTTGTTCGCGTTTTTCTATGCAGTCTGCCATTTCTGCCTTTATGTCGGTCTCGATCAGGTGTTGGATTTTCACG
>JBEKCU010000029.1:0-23184 GCA_050014735.1 Candidatus Acidiferrales bacterium | reverse complement strand
GACATCACGCCTGGAGAATGCCAATTGTTCTCCGAATACACTCGGGAGTAAACTCCGAAATATGCGCATGTCCCGGCTTGTAGTTCTTTTAATAGCGGTTTTGGCGCTGTCTGCTTTTGACGACTCCGAGAAGGATGTACGGACAGTTAAGAAGGCTGTTGAACGGAGCGCCCTGAATCAGCCCGGTACGAAACCCTTTCATCTAAAAGCAGTTCTCACACCGAGCTTTGAACGGGACAAAGACTCCGGCCGAAACGGTGAGGTTGAGATACGGTGGAATTCGCCGACGCAGTATAGACGGGAAGTCCGATCGCCGGAGTTTCACCAAATCGATATCCTGAACGGTGACAAGGAGTGGCAGAAAAATGAGGGAGACTACTTTCCGGAGTGGCTCAGAGAAATTGCTGTGGCGCTGATAGACCCTATTCCGCCTTTGGATCAGGTACTACAAGACGTGAAAGAAGCAGATGTAAAGCGACTCATGGGGAACACCTACTATAGTTGGACAATTACCAGCACAGACGGGGAAGTCAAAACGACTATGGGCGCCTCTGTAGCGATCACCGACGGTACGGGACTGCTCTTTTACGGGGGTGGATTCGGATGGGGTGGCCTGTATAAAGATTACCAGAGCTTTCATGGTCGCATGGTGCCACGCACTGTCAGCGGTGGAACGCCTGAGGTGACCGCAAAGGTGACGACGCTCGAGGATTTGCGGGATGTTCCACCTGGCTTATATGACGCAGACGCAAGTGGCGGTGATATGCCGCTGTTGCGGACAGCTCTGGTGGAAGAGGCTTCGATGCGAAAGAATCTACTGCCAATGGATACGCCGGACTGGCCTCCTCTACAGGATGGCCCCCTAGAGGGCGCGGCAACGGCCAAGATTGTTGTCGACCGTACGGGACGAGTGCGAGAGATTGGATCGATCGTAGCCAACAACCAAGGCGTGTATGACACGGCTAGAAAGGTATTTGCAGCGATGCAGTTCACACCGTACCGGGAGAACGGAATACCGGTCCAGGTCGTGTCGCGGGTTTCGTTGCCATTCAAGACAGTGCGTCCGCCAGGGGTGGAGACCTTCGAAAGCGCCCAGACATACTTTGAGCGTGGAAGGCACGTTGGCTTTCCTGCCGCTGGAACCGGGACAGCGTATGTGCTGCGCGCGGATTTTGAGGCGAAAGGCAACTCAGGAACTGTCGAGAAAGGACTGTACGAAGACACGTGGCTTAGCGATAGCCAGTGGCGCAGAGAGGCATCGTTCGGGAAGAGTCGGTATATACGGTCAAGAAACGGGGAGAAGCGCTACCTGTTTGCAGAGGGCCCGGACGCCGAACTCATGAAATTGGTGCTGAAGGTTATGGAGCCGATTCCGGCACTCGACACGTTCGTAGAGTCTGACTGGAAGATCAAGCGAGACGCAGTCAACAATATCCAGGCGGTTAGGGTGCTCGCGGGATACGAAAGCCCAGAGGGGGAATTGGATCCGGAACACGCGCGGGGTTATTGGTTTGATGCGACAGGGAACCTGCTGAAGACTTATTCGACGGGAATCGAAACGCGGCGATCCGAATTCGAGAACTTCAACGGCGCACAGATCGCCCACCAGATCGAGGTGTTGCACAATGGAGCCCTGGGAATGTTGATTCGTGTCACCCAGGTTTCACCGGCCGAAACTCTTCCAGCGAGCACCTTCGAGTTGCGCGGACACGAATGGACTAGGTCCTTTACCGACGAGGTTCGATAGAACAATTTCTGACATGTGATTAACAGGAACGAGTGATTTTCTAACTAGCGTTATGAGCCGTTGCAGCCAGTCGGGCACCCCAGTGCCAGGGTACTAATTTTGGTGGAGTCCGCACGGCGTGTGACCTACTCTTCCCAGCCGCCCCCAAGAGATTTGTAGATCTGCACCAGGGCGAGCAGTTCGTTGAGGCGGGCCTGCGCGAGGCCAATTTCCGCGCTTAGATAATTCGTCTCATTCGTGAGCACTTCCAGATAATTCGTCGTGCCGGCGCTGTAGCGTTGGCCGGAAAGCTTCGCGGCATCTTCCGCTGAGCGAGCCAGCAAGTCTTGCTGCGCGCGGAACTCCTGGTCTTTTTGATAACCGATCAGGGCGTCGGAAACGTCGCGAAACGCTCCTTGAATCGTTTGCTGATAGGTCAGCACGGCTTCCTGCTGTTGCGCCTGGACCAGGCGATAGTTCGATCGAATCTGGCCTGCATTGAAAATCGGCTGGGTGATCGTGCCCGCAAACGACCACAAACCGGAACCGCCGCTAAATAGGTTTGACAGTTGATTACTCTGGAATCCGAGCGTTGCGGTCAGCGGTATGTCCGGAAAATAGGCAGCCCTCGCGACGCCGATTTGGGCGTTTGCCGCGGCGAGCAACTCTTCGGATTGGCGGATATCGGGGCGGCGTTCAAGCAACGCGGACGGAAGCCCAACCGGAACGGCGGGCGAATGCGGTTGATCGACGAGTTCCATTCCGCGCGGCTGAATCGGGCCCGGATTATTTCCCAGCAACACGCTGAGAAGGTCCTCCTGTTGCGCGATGCGCCGCTCGACGTCGGCAATTTCCGTCCCGGCTGTATAGACGAGTTGCTCGGCCTGGCGGACGTCGAGAATGGAATTTATGCCGTGTTGTTCGAGCGTCTGTGTGAGTTCCAGGGACTCTTTACGCGATGCCAGCGCCCGTTGCGAAATATCGAGTTCCAAATCGAACTCACGAAGCTGAAAATACGCGGTGGCGATATTCGCTACCAGCGTCGCGTTCACTTCCTGGCGCGCCCATTCAGTGGCCAGCAGATTGGCTCGCGCCACTTCGGTGGCGCGGCGATACTTCCCCCAGAAATCGAGGTCCCAGGTAGCAGTCCCGGTGATGCGGCCATAAGTGAAGCCATAAGCAGGAATCGGACCCGTCACGGGATTGTGCAGGTTCGTACCGCTGCCACCCGCGGTCACGAAGGGAAATTGATTGGCGCGCGTGATTCCAAGTTGATCTTGAGCCTCGATCACATGCGTGGCCGCGATGCGCACATCGTAATTCTGCTGCAAAGCCGTGCGAATCAGTTTCTGAAGTTCCTGGTCCTGAAAAACTTCCCACCACTTCTGATCGGCGAGAGACGAGGGAGAAGCTTTAACCACGTCCGCATTTTCCGCTCCGCGATAGGCGGCCGGAACATCGACGTTAGGCCTCTTGTAATTTGGACCAACGGCGCAGCCCGTGAAAACGAGGCTCGTCGCATATAGAACAGCAGGGAGAATTCGCATCGCTCGGGAACTGAAAAAATATTTTTTCATCGGGGCCTAGTCTCCCAACCCGTCCTGGGTGGCAACGGTGCCGCCCGCAACAGGAATTTGAGAGTGGCCCGAATGGAAGAACGACGTCCGGTTCAGGACCTTATCCTGGAATTGCTCGAGGTACAGATAAATGACTGGCGTGACGTACAGAGTAATGAACTGCGACACCACGAGGCCGCCGACAATGACCATTCCAAGAGGACGGCGGGAGGCGCCGTCGGCTCCGTACCCTGCGGCGATGGGCACGGCCCCGATCACGGCTGCCAGTGTGGTCATCAGGATTGGGCGGAAGCGGTCCATGCTCGCGTCGTGAATGGCCTGTTCAGCCGATTCACCGGCGTCGACGCGCTGCCGCGCGAAATCGACGATCATGATTCCGTTTTTCTTCACGATGCCCATCAGCATGAACATGCCGACGAAGGCGTAGAGCGACGCCTGCTCCCCAAATACATAGAGTGTCAGCAATCCACCCACTAGCGCCGTGGGCAAGGTCGAAAGCACCGTCAGCGGATGCACGTAGCTCTCATAGAGAATGGCCAGAATCACATACATGACGAATACGGCGAGCGCCATGAGGAAAGTCAAATCGCGTACAGTGTCACGAAACGTCAGGGCTTCGCCCTGCAGGCTCGCGCGAATCGTCGACGGCACGATTTCATCGGCGGCCTTGCTGATGAAGTTCGTGGCGTCCCCGATCGCTACCTCCGGTTTCAGATTGAAGAAAATCGTGACGCTCGTGAACTGATTGAGGTGATTGACTGTTTGCGGGCCGAGAGACGGCTTCCAGGTGACAAGTGCATCAAGCGGCACAAGATTTTTTCCGTCGTCGGATCTGATGTACAGCAGGGAAAGATCCTGGGCTTTGGAACGTTCGGAATCCTTGACCTCCAGAATCACCTGATATTGGTCTTCCGGCTTCTTGATCAGATAAAGATAATTCTGCGAATACGCGTTCCGGAGAAGGTTCAAAATTCTCGCCTCCGAAACGCCGTACGTGCGAGCCTGATCGCGCCGGATATTAATTTCCACGTTCGGCGTGTTGTCGAAGAAATCCGATGAAACGGTGGCGAATCCGGGATATTGCATCAATCGCCCCACGAGTTTCTGGGACACGTCATAGACCTGCTGCGAGTTCACGCCGGACAAGGAGTAAGCGTATTGTCCCTGGTTCTGATTTGTCGCTCCCGTGCTGATGTTCAAGACCGGCATGGGCCTCAAAAAAGGAAAAATGCCCGGAATCGACCCGAGTTTTCCTGTCATTCGGCCTACTACGGCCTCGATCGGGGCGCGAACCTCCGACGGCTCGAGGAAGGCAAGCAACAATCCTTGATTGGACGCGAGAAACTGTGAGTTGCCCGTCAGCGTGAACGTCGCTCCCACGCTAGGATCCTGCCGCATGATGTTGTCTGCTTTGTCTTGAAGCGCTCGCATCTGGTCGGGAGAAGAGCCTTCCTTTCCGATCATGACGCCCCAGACAAAGCCGCTATCGCCCACCGGCAGAAAGGCTTTGGGAACCGCCATAAACAATAGAATCGTGCCCGCCATGCAGGCGGCCCACGTCAGAGCGGAAATCCAACGGTGACGGATAAACCACCAAAGCGATTTTCCGTAAACGTTGAGTACACCTTTCTCGATCCGGCCCGTTGTCCGCTCGATCCAGTTTTGCTTGACTCCGTGTCCGCGCGGCTTCAATAGCCTGGCGCACATCAGCGGAGTCAGCGTCAAAGACACCAGCCCTGAAGCAAAGATCGCAACCACAATGGTGACCGCGAACTCGCGGAAAATGCGGCCTACCAGGCCAGACATGAAAACCAGCGGAAGGAAAACCGCCGCCAGCGATATCGTCATCGAAAGAATCGTAAAACTGATTTCCCGAGCGCTTTCCAGCGTGGCTTCCAGCGGCTTCATGCCCCTTTCCATCAGCCGCACCGTGTTTTCCAAAAACACGATAGCGTCGTCCACCAGAAATCCGATGGCCAGCGTCAACGCCATCAGGGAGAGGTTATCGAGGCTGTATCCCAACACCCGCATCGCCATGATCGTCAGAAGCAGAGACAGCGGAAGCGCCACGGCAGGAATTAAGGTATCGGTCGCCCGTCCGAGGAACACGAAGATCACGGCAACGACCAGCACGAACGCAATGAGGAGAGTCGCCTCGACGTCGGCAACGGAGTTGACGATAGTCTGCGAACGATCGTAAATCGGCGTGACGCGCACCGATCCAGGAAGCTCAGCGCTGATGACTGGCAGAAGGTCGCGGACGCTCTTGGCCACCTGTACCGCATTGGACCCAGCCTGGCGGTTCACTGCGACGACAACCGTGGATCCCGGCTCGTCGTACCCGCGCACCCAGAATTTCATCCTGATGCGCTCATCCTGGACAGTGTCTTCTACTTGGGCGACATCGTGCAGATACACGGGAGCGCCGTTGGTGCTGCTGACGATCAGGTCTCCGTAGGCTTGCGCATTGTCCAATTGGCCGTGGGGTTGGAGAAGTGCAGTGCCCGACGGACTGTCGAATTGCCCCGCGCCGGTATAGCTGGTTCCGTTTTTCACTGCGGCAACCAGGTCGTCAATCGAAATGCCGCGGGCCCACATCTTTGAGGGATCGACCTTGATCCGCACCGCCGACTTGGTTCCAAATACGTTTACGCTGCTCACTCCCGGCAGAATGCTGATTCGTTCGCCAACCTCTGTGCTTCCGTAATCATAGAGGCGCCCCGGCGTAACCGAATCGCTGGTGAGCGCGATGTATAAAATCGGCTGGTCGTTGGGATTGGTCTTGCTATACGTCGGAGGGGATGGCAAATCGACGGGCAGACTGCCGCTTGCCTGTGAGATAGCGGTCTGCACGTCGGTCGCGGCCGCGTCGATGCTCTTATCCAATGCAAACTGGAGCGTGAGGGCCACGTGACCTTGCGTGCTTTGCGAGGTAACTAGCTCCAGCCCATTGATTTGCATGAATTGCCGCTCGAGCGGCGTGGCGATATTGTTTGCCACCGTGTCCGGGCTTGCTCCAGGGTAGTTGGCTTGTACGGAAATGACGGGATAGTCCACAACAGGCAAGTCATTGACGGGCAGACGAAAGTAACTGAGTACGCCGAAAACGATCACGGAAACAGTCAGCACAGCCGTCATGACCGGCCGGCGAATGAATGGTTCTGAGAGATTCATGAGTTTCCTGCCGGTGCCGGCGCCGCGGGCGCAGGCGAATCCACGCGCACCTTACCGCCCGGCATGACGCCGAGTTGTCCGGTAGTTACGACACGTTCGCCGGGTTTGACTCCCTGTTCAACCACAATCAGATCGCCCTGCCGTTGTCCGAGCTTTACTGGTCTCAACTCCGCAGTCGAATCTTCCTTGACAACATAAATAAACGGGCCTTTCGATGAATCCTGCGTCGCGGTTGCCGGCACAAGCACCGCTTTCGGCAGAGTCGCGAGTATGAGGCGAACGTTCACAAATTGGCCGGGCCAGAGGAGGCGGTCAGCGTTGGGAACGGTGGCGCGAAGCATGACGGTTCCGCTGGTGGTCTGGACTGTGTTATCCAAGAACGTTAGCAGTCCCACGATAGGTTTCTCCGGCTGATCCGGTAACCGCACTTCCACCTTGAGCGTTCGGTTGGATGAGTCACGCTTCACGGCGGAAAAATCACTCTCAGTGACCGTAAAGTCCGCGTAGATAGGATCGAGCCGCTCAATCGTGAGCAGCGTGCTCGTATTTGCGGTCACGACGTTGCCTAAATCCACCAAGCGGTGCCCGGCGCGGCCGTCGATCGGCGAACGGATAGAGGTGTACTCGAGATTCAGGCGCGCGGACTCGACGGCAGCTTCATTTTGTCTCACTTGCGCTTCACCCACGTCGACTGCGTTTTTCCGCGTGTCATAATCCTGACGCGCAATGGCTCTCGACTCGACAAGGTCCTGCACGCGGGCGAACTGAATCTTCGCAAAGTCCAGCGCTGCCTTGGACTGCGCCAAATTGGCTTCCGCGGAATCCAGTTGCGCTTGAAAAGGCCGCGGATCGACAGTGAAAAGAGCATCGCCTTTCTTCAAATCCGAGCCATCGGTGAAACGAATCTCCGTGATCCGGCCCGATACTTCCGGCTGCACTGAGACCACTTCTCGGGCGACGGTTCGCCCGACCTCATCGAGGTAAAATGGCACGTCCTGCGTGACGGCGGGTGTCACAATGACTGGAGACGGCGGACGCTCGAACGGCGGCGGGTCCTTCTTGGCACATCCGGCCGCCATGAGAACAACAGCCGAAATGCATGTCATTAAGAATAGATTTCCCAGACGGACCATCAATCTCCTATCCCATTCTAGAATCGTTACCGGCAAACGATTCGTGATACTACGGCAACCACTATGAGATGTTCTAAACTGCGTTTAAGTCATACCTATTTTACGCGATTCCGTCTCTATGGTGCCAAGCGTTTAGAAGTGAAATAGGTGCTCAGGCGGGCGAGACGTGAATTTTCCAAAGATTGAGGTATGCGCGAGGCAGTAAGGTGGGTAAGCCCTTGCGAAATAGGGCTTTAGTGCTACTCGTCCGACGCAGCGGCTTCACACGATAACCGCTTTAGCTCCTCATAGGTGAAAACGACGCGCGCGCAGCTTCCCGTCTCCTGCTTTTGACCTAAACCCAGCATCCGCGAAAACCACCGCAACTCGGGAAGTGGAAGGCCAAGCAACGCTGCCGCCCGGTGCTCGTCAACGACGCCGTTTGTCCCAAAGTCTGCCATATCAGGTAACCTCCGTAATTACGTTCTCTGAGAGCATGGGGCAATTCTCATGCCACGACAAATGCAACAAGCCTTTTAGATTCCGTGGTCTTATTCAACGTCGCTGAGAGATATGAATGGCGTAGGCAAAATCTTGCACTTAAGGTAAGCGGTTCTTCCCAGGACTCTGAATCAACCGCTCCGAAGTTGCATCCGGACATTCTGGTAGTCCTGTAACCACGCTGGTAGGATGAACTTGCTGTGCCACGATCACCGAATATTGCGCCTAACCGACACGCGCTGCACCCTTTCGATCTGAAGTACGGGACTGACACAGGCGGTTACGTTCGTCCAGACGACCTCCGCAGCGGACAAGAACATGACTCGATGAATAACGGTTATTCGGCGGTGGCACCCTCGGTATTTCGCGAAGCGTGCCGCCGTTGGCGTGAGACTTTGCCGCCGTCGGGCCGCGTCGAAGCCTACACATTTGTGGACGTCGGGGCGGGCAAGGGCCGTGCGCTGCTGCTTGCAGCGGAACTGCCGTTTCGCAAAGTGATTGGGGTAGAGTTGAACGAGGGACTCGCGTGCATCGCGCAACGAAACATCACGCGCTGGACTCGCGTCACGCGGAGGCGCGGAAAAATTCGCATTCTCCATCAGGACGCGGCGCGATTTCGATGGCTGCGAACTCCGCTGCTCGTTTACCTCAACAATCCGTTCGATTGCACGTTGGTCGAGCACATGGTGGCAAAACTGGCTGCCGTGGCGGCATTGAGCTCGCGTCCGGTCGACGTGATTTACGTCAATCCTGGCTGCGCGGACACACTCCCAGCGCGTGGATTTTTCAAGCTCCTTTGGAACGAGCAAATCCAGATGGACGACGCCGACCGGCAGGCAGACCCGTACGGCGCGGCCTCCGACCGTGTTGCGGCTTTCCGTTGTTGCGCTAGAAGACTTGAGTTGCCCTGAGGGGACTTCAGGCGTGTCTTTCACGCAGGCTGCGGGAGAGCGAGTTCCGGCCCTAGGCTGTTTGTGTGCGCGCCAACTGCCTGACGCAGACCTTGTTCGTCAGCTCGATGAGCTGGCGCAGGTTGTACCACTCTTCCTCATTCATGAGCCTTCCGTCGGGACTCGAAAAATAAATCGAGACGAATCCATCGGTAGACAAGGGAGAACGCACGATCAACTGTGTCTTTTGCTGCTCCGGCAATGGTTCAGGCATTCGGTATTCCTCCAGATGGCCGCGGATTCTACCACGAATTTCCAGATTCCACCGTCAATAAGGTGTGAGAAGAGCGGAGGCCGAAAGCGGGCTGGAATTGCTTTGAGCCCGCCGCTCCGCGGACGGGCCGATTTTCACGGTGATCGAAGTTGATATGACGTGAGGCGATCCCATAAATGCCCGCGCAGAGCTGGAAGGGGAGAATTTACGAGGTATACCTTGCTGGGTTCAAATTTACACGGGACGCCTTGCTGGACTCAAAAACATAAATCGACATCTTCCGGCGCTTAACGCGCCGGTGCAGGTCGGCCCGGGGCGTTGCCCTCGGCTGATATCCTCCGCGTCGTTGGCGCGAAGCCATTACGCGTTTTCTAGAGGGAAAAACTTCCGATAGGCATTTATGAGATAAGTTCTGGTGAATGTGTGGCAATCGAGGCTAGGAAAACCAGCACCCACAGCCGGGCCTTTCCGTCGATGGCTTGGTGCGGTCTGCCAGACGGTTCCGTCGAATACCTAAACCAGCCGGGGTACGACTATCCGGGGCTATCGATCGAAGACGCGCTCGGCTGGGGGCGAAGGCCTCAATTCATCCCGAAGACTACCTCAAGAAGGCCGTTGTGCCTCTGCAAGTTGCTTTTTCGGGTTCCGGCCGGATTGCTTGGGTTCGATGATGCGACCGGTAACAATCGCGGAAAGCACGATGGAGGTAGTTGTTGCGACGTAGGGCGTCATACGGTCGATGAGCGTCTGCAATTCGTCCACGGATCCTACGGCGACCTTCATGATGAAGGAATCGGAGCCCGTCACGCGATGGCACTCCAATACTTCCGGCGATTCTTCAGCGGTGCGCATGATCCGCGGCATGAAATCACCGACGACGCTGACGCGGATGAAGGCGAGGATCGGATAGCCGATCTTCTCATTGTTCAATTCGGCGCGATATCCCGTGATGATGTCGGCTTCTTCCATGCGATGGATGCGCTCCATCACGGCAGGAGTGGAGAGTCCGACCCGGCGGCCAAGTTCGGCGAACGGAATTCGAGCGTTGCACTGCAGTTCCCGCAAAATGTTCCAACCGATGGAATCGAGGAGTTTTGAGGTAGTTTCCGTGGAAGATGTGTTTTTCTTTACGATCTTCGGCATAAGGGACATAATACCGCATGTTATATATTTAGGCGGCCAGTTACATTTGCTACTCTATTTTCGTAACCTGCGGGAAACTCCGGTACCCTTCCTAGGATCCGATCAATGAACGTGTTCGTTTTGCGTCTAGTGGATCGTTTGATCTTGCTGATTAGTTGCGAACCAGCGATTTATTGAATACTGAGTGAATTAATCGAATTCTGTTTTGCTTCACGAAAGGGATAACGATATGGCTGAAAATACAACGCACCATGCGCTAGGCGACCGCGCAGCATTTCAACTTGCAAATGTCACCAAGACCGCGCCACAGTACGGGGCAATCACTCCTCGATGGCTCGTTCGTTTATTGGACTGGAAGCCTCTCGAGGCGGGCACGTTTCGAGTGAACCGTGTCGTCAACGATGAGGCCCTCGAAGTAGCCTGCGGGGGGAAAGACGAAGAAAAGACGCTGCCGGAAACTTACGTCGACTATGACGAAAAGCCGCGCGAATACACGCTATGTGCCATTTCAACGATATTGAATGTGCAAACGCGCGTCTCCGATCTTTACAGCAATCCCTACGATCAAATCCGTGAACAGCTCCGCCTTACAATCGAAAATGTGAAGGAACGGCAAGAGAGTGAGCTCATCAATAACGACGATTACGGGCTGCTGAAGAATGTTTCACAGTCACAGCGAATCAAGGCGAGGAAAGGCTCTCCCACGCCGGACGATTTGGACGAGTTATTGACCAAGGTCTGGAAGGAGCCCTCGTTTTTCCTTGCTCATCCGCGCGCCATCGCCGCCTTTGGGCGCGAGTGCACGCTTCGCGGAGTGCCTCCTCCGACCGTGACGCTGTTCGGTTCTCCATTTCTGACCTGGCGCGGAGTGCCGATTTTTCCCACTGAAAAACTCACTGTCGATGGGAAGGCAAAACCAAAAGCCCACAGCGGCAAAACGAACATTCTTCTCATGCGTGTTGGAGAGAAAAAACAGGGCGTCGTCGGGCTTTTTCAGCCCGGACTCCCAGGAGAGCAAACTCCGGGGTTGTCTGTTCGGTTCATGGGCATCAACAATAAGGCGCTCGCCGCTTACCTGATCTCGCTGTACTGCTCTGTGGCGGTGCTTACAGAGGATGCCATCGCCGTGCTCGAAGACGTCGAAGTGGGAAACTACCATGATTCCAAGTAATCCAGAAGAAGGAACTCGAGGTCTCGAGAAATACGCGGCGTGGCCCGAGGCAGGGAATGCTGGCAAGGATGTGCCCGCTGGTGTGCCTGACCCAGCGGTGCTCGCTCGCATGGCGAACGAGTTTTTCACGTCCTTGCCCGGCTTTTCCGCGGCGAGTGAGAATCTTGGGCCGTCGGGTGCGCAACCTATGTCGGCTCCGGTCAATGCTGTGTCTCTTGGTGTCCCCAGCGAGTCGACACAGACGACGAGGTCAAGCTCCCCAGGCATCACCGAAGCCGATCTGCTTGCGCTTCCGCTTAGCCTGGATCAACCCTCGGTGTTTTCGCATCCATCCGCTCCGTCCGCGGATATTGTTCCGCCAGTTTGGGTGCCGGGAGTGCCGGTCGATTTGAGTGAGGTCAGCTCGTCCGCGGGATCTTCTTATTCGTTTCTGGAAGATGCGCGTCCGCTTTTTGGCGGATCGGGCGTACCCTTCACGCCGGCTTCGAATTCCTCGGCTGCGTCGAAGAACACTCCCAAGACCGAAGCGTCCGGACGCAACCAGAGTGTGCCGGACGCCATAACTCTGTCGGGCCCAGCGCCGGTTGAGGCGCCGCTTGTGCTGGGTTCAACTCAGCGGTCGCCGAATTCCGATTCACGAAGATCATTTCCGTTTTTGGATGAAATTCGGCAACTTGCTCCGGTGGACGTTGTTCCCGTGCTGGAACCTCTTAATTTGCCGGGGCCTCTGCCTTCTGACTTGGGCCTATCGTCGCGTCCATTTGAGGTCAGTGAAATTCGGCGCGACTTTCCGATTTTGCAGGAACGTGTAAATGGCCGGCCTCTGGTCTGGCTCGATAACGCAGCGACGACGCAAAAACCACAGAGCGTGATCGACCGCTTGAGCTATTTCTACGCTCATGAGAATTCCAATGTGCATCGCGCCGCGCACGAACTGGCGGCACGCGCGACCGACGCTTACGAGGGCGCCCGCGACAAGGTCCGCCGCTTCCTGAACGCCTCCAATGTTCGCGAGATTGTATTCGTTCGTGGCGCGACTGAAGGCATCAACCTGGTTGCACAAAGCTGGGGACGGCAGAACATCCAGAAGGGCGATGAGATCGTCATCACCTGGCTTGAGCATCACGCAAATATCGTTCCGTGGCAGATGCTCTGCGCGGAGAAGGGCGCGCGGCTGCGGGTCGCTCCGGTCGATGACAGCGGCCAAGTTCTTCTGGACGAGTACGCGAAGCTGCTGGGACCGCGCACGCGACTAGTGTCGCTCGCACAGGTTTCCAATGCTCTAGGCACTGTGACACCGGCTCAGCAAATGATCGAGATGGCGCATCACTACGGCGCTACAGTGCTGCTCGACGGCGCGCAGGCTGTGTCGCACATGCCTGTGGACGTACAGTTTTTCGATTGCGACCTTTACGTATTCTCGGGGCATAAGGTATTCGCGCCAACAGGCATCGGTGTCGTCTACGGCAAGTCAGAGGTTCTGGATCGGATGCCGCCATGGCAGGGCGGCGGGAACATGATCGCTGATGTTACGTTCGAGAAAACTCTTTACCAGGCGCCACCGGGACGCTTCGAGGCCGGAACAGGAAGTATTGCGGACGCTGTGGGCTTGGGCGCGGCGATCGACTATATCGAACGTATCGGCATGGCAAACATCGCCAGATACGAACACGATCTTTTGGAGTACGCCACCGAATCGCTCCGCAGCATCCCTGGCCTGCATATCATCGGGACGGCCAAGGAAAAAGCCGGGGTTCTCTCGTTCGTACTCGATGGTTTCAGGACTGAGGATTTAAGTGCTGCTCTGAACCTCGAAGGCATCGCTGTACGTTCCGGTCACCATTGTGCGCAACCGATCCTGCGGCGATTCGGTCTCGAAGCCACCGTGCGCGCGTCTCTGGCCCTTTACAACACGTGCGAGGAGATCGATGCGCTGGTGGCGGCGATATGGAACCTCAAGCAGGGGCGCCGTCCTGGGCTAGTCTAACTGGGTGAACGGCGCTGCCCGTTGCGCCGCCATGCTTTTCGGAATAGCAGTGCGCTTCTAGAATGGGAAGCGCACCGTGAAGATCCCATTGTGATTATTCACGTGAAAACGGGTCGCGGCGATTTGAAATCCACCGCCCACTGAAAGATTGAGCCTCTTCCAAAGATGGAGTCGTCCCACCATCAATCCAGGAGTCACGAATACTTGTTTTTGTCCGTCATTCTTTCCTTGCTGATAGAATGTGGAATTGAACTCAACTTCGGGCCAAATCCTACGAAGCAGCCGGTACTGCAGTGCATTGTTCCATGAGTATGTCCTGCCGATTAGATTGGTGTCAGCCACCGGCAACCCAACCCCGAACGTTCCTTGCACGTCCGCATGTCCGAAACCCTTACCGTAGGCAATCGCTGGAGTAATGATTGCGTGCAGAGCACCGTTGCTGTACGAACCGGTGGGCAGGCTGACTGCAAGAAAAGCCGTAAGAATGTAGTTGCTATGTTCCTCATTCGAGGAGAGCAAGCGGTACTTGATGAGGAATTGAAAATCTCCGAATCCGTCCCGGACGGAAGGATTGTTGTGCACTAAGTAAGGCGGATTGCTGAGGATGACCTCCACCCGCCTAAATGGAATTAGCTCCAGCCCCTTGGTGCCGCCGTAATTTTCAGAAGTGACGCCGCTGGAATTCGTCTGCCAGAAAATATCAGCGCGATATTCTTCCTCGAGGCGAGGGGTCGCGGTGGCGACAGGCGTAATCCAATGGGGTTGCGCCGCCTGCGTCGCGTCAACACGCGCAAAATACTGATCGAAAAAACCCGATGGACTTACCGCTGCGCCTCCGTTTCCAACCTCCTGGCAAAATGCTGGAAACACGGGTGCGACAACAGCAAGCAGGACAGCTAAAGCACGGGCGACCTGGCGATGCCAAATTCTCATGTATTCCTCTTGCGCAAGAGTCCGAAACATCCAAATTGGTTAGGTTTCGGTTAGTTGAGATTGTTTTTCGCATGTCTCTACTACTTGGCTGTCAATATGCTGCCGGCGGGTTCGCCAGTTTGCGGCTTGGCCGCGATCTCCTCGATAATTGTGGAAGTTTTCTTGTTAGACGAGCTGCCGCCTATCGAAAACACCCAAAAATTCTCAAACCGGTTTTGGCCGTAGGTGGTCTGGAAGAGACCTTGTGATTTATGTTCCGCAATTACCCAGTCCACGACAATCTGATAGGAAAGGGAATTGCGAAATCCGAAGTGGGTCTCGCGGTCGAAATGAAACTCAGGAGTAGCAGACGTTGTGGCAGTTATCGGGTAGCCGGAAAGAGTTTTGTAAGAACCGGTGTCTTTAGGACTGGCCTGTACGCCTAAGATGACTGGGCGCCGGTCTTCAGGAATCTGCTGCACCGCATTCAGAGCGAGGATCGACGCGGCTTTGTGCTGGCCGTGAGTGTCTTCGTTGGGCAGCAACACGAAAACCAGATCGTAACGATCTTTGCGTAACCGCTGGACCAACCACTCCTCTACCCGATCTGTCTTCCAGCTCTTTTGAAATACCTCTCCCACGTCCAGTGTGAAATGGTCGTCACGTTCGTTCAGAAACCATTGGTGCCGGATACCGAGAATGCGCCCAGCGCGACGAGCTTCATCCTGGCGGATATGCGGCAAGCGCGCCCTTCCCACGGACTCGTTGGCAAGATCGGCTCCGTAATAGCGTCCAGCTAAGGATGAGTAGCGAAAGCCGCCCTCTCCGTCAGAGATGATCACTTGATCGACGACACCTGACAGCTCTTTTGTGATTCTGTAGATCGTGCCTGCCATCTCGGATTCGTCATCGGGGTGGGCCACAACCAGGAGAGCGCGAGTTGGAACACTGCCGCGAATTGCCGCAGAAACGCTCTCCTGAGCTTTGCTCGCTGGAGAGTATGCGAGTGCAATTATGAATAACGATATAAACCAACGGCGCTTCATCGCAATAGTCCTCTTTCTTAGCCTGGAACCGACATGTTCCAACAGGCGTTGTCAGAAAAATAAAGGAATGTTAGTCCAGACGACTTACGGGGATGAGCGACAACAGGAGCGCGCAATGAGGGGCATTTTCAGATCTCCAATTTTCACACTAGAAGGACAGTCTCGCGCCCACCGCAGCGAGAGTTCCCGCAAGTATCGGACGCAACACTTTGTCCGGTACGCGCGCCGAGATATAACTGCCAATGATAATGCCTGGCAACGATCCAACCAGTAGCGATACGAGCAGAAGCCCGTCGACGGAGCCCAGTAGCCAGTGACCGATCCCTGCAACAAGAGTCAGCGGTACGGCATGGGCGATGTCGGATCCCACGATTTTTCCGGCTGGTAATTTCGGATACAGGATCAACAGAAATGTCACGCCAATCGCCCCTGCACCGACCGAGGAGATCGATACCAATACTCCGAGTACCGTGCCCAAAATGATCGTAAATATCGTCGTTTTCCGTTCGGTCAGTTTGCTCGTGAATTCAGCGACAGAATTCAGGATGAACTTGCGGAATACGATCGATACAGCGGTAAGAATCAGGGCGCATCCCAGAACCGTTGTGATCGTGGTGCTCACTCCAGCCGACTGGGTGTGATAGTGCGCCAACAACAGAAGAGTGAGTGCCGTGCCAGGGACACTGCCAATTGCCAGGCGCACGACAATAGGCCATTCAACCGTTCGGTTAAGGCCATGGACTGCGGTACCGACTCCTTTGGTGATGCATGCGTAAAGTAAGTCAGTCCCTACGGCAGTCGTCGCCGGGATGCCAAACAGGATCACCAGCAAAGGTGTCATAAGCGATCCCCCGCCCACCCCGGTGAGCCCGACGAGCAGCCCAACGAGGAACCCTGATAACGAGTATGCAGGGTGAATCGAATGCAGAATATGAATCACTTCGCGTAGGGTTGGCATGGCTATTTCTCCCTCCGGGCATTCATCCGTTATGGCGCCCGCCGGCAATCGAGGGGACTATGCTGATCACGTCGCCGTCCTTGATGGGCGTGCTTTCTTTTTGCAGGTAGCGGATATCCTCGTCGTTGACGTAAACAGTCACGAAGCTGCGAATGCGTCCCTCATCGGTATAGAGGTGTTTTTCGAGATCCGCATAAGTTGTCGTCAGCTGTTTCAGAGCGTCTCCGACGGTTGCCGCGTTGAATTCCACGCTGGCTTGCTTGCCGGTGAAAGGCCGGAGCGGGGTTGGAATTTCCACTGTGATTCCCATTTTGTCGTGCCTCCTATTTACCTGCCAATCTATTGAATCTCGGCGTGGCCGCATGCCTCGCGGGCAATCGTCATTTCGCGGCCGACGCGCTGTCACGGATAACGATTTCTTCAAAATCAAAATGCGAGCGATCTTCCGCCAGCAACCATGAAGTCATCTGTTGCGGCTTCCCGGTGTCGACGCTTACGATCACGTAGCTGTACCAGGGCCATGCATGCTCGCGATCGAATTCGCTGGGCCGCGCCGGGTGATCGGGATGCGAGTGATACCAGCCCAGAAGCTCAATTCCTTGCTCAGAAGCGGCGCGCTCGGCAGTACGAAAATCCTCGGGAGTAATCGAAAAACGGTTGCGCGGTGAATCCTCCCGGCGATTCGTTAGAGGTAGCAGCGCGAGCACTTCTCGACCGTCTTCGCGGTCGGTCCCCAGCAGAGCGCCGCAAGTTTCGTTCGGGTAATCGCGCGCGCCGAAGTCTCGGATACCCTGCGCGATTTGTTCCGAAAGTCGCAAAATGGCCATACGATCCGTGCTCCTTGGCGTTAAGCCTGTCTTATGTTTCGTCCCAGAAACGCTCGCTCAGATATTTTTCAGCTGCGTCGGCGAAGATCGTCACGATTACGGCTCGGTCGCCATCCGAAAGTGAAGCCGCCACATGCATGCAGCCTACAAGCGCTGCGGCCGCGCTCGGGCTCACCAGCATGCCTTCCTGCCGCGTCAGACGTTTCGCCATACGGTAGGCATCTTCCGTCCGAATTTCCAAATTTCGATCGGCCAAGGAAGGGTCATAAATCTTTGGCACTAACGCTGACTCCATGTGCTTCCAGCCTTCGAGACCGTGGAAGGCTGAATCCGGCTGGAGGCTGATGCATTGAATTCTGGGGTTCATTTCCTTGAGACGGCGTGTCGTGCCGACGAACGTTCCGCTTGTCCCCAATCCGGCCACGAAGTGTGTGATTCGACCGCGAGTCTGTTGCCAGATTTCCGCGGCAGTCGTCTGGTAATGCGCCTGCCAGTTCGCAGAATTGCTGTACTGATCCGGGTAGAAATACTTGTCCGGCTCCTTGGAATAAATTTCGCGAGCGCGGCGTATGGCCCCGTCGGAGCCTTCGTCGGGAGGCGTTTCGATGATTTTGGCTCCGTATACGGAAAGGATGCGTTTTCGCTCTGAACTGGCGTTCGAGGGAAGGCACAGCGTCACTGAATATCCGAGTGCCGCGCCGATCATCGCGTAGGCGATTCCAGTATTACCGCTGGTGGCATCCAGGATTATTTTGCCGGCATACAGTGCGCCGGAGCGTTTTCCCTCTTGAATCATGTTTAGGGCGGCGCGGTCCTTTACCGATCCGCCCGGATTGATCCATTCCGCTTTGGCGTAGAAGCCGACATTCGGATACTCGCTTCCGACACGGTCCAGGCGGAGAAGTGGCGTGTCGCCGATCCGCTGCAACACGCCTGCACCGAGCGTCAAGTGTTCAGCCAGCACTGCGATCTTCCTTCCGGAGTACTACTTGCTGTTCCTGTCCCATCCAAAGCTGATTCCAATCGAGTCCTGGTACATATGCAGATTTGCGTTCCCCCCGCCAAAGCTCGGTGAAATCGATGCGAACCCATAGACGGTATTCGCAAACGCATGAACGTAAGCCAAATTGATTTCCTTGCCGTTGGAAAAATTCCACGTAGCTCCCAATGTCAGGTGATCCTGAACGACCGCGGGAGCAAGAATGTTGAAGAATGTCTGGGTTTTATCGAATGGCACGCCGGAGTGGTTGTAGCCTGCGCGCAGCGTCCAGGCTGAATTTAATTTATATTGGACTCCAGTTTTGATTGCCGTGATGTCATGCCAGCCGAAACCTGGGCCGTTCGTTGTTCCTAGTTGAGCCTGGTTGGAACCATTGTTGGCAATGGATTTGACCTGGCTATAGAAAATGCGTTCACCATCGAGCAGCAGCGTCACGTTGGGAAACGCTTTGAATGCTATCCCGGCGGCTACGTTCGCAGGAATGTCAAAGTCACCCTGCTCGGCAAACAATCCCCGATATCGGCCGAATTTCGACATGTACGTTTCTGTCTGAAACGTCGCACCGATCGAGAACTTTTGGGTGAGTTCGCCAAGCCACCCCACTCGTACGCCTGCTCCAAATGAATTGGCGTAGCCTTTATCGGTTACGTTCGTTGGGTCACTGGACGCGGACGAAGCAAAGTTCTGCAATCCGTTCGCCTTGAAGCGCTGATAGGCAAGGTTCAGGGCGACACCGAAGGAATTGTGTGAATTGACTTTTACCGCCAACGTGGGCGAAATGAATACCTGTTCCAGATTTACACCGGCCCTCGACGTTCCAAGCAGAGGAATGGGTGTGGTATACGTCGTGTTCATACCGCCATTTCCAAACACCGAGACACCCAGGGAAATATTTGTCGTCAGCAAGTGGTTGTAGCCAATCTCGGGGATGAAGAAATTCTTTTGCCCGTTGGCGTCGTAGTTCCCAGCGAACGGACTTGGAGACGTGATCGTCGTGCTTCGAATGGGGCGAAACAGAGTCACGCCGAAATCGACTCGATCCCCGACGAACACCAATCCCGCCGGATTTGTGGCAGCCGCAAGACTATCTTGGGGAAATGCAACGCCAGCTCCTCCCAGGCCCGACTCCTTCATTCCGTAGCCACTCGCGAAATAGCCGTCAGTAGCGAACGCTGGTACTACAAAGACTCACCAACGAAATGATCGCAAATGAAAGGCCCTGAAATTTGATTCGCATTTGAGCAAGTCCCCTAGTTGAGATTTGTCAGTTCTGTTCGATCCGCCCCGTTGGTGAAGGGCAACTGCAATTGCGTCCTACTCTGCCTGACCACTACGTAAAGATGATTTGCGCGCCTGCCGACTTCTCGTAGAATTCACCGACGGTAATGATGTCGTCGACCTGTGGAAGGAAGTCTTCCTTCTTCAGATGGAACATATCCACCGAAGCCTTGCATCCGTAAATCTCGCCGCCTGCATCGTGAATGATCTCCAGAAATTCACGGATGGGAGGAATGTCCAGCTTTCCTATTTCTTTTTTCATCATGAACGTGGCGAACGCGGACATCCCTGGCAATGCGCCCAACAACGTGGGCATGTGCATTCCCGGATTGCCGACGGTGGCCACTTTGAGCCGATCCACGCGCTTTTTCGCAATTGCGTCCAGGCCAAAAAAGGTGAAGAAGAGGGAAGCCTCAATGCCCTCCATTCGCGCCCCGTTCGCCATAATCAGGCCCGGATAGACGCCTTCCAGGGACCCTCGTGAAACAACGATGGACACCCTTTCAACAGGCTGACGAGTTTTATTTTCCGGCACGGCCTCTGTCCTTCCTAAACGCAGCTATTCGGTTTCGGCAATCCTGCAATCTTTGCTGCTTTTCTTGCCGGGCCGTTGGGGAACAGTTGGTATAGGCTCTTCGTATCCGCGCCGCTTTCCTTGGTAATTCGCCGAATCGACGGCGGAGCACCTTCCAGTTGGTTCACATTTCGCATGAAATGGATCACGACCCAGTGTTGGTCCGTGAGTTCACCAATGCCTTCCCGGGTGGCGATCTCCCGGGCGGTCGCCTCGTTCCAATCGTTTGGATTCGCGAGGTGGCCATCTTTATCCAGCTCCAATGTCTTGCCTAAAATCTCTAATGTCGCCATGCGCGCTCCTTTCAGGAAGAGAACATCAACCACACTACGACGGGCATCACTATTCAAAATCGAGTGTTACGTTGATCTTCTCTTGGTGGTCCAAGTGAAGATCCCCGGGCCAGTCACACTGCTGCATATTGCTGTTCGGTATTTTCTGAGAGGATCCTAGGAAGGGTACCGCTCGAAAGAAAAGGCCCGCTTACCAGTTCATTTGGTGAGCGGGCCCTTCGCAATCTCCACGAAGCTTTGGCGTTATGAAATCAGTTGCTTCCGCACGCCCTCGCCCAGCCATTATTCCGCCGAGGAGGACAACATCCAATCAGTGCCGAAGTAAAGTTCATGACCTGTAGAGTAACTATGATGTTGCTATAGCGTCAAGAGTTTTTTGGATCGCCCGCAAAAGCAGAGCGTTTCAACAGATCGACGAATGCTGTGTTCAGAGTCGTTATTCCCAAGCATAACTCTTCGGTTTCGGTAAACCTGCAATCTTTGCGGCCTTATTCCGGGGGCCGTCCGGGAACAGCCTATAAAGACTTCCGATGTCCACGCCGCTTCCCTTCGCTATTCGGTGAATAGGAGGCGAAGCTTCTTCCCGTTCATGGACTCTTCGCATGAAGTCGATGACGGCCCAGTGCCGCTCCGTGAGTTCGTCAATGCCCTCTTTTGCAGCAAGCTCCCGTGCGATTGCCCTGCTCCATTCCGTCGACTTCGCGAGGTGTCCGTCTTGATCGAGCGCGAACGTTCTACCCAAAAATTCAAGTGTTTCCATGTCGATCTCCTCCAACAACAGCTTCCTTTGCATTTGAACTGAACGCCGATTTGGCGCTTTAGCGCCGATCGCTCTCTTCTTGCTAGTCGTCGCCTTGCGCCTTCCGACCGGAAGTAAGGGATTCGAACGTCGCTCCTTTTTCCGAGATCAAGCACTGCCAAATGCATAAAGCGTCCCACGCTTGAGTCCGTGCCCCTGACAGCCGTGAAAACCTTCCAGCGAGGAAGGGAGGCCGAATGGGGTGAACATTCGGCCCCTTTTGGCGAGGCGGAGGGGTGTTTCCGGCCCCGTGGGTGGTGAGGTCTATCTTTCCCGATTCGTTCGTATCGGCTCACTCCGTTTTGTACTGAAGTCGTCGGAATGAATTTCAGACTGACACCAACGAACTAATTACTGGTCTCGATCGTCATCGTCCGAATCGCTGTCTCCTCGTTCATGACGGTCGTGTCTCCGTTCCTCGCGGGGACCGTGCTCCAGATCATATGCAGCGAGCTCGCGGCCAAGGCGCTGGCCTCGCACGTTGGAAAATTCATAATGAATGCCGCCGTAGATCCGGCTCAGGCCGTTTTCCGAGGCGAGCTGAGAGAGGCTGGTAACGGTTCGCGCAGGTTCTCCCGCGGTTGTCGTATGAAGGGTCAACGTGTTGTAGTCCCCATAGAATTTCTTGAGGATCACGACAGCTGCTGCGACGGTGCCGCTGTGACCGCTTACATATTCCGGGTGAGCCGGTGTGGTGATGAGGGGAGTCCACGCCGCATAGCTATTGGTGACAGTCCCATCCGGATTCGCATTTAGGGCCGTTACCGGACGCCAGAATTTGTAAGTGTATTTCGTGTCCCAAATGGCGATGCGCGCGTCAGCCACAACAATGTCAACCAGGGCAAGAACAAAAGCGTTGTTCTCGATGGATCCCCCGTGCGCTACTGCCAGGAGCCGTGCCGCCTCGTTGACGGTGAGTTCTGCGTCTTGTTTGTAGAACTGGGCGATATGGGTTTGGTCCACGGTACGAATCGTACTCGTCGCCGAACCGATATTTTTGACCTCGTTCAGGGCTTCTTCGTACTCGTGGCTTCCAACCGGCGGGGGTGCTTGCGGCCGAAACTGATTGGCGACGTTTAGCACGAACGGAGTGACGGATCCCCACTGGGAGTCAATACCCGGCGCGAAGGCCGGGGGCGTTGGCCGCCACTGGCCGACGCCAGTTATGCCGGTGGCAGGATAAGGAACATCGGGCGAGGAACCATCGCTTGCACGCAATCCAAGAATGTCCGCTGCCGCGGACTCGCCCACCGTGATCCCATTCGATTTCGCCGTGCCATCGGGAACCGCTGCAAGGCTGCTGGCCAGACTTGCGTCGAGACTTGGCTCTTGGGCCGGGAAAAATGACACCAATACATCGTGCGCGGCCTGGGCCGCCGCTACTTCCGCGGAAGCCGGTTCCGGAGCGGGGACATTGTAGTGATACGACGTGCCGAAATGCTTGATGGAATTCACGGCGTCGTAGACGGCGATCGCTTCGATCGCATCCACACGCGATCCAAGATTGGTGTTGAGACCCGCGGTCTTTGTCGCATTGACCGTGATCAGGCTCCAATCCGTGATCACGTCCGCGGAGACTGCCGCGGACCAAAGCAAAGACGCCGCCGCAGCCAACAGGACTACTCGCAACTTCAATTTCGAAACGGAAACGTGGCGCAAGGTGAATCTCCTTTTCTATATTGGATTTTGTGGTGATGGGCCGAGTCCAGCAGACTTCGGGCAAAAACAAAAAAGCCCGGAAGCGGGAGCCTCCAGGCGTCGATGGCGCTTAAAACTGTTGGTGACGGTCGATTACAATTGAGAGATGCCCGTACACGCAGCGCTGTCAATGCCAAGAGCTATGCTTGGGCAACAACAGGCGCGAGTGAACCAGTGAAGCACGTTGAGCTTTTAACAAAACACCAGCGAGCGTGTCAACGAAATTCGTGCAACGAATTGAAAA
>JBEKCU010000028.1:0-23209 GCA_050014735.1 Candidatus Acidiferrales bacterium | reverse complement strand
CCGAAGATTGCCTGAATCGGGCTGAGGACGCGCGTCGAGGCTGCTTGATAACCCGGAGAAAATAGTTGAAACAAATCAGCCTCGGCGGACGTTTAACTCACTTAGCATCTCAAGCCATCATTTCGCGGAATGACTAAATTATCGATTGCTGTGTTGAGAGGAAAACACAAAATGATCGGAAGGGTCCGTGTATTACTTGCCGTTAGCCTGGCAATCCTAGTCGCTTTTGCGCCGGTCGCGCCGGCGTTCGCCCAGCAGCAGTCGGGTTCCGTACCGCCATCTCAGCCGCAGCCGCAGGTGCAACCTCAGACTCGCACGATTCCGGTTTCGACCGAAAATTACACGTATGGAAAGCGCTGGTATCCTGATGTCAGAATGCCTTATATGCCAACACAGATTCCCGAGCCGATTCTTACCAATTCACCCAAGATCGATCAGATGATCAAGGACGGGAAGCTTCAGATCAGCCTGCAAGATGCCATCGACCTGGCATTGCAGAACAACCTGGATATCGCGATCCAGCGCTACGTGCCATGGATAGCGGAAGCGAATATCCTTTACACACTTGGCGGTGGAATTACTCGCGGGTCGTTCTCCGCGTATGGAAACATACCCGCGCTAAACTTCGATCCTCTCGTCACTTCGACTTTTAGCTTGGACCAGAAGGTTGTTCCGGTAAATAACCCGCTGACAGCCGGAACCGGCACGGCATCTCCGGGAACTGCAACCAATTATTCAACATTGAGTACGCACACAGCGATCGGCGACGTAACCTATAACCAAGGATTTCATACAGGGACGTCTTTCTCGGTGACACTCAATAATACGCGCGCTTCCACAACTAGTACGGCCAACTTTTTCAACCCGAACATCACGTCGAACTTTATCATTACGGCGAATCAAGAGTTACTCAATGGCTTTGGAAGGCTCGCGAATGAACACTATATCCTGCTGGCGAAACTCAACAAAAATCTGGCGGATCAAGCCTTCGAGCAGCAGGTAATCACTTCCATTACGGCAGTCAGCAATGCCTACTGGGAGCTCGTCTTTGCCCGAGGCAACGTGGACGTCGCAGTGCACGCGGTTGAGTTAGCGGACAAGCTGTACAGCGATAATAAGAAACAAGTTGACGTCGGAACCCTTGCCCCCCTGGAAATCGTCCAGGCGGAGGCGCAGGTCGCGACGGCCCAGCAGACGCTGATCGTCGATCAGACCACATTGCTGCAGGATCAGCTCACTTTATTGAATTTGATTTCCAAGGATCCGACAGCCCCTGAATTGCGTAACATAGAAATTATTCCCACGGATACAGCCGACACGGCGCCACCCGAGGTTGAGAAGATTCCACTCGAAGACCTGGTTAAGGAAGCCGTCGTAAAGCGCCCCGACGTACAGGAAGCGGATACCACGGTCAAAGCGGACGACATCAACGTGCGGGCCACCCGAAACGCGCTGCTACCGGTCCTTAATTTGTCCGCGTATTATGCAACCGCTGCCCTTGCTGGTGTCAATCATCCTTGCACCACTCCGGGGGTGGGTACCTGCCCCGCTACTCCTCCTGCTCAGATCAGTTCCGGTCTACCAACCGCACTGAGTAACCTACTTACCGGCAACTATCCTGAACTAAATGCGGCACTCACATTGTCCCTCCCTATCCGCAACCGGCAGGCGCAGGGCAATAACGTCACCGCGATCCTTGACAAACGCCAGGACGAGACCCGTTATCGTCAGACAGCAAACAATGCCGCCATCGACGTGCACAACGCCCAAATCCTTCTCGAGCAGGCCCGAGTGACAGTCGACGCCGCTGTGAAGACGCGCGATCTCGATCAGCAAACACTTGATGCAGAAGAGAAGAAATTGCAGATTGGAACTTCGACACTGTTCAATGTTGTGTCCGATCAAAACACCCTGTCCGGCGCCGCTGCCGCCGAGGTTCGCGCTCGCGTCAACCTGGTCGAGGCCAAAGTGAACTTTGACCGCGCCATGGGTCGAACCCTCGAGGTCTTCAACATCACGATTGCGAATGCAAAGTCCGGCAAGAACCCAAAGGACACGTTGATTCCTGGGACTTCTGCGAGTGGCGAACTCTTCATCGATCCCGTCGCAGCGGCAATTGGATCGATCCGTCCATCAGGCCTCGGCTCCTCGCAATAAGTCGGTTTCAGCCGGGAAGCGAAGGAATCTGACCTTGGTGGCGCCGGCATCTTGCCGGCGCTTTTCAGGGTTTGCGGAGAACCGCCGGAAAGATGCCGGCGCCACCAAAACCGCTTGCCGAATCGCCTTGTCCTGTTCGTTCTGTTCTCCTAGAATCAAATTGCGTGCAGACTGGATTTTTGGCGCTCGCAAAGTGTAGCTAACCGACGATGTCTTCCGAACGCGACCAAATATCCCAGAACTCCGCAAGCAACACAACCAAGACATCTCCATTGCGTCCCCCCGAATTCACCACGATTTCAAACTTTCCGATTCGGGAGCTTTATACTCCTGCCGATCTTTCCCACTGGGATGCTGAGCGCGATCTGGGCTTGCCCGGAGAACCTCCCTACACACGTGGCATCCACCCCGCAATGTATCGGAGCCGCCTCTGGACCATGCGTCAGTTCGCGGGTTTCGGGTCAGCCGAAGATACGAACCTGCGGTTTCGGTATCTGCTCTCGCAAGGCCAGACGGGCCTTTCCGTGGCCTTCGATCTGCCGACTTTGATGGGATATGACTCCGACGATCCACTTGCCGAAGGAGAGGTTGGGAAATGCGGCGTGGCCATCAGCTCTCTCGCGGACATGGAACTTCTCTTCGACCATATCCCGCTCGATGGCGTTTCGACTTCCATGACCATCAATTCACCCGCTGCGATTCTTTGGGCCATGTATCTCGCCGTCGCCGAAAAGCAGAGTGTGGACTGGAAAAATCTAGGCGGCACGCTCCAAAACGACATCCTGAAGGAATACATCGCGCAGAAGGAATATATCTACCCGCCGAAACCGTCCATGCGCCTGGTGATCGATACGCTGGAGTTCGGCGCGCGCCACACCCCAAGATTCAACCCGATTTCAATCAGCGGCTATCACATTCGGGAGGCTGGATCGACCGCGATTCAGGAATTGGCATTCACGCTGCGCGACGGAATCGAATATGTGAAATGGGGCATCGCGCGAGGCCTCGTCGTGGACGATTTCGCGCCACGGCTGTCTTTCTTTTTTAATGCACATAACGACTTCTTCGAGGAAATTGCGAAATATCGCGCCGCACGCCGCATTTGGTGCAAGACGATGACCGAACGCTTTGGCGCGAAGTCGCCGCGCTCGTGGGCGCTGCGATTTCATGCCCAGACCGCCGGCTGCTCACTGACTGCGCAACAGCCGTACAACAACGTCGTCCGCACGACGCTCCAGGCTCTCGCCGCCATCATGGGCGGCGCGCAATCCCTGCATACAAATTCGCTGGACGAGGCATGGGCGCTGCCGACGGAATTCGCGGCTACGCTGGCCCTCCGAACGCAGCAAATCCTGGCTCACGAAACTGGCGTGACTAACACGGCCGATCCTCTTGGCGGTTCCTATTTTGTTGAGACCCTCACTGATGAAGTCGAAAAAGGGGCCCTCGAGTACATCCGAAAGATCGACTCCATGGGCGGCATGATCGCCGCGATTGAACGGGCCTATCCGCAGAAGGAAATCGCGGACGCATCGTACTGCTACCAGATGGCGGTCGACCGCAAGGAAAAGATCGTTGTCGGCGTGAACGCATTTACCAGCGACGAGAAGCCTATCGAAACCTTGCAAATCGGCGAATCGGTGCGAGTTCGGCAGGAGGAGCGATTGCGAAAGCTCCGCGCCGGGCGTTCCGGTGGCGAAGTCAACCGCAGGCTCTCCGCGCTTCGCAAGGCCGCCGAGGGTACTGAGAACCTCATGCCGCCCATTTACGATGCGGTGAAAGCGTATGCAACTTTGGGCGAAATCTGCGCCGCCTTGCGCGATGTTTTCGGCACGCACGAAGAAGCTGCGGTGACGTGAGCCTTCCGTAGGTTTTCAAAATCCGCATCGAGTTTTCTAAGTTCACTGGTATTCGATGTGTCCCTCTGTGTCCTCGGTGCACTCTGTGTTAAATTCCTATTCACTTTCATGAGTCACTATGACTGACAACGACATCACGTACCAAATCATTGCGGCGGCGATGGAGGTCCACAAGCAACTGGGAAAAGGCTTGCTGGAATCCGCTTACGAAGAATGCCTCGCGCACGAGCTCCAGCTTCGCAGTTTAAGATTTGAACGCCAAAAAGGTGTGCCCGTAGTTTACAAGGAAGTGAAACTCGAATACGGATACCGAATCGATCTTCTCGTTGAAGGTAAAGTAGTCGTGGAACTGAAATCGATCGAATGTTTTGCTGCCATACATGAAGCTATCGTCTTGACTTATCTTCGACTCTCTGAGCATCGGTTAGGACTTCTTATCAATTTTAACGTAAGTGTGTTGAAGGACGGGATTCGGCGGTTTATTTTGGAAGGACAAAAGCTCTAACACAGAGTACGCAGAGAACACAGAGGGGCACAGAGAAATGCCGGAGAAGAGGATTCGAGTGTTGATCGCCAAGCCTGGGCTGGATGGCCACGACAGGGGCGCGAAAATTATTGCCCGCGCTTTGCGCGACGCCGGGATGGAAGTCATTTACACGGGCCTGCGGCAGACGCCGGAGATGATCGCTTCCGCTGCCCTGCAGGAAGATGTCGACGTGATCGGTCTCTCGATCCTTTCAGGCGCTCACAATACCCTTGCCCCGCAACTGATGGAGTTGCTGAAGCAAAAAGGTTTGACCGATGTGACAGTCCTGCTTGGAGGCACCATTCCCCAAGCGGACATTCCTGCTCTCAAGAAGGCCGGCATTGCGGAGATATTTCAGCCCGGAGCGTCCACCCAGGATATTGTGAATTTCGTGCGAGAGCATGCAGTACGGAAAACGTAGTCTCGGTCTCGGTTTCGGTTTAGTAGCACAGGCTTCAGCCTGTGTCGCGTTGACCTTGTAAGCCGACCGAACACAATCCACACGCACATAGGCCGAAGACTCTGAGCAAGAACTTCAGATTGGGAAGCTCAGCGGCTGAAGCCGGGCTGATTCCCAGAATTTGTGTCATGGCTAAAGCGACGACCCACAATGATTCAAAACTCATCACACAAACTTTTCAGCCCGTGTGGTGTTGACGTTAAACATTCAAGAGCGAGAAAAGTCAGAAGCGCACAAGCTAAAGCGATTGCCGCCAAAACCTACTTCACAACTTTCCCGTCCGCATCACGAATCTCGATTTCACCCAAATCCAGTTTCTGAAGCTCGGGCTCGATCTTGGCGCGATCACCCACGCAAATCAAAATCATCCGATCGGGATGCAGATACTTCCTGGCGACGGATTCCGCGTCTTCCGCGGTCACGGCGTTCAGCCGGTCCGGCAGCGTTTCAAAATAATCGCGCGACAAGTCGTATGTAAATATTTGCGATAAAGCTCCGGCCGCGCTCCCGCTCGCCTCAAACATTCCCGGCAGAGAACGCGATTGCGAATCCTTCGCGAGGCTCAACTCTTCCGGCTTCATCGGAGTATCGATCATCCTCCGAATTTCCTTAAACGTTTCTGTCACGGCTGGAGCGGTTACATCGGTCCGAATGCCGCCCCCGACCAGGAAATATCCCAGGGTGCGCCGGTAGACGAACGCGGAATTCGTGCCGTACGTGTATCCATGCTCCTCGCGCAGATTCAGATTGATGCGGCTTGAAAACAGTCCGCCCAACTCGGAATTCATCACTTCGATCGCGGGATAATCGGGATTCGAGCGCTCGACGCCCATTTGCATGAAACGGATCATCGTCTGTTGCGCTCCGGGGCGGTCAACGATGACAACTTTTGCCTTAGTCGGTTCCAGCGCGCCTGCCGGATTCCCTGAGCTCTCGCCAGCTTTCCACGTTCCGAATTTGCTTTCGGCCAGATTCTTGAGGTCGTCCAGCGGGATATTCCCTGCGATCACAAGAGCTGCGTTAGTCGGAACGTAGTGCGTCTTCCAAAAGTCCACCATGTCATCTCGTGACATGGCCTTGACGGATTCCTCGGTGCCCGCGTTGTCGTAGCCGAATGGAGATCGCGGACCGAACAGCGCCGAGACTCCTGTGCGGGACACGATCACATTGGGATCTCCGCGATCGTCCGCGAACTCGGCCAGCCGCGATGCGCGGCGCCGTTCGACTTCATCCGGTGGAAACGTCGGATGCAGAACGACGTCGGAGATCAGATCGAGCATGCCGGCGAAATTCTTCGTCAGCGCTCCCGCACCCACGCTCGATCCATCCATGGTGGCGGCGGTGGAAAGAGTCGTGCCCAAGAGCGCGGATTCGTCGGCAATTTGGGTTGCATTACGCGTCGCCGTGCCCTGTTGCAGCATGTTTGCCGTGAAACTGGCAAGCCCGGGCTTGTCCACGGGGTTGGCGCTGCTTCCCGTTTTGAAGACGAGATTTGCCGAGACGACTGGCAGCCCTGGGCGATAGTTGTAAAACACCGTCAAGCCATTCGGAAGCTTGAAAATTTCCGGAACCGGCAAATTCAGCGGGCGCGCTGGACCCGGTTGCGGAGGATTAGCGCGCCACGGGGCGTCGGCGTTTTCGGCTTCCCCGCCAGTGCTCTTCCCTTTTTCCAGTGTTTTGGGGGTCGGAACATCGGGTCCGAGATCGGGTTTGCCCGGGATGCCATAGACAACAACGTTCGCATTCGGTTTCAATTGCGCTTCGGCGAACGACCGGATGGAACCGATCGTCGCATTCTGATACCGCGCAATATCCTGCTGGATGTAGCTGGGATTACCAAGATAGTGATTATATTCATTCAGCCGGTCCGCAACGCCTCCGAAACCGCCCAGCCTTTCCAGCCCTCGAACCATTTCTGTTTCGACACCGTTTCGCGCGCGCTCGAGTTCAACGGCGGTCGGCCCGTCCTTGCGAAACAAAGCCAACTCCTCATCAATCGCCTTTTCCATCTCTTCGGCGGTATGTCCAGGGCGCGCGGTAACGACAATCTCAAATACCGATCCGAGGATCAGCGAATTCTGTGAAGCGCTGACATCCAGAGCGATTTGCTTCTCATAGACGAGCTTCTTGTACAGGCGGCTCGACTTGCCACCACCCAGAATCGATGAGGCTAGATCGGCATCGGCATCGCCGGGCTTGAAGATCGGCGTGGTAAGCCATGCCATATAAACGCGCGGGAGCTCGACTTGATCGTGAACGATGGCGCGACGCTGCGTTGTAATTGGCGGCGTCGCGGCGGCGATTTTAGGAACAGGCGCTCCACGCTTCAATGGACCGAAATACTTTTCGACAAGCTGCTTTGCCTGCGCCGGATCGATATCTCCGACAATCGCGAGACTCGCATTATTCGGAGCGTAGTAGAGCTTGAAGAAATTGCGCACATCTTCGAGTTTCGCTGCTTGAATATCGGCATGGGAGCCCATTACGTCGGCATAGTACGGATGCTGCTTGGGAAACAGATTGTGGAATACCGCCTCCTCCACGATGCCGTAGGGACTGTTCTCGATGCTCTGGCGGCGCTCATTGCGTACCACGTCCTGCTGGTTGGTAAGGCTGGCCTGGTCCAGTTGGTCGGGAAGATAGCCCATGCGATCCGATTCCAGCCAGAGGGCAAGTTCCAGTTGGTTCGAAGGAACCGTTTCGAAATAATTCGTGCGGTCGAAATCGGTTGTGCCATTGAGATCGGAAGCGCCGGCGGCCTCCATAAACCGTATGTGGCCATTTCCGGGAACGTGCTTCGATCCTTCAAACATCATATGTTCGAATAAGTGCGCGAATCCGGTTCGACCCGGGAGTTCATTCGCCGGCCCGACGTGGTACCAGATGTTGGTGGACACAAGCGGCAATCGGTGGTCCTCGGAAAGGATCACGACCAAACCGTTTGCAAGAGTGTATTTCTCGAATTTGATCGTGGGCAGATCGCTAGGCGAGCCTGACTCGGCTTTCACGGCGGCTTTTTTCGGTGGCATTTTCTTGGACTCATTCTGGCCGGAAACAGCCGTGCCAGCAACGGCGGCCGCAAGAGTGAAATACAGGCCAAGAATCAGTACGCGGCCGAGGCGCTTCGTCATCATTCCCATTCTCCTTGGCGATTGCCCATTCTCCATTGGACGCACCGGGATCCGGTAAGGCTTCCTGTACGCTAAAAGACTATACGATAACTTCGAGAAACAGTGTTGGCTGTGAAATCCCCAGGTGCGTTGCTCTCGACCAGTCAGAGGCCAATGCCCCCACACTTCACGCCTCTCAGTGTCGCGGCTGAACAGGTTGCGGTAGAAGTCCCCGTTGTCATTTCGACCGAAGCCGGTGGAACAAGCTTCAAGCCTGTTAGCATTTGAATTTTGCAGCGTTGGCCATGTTCAAAACCAAACAGGCTTCAGCCTGTTCCGCTGGCGTCGCTCGGAATGACACGCTCGAGGATTTTCCGCAGCCTGTTTAGCCACGACCCACGAGGATACTTCCAAAGATAGCCACAAAGACGACCCGCAAAGTTTCTCGTAAGAACCTTCGCGTGTTTCTAGTCACACTCTTCCATCGCTGCGATTCGCATCCGCCTGAAATCAGCTTATACTGTCGTTTCGCCGTGCCGCGTGACGCCGCGACAGAAATTTCATAGGAGCCGACCTTGCAGAGTTCCGTTGTTGAAACCAAGATCAACCGAAACTCGCCCGGCTTCGACAAGAATATGCGCCGCATGGCGGACTTGGTCGCTGAAATAAAAAAACAGGAAACGGAAATTCAGAAGGGCGGCGGCAGCAAGGCCATTGAATCACAACATAAGAAAGGCCGCCTCACGGCGCGGGAGCGCATTGCCAAGCTCATCGATCCACGGTCCTCATTTTTCGAGTTGGGTGTTTACGCCGCGCACGAAATGTACGAGGAGTGGGGCGGCGCTCCGGCCGCCGGAACGATTACCGGGCTTGCAAGGGTCTGCGGCCGGCTTGTTATGGTCATCGCCAACGATGCGACGGTGAAAGCGGGGGCCTTCTTTCCGCTCACTGCAAAAAAAGTCATTCGCGCGCAGAATATCTCGATTGAAAACCGAATTCCGACAATTTATCTGGTCGATTCGGCGGGCATTTTTCTGCCGCTTCAGGAAGATGTTTTTCCGGACACCGATGATTTTGGCCGCGTTTTCCGGAACAATGCCGTCATGAGCGCGATGGGAATTCCGCAAATTGCGGCAATCATGGGGATGTGTGTCGCAGGTGGCGCGTATTTGCCAGTGATGTGCGATCACATTCTGATGACGGAGGGTTCGGGCCTGTTCCTCGCCGGACCGGCGCTTGTGCAAGCAGCGATAGGACAAAAGGTTTCCCCGGAAGAACTGGGCGGCGCGAAGATGCATGCGGAAATCAGCGGCACCGTCGATTTTCGCGAGCCGGACGACGATTCATGCATCGAGCGGATTCGCGCACTGGTGGACAAGATGGGGCACCCTGCTGCCGCGCGCTTCGATCACAAGGAAGCGGAAGATCCTTGCTATCCCCCGGACGAAATCTGCGGAATTTTTTCATCAGACCCGTCGCGTCAATTCGACATGCATGAGATCGTCGCCCGCATCGTGGATGGCAGCAAATTCGAGGAGTATCGCGCGGAGTATGGGAAGACGCTGATCTGCGGATATGCGCGGATCGCGGGGGGGGCCGTCGGGATCGTCGCCAATAACAAGAAGCATGTGCAGACGATCGATCCCGCTACCGGAGAGCGCCGAATGGAGTTTGGCGGCGTGATCTACACCGAATCGGCGGAAAAGGCCGCGCGATTCATCATGGACTGCAATCAAAATCTGGTGCCGCTCATCTTCCTTCACGATGTGAACGGCTTCATGGTCGGAAAGGAAGCGGAATGGAGCGGCATTATTCGCTCGGGAGCAAAGATGGTGAATGCGGTTTCGAACAGCGTGGTGCCGAAAATTGCCGTGATCTGCGGCGGAAGTTTTGGCGCCGGCCACTACGCCATGTGCGGAAAAGCCTACGACCCGCGATTTATTTTTGCCTGGCCCACGGCGCGCTATGCGGTGATGAGCGGGGATTCGGCGGCGTCAACACTGGTGGAAATCAAAATCAAGCAACTCGAGCGCCAGGGCAAAAAACTCTCGGAGGCGGACAAGAAAGAATTATATGAAGCCACTCGCGCGACATACGAACACCAGACCGATCCCCGCTATGCCGCGGCTCGTTTATGGGTCGATGCCATTATCGATCCAGCGCAAACGCGAGAAGCGTTAGTCTGGGCGCTGGAAGCGGCAGCGCTGAATCCAGAAGTCAAAGAATTCAAGACCGGCGTCTTACAGACGTGACTTTCGACTCTTAACGATCGACTCACTCTCAACTACAAGGACGTTCCATTGCCCGAACCCGTGACACTGATCGAATGCCCGCGAGATGCCTGGCAAGGCTTGGCGGAAATTATTCCGACGGAAGTAAAAGTGGATTATTTGTTGCAACTTGCCGCGGCGGGATTCAAACACATCGACGCAGTCAGCTTCGTTTCACCCAAACACGTCAAGCAAATGGCCGACAGCGAAGACGTGATGCGCGGATTTCTCGCAGGACTGCCGCAGGGCGCCCAGCCCCCGGAGATTATCGGCATCGTCGTAAATGAACAAGGCATGGAGCGCGCGATCGCGACCCCGGGAGTGACGACCCTTGGCTATCCCTACTCGATTTCCGCCTACTTCCGCCGCGCCAATGCGAACATGAGCCGTGGTGAATCGCGCGCCACTGTTGAAGTACTCCGAAAAGCCACGAAAGCATCTGGCCATGGTTTGGTGGTGTATATTTCAATGGCGTTTGGCAATCCATACGAAGAGCCCTGGGGACCGGAAATTGTTGAGGACGCCCTGATCTGGCTGAAAGACATTGGAGTGCGCACTGTTTCCCTGGCGGACACTGTGGGCACCGCGCCGCCCGACCACGTCGCGGCGCTTTATAGTGCTGTGAAAGATTGCGTGGCCGGCGTCGAACTAGGCGTTCATTTACATAGCCGTCCTGAAGACGCGGCGGACAAGGTTCTTGCAGCGTACGCGGCAGGATGCCGCCGATTCGATGGCGCCCTCACCGGACTCGGCGGCTGCCCATTTGCCGGCGATGACTTGGTCGGCAATATCCCGACGGAAACCGTGGTATCGACTCTGATTGCGTGTGGCGCGGACCCAGGCATTTCTCCCGAGGCGCTCGAACCGCCAATCGCAATGACCAAGGAGATTCGCGACAAGTATTCGCGCGCTTAAGGTAGGACAGGCTTCAGCCTGTCTGGTTTTGACTTTTGACGCGTTGGCAGCAGTCAAAAGAAGACAGGCTGAAGCCTGTCCTACTAAAACCATCCAATCATGCCCTACCAAACACTCACTTTCGAGACTGCCGGCGAAATCGCGACGATCACGCTGAATCGTCCTGACAAGCGCAACGCCATATCGTCCGATATGATCGCCGACCTGTTTTCGGCATTTACTAAAGTTGAGGCAAGCCGGGCCCGGGTGCTGATTGTGACCGGCGCCGGAAACTCCTTTTGCTCAGGCATGGATCTCGAGGAACTGAAAGCCATCGCGACGCAGTCCCCAACCGAACATTTGGAAGACGCACGGCGCATGGCGCGGCTTTTGCGGCGAATCTGGGGTTTCCCAAAACCGACCATTGCGGCCGTGAACGGTCCTGCCATTGCCGGCGGTTGCGGTATCGCGACGCTGTGTGACTTTACGTTTTCGGCGCCGGAGGCGACATTCGGATACCCGGAGGTCCGCATCGGATTCCTTCCGGCAATCGTATCCGTATTTCTGACGCGGCAGGTGGGCGAGAAACACGCGCGCGATCTGCTTCTGTCAGGAAGGGTCATCGATGCGACGGAAGCGCTTCGGCTGGGCCTTGTCACGAAAGTTGCGACCTCGCAGAATTCGATGGCCACAGCAAAGGCACAGGCGACGGAGCTACTTGCGTGCAGTCCGTCTAGCCTTCTCAAGACAAAGAAAATGCTGTGCAATTTCGCCGCGCCCGAACTGGACCGTGAACTCGAAGTCGCCATAACGGAAAATGCGCAAATCCGGTCCAAACCCGACTTTCGTGAAGGGCTTACCGCATTCTTGGAGAAGCGCCGCCCGCGATGGGTTCTAAAGTAGAGCGACAAGCGCCAGTGCCGCGTGCGGCGCCGTTCTGCTACACTTCCCTTCCCGATGAGCGAATTCTTCGACACCGTTGTACGTGTGCGCTACGCCGAAACCGACAACATGGGCGTGGTCTACTACGCAAACTACTACATCTATTTTGAAATTGGCCGCACGGAGTATCTGCGCAATATCGGAATCGACTACCGGCAGATGGAACTCGATGATGACAGTTTCATTTACGTCGCGGAATCGAAATGCCGCTACCGCCGCCCGGCTCGATACGACGATCCTTTGAGAATCCGGACACGTGTCGTTTCAGTCCGACGGCGCACTATTTCCTTCGACTACGAAATTTTACATAACGAAACGGCGGAGCTTCTGGCAACCGGAGAAACGATCCATGTGGTCTGCGACAGCAACGGACGGCCGAAACCCATGCCTGAAAAATATCGCCGCATTTTAGGCTGGCCGGAAGCGGAAAAATCCGCTGAGTAACCGGCGGATTGATTTTGTACTCTGAATTTTTCACGACTATTCTATTTGTAAATCGCAAACCGCATGAATCACCTTGTATCGAGGTCGGGTAGCGCCGTCTCGCCGGTGGGGCTTGCCACGATAATCACAAACCCGCTGGCGAGACGCCTGCGCCACGAAATCCTCGTAAACCCAAACGAAACGATTATTTCGAACACTATGCTACTCTTCGATATTTCGCATGACACTCGGAGGGGCAATGAAACTGGACTTACTAGCAATTGCGGCGCACCCGGACGATGTTGAGCTTACTTGCGGCGGCACACTGCTCAAAGCGGCGGAACGGGGCTACAAGACGGGCATCCTGGACTTGACCGCGGGTGAAATGGGCACGCGGGGCACGCCCGAGACGCGACTAAAGGAATCCGGAGCGGCTGCTCGAATTTTGCGCGTAACGCACAGGGAAAACCTGAGATTGCCTGATGCGCACCTGGAAGTTAATGACGAATATAAGCTCGCCCTCGCCCGGCGCATTCGCGCGCTCCAGCCGCGCACCGTGATTCTTCCGTATTGGGAGGGCCGCCACCCGGACCACTACACAGCGGCACGTCTAGGCTACGAAGGATGCTTCCTGGCGGGCCTAAAGCAGTTGCCGATCGAGGGAGAGCCATTCCGCCCCTTCAAGATTATTTACTCGACGGTTTATTACCGGGAGGTGCGGCCAACCTTCGTCGTCGATATCACCCGACATTTCGAGCGCCGATACCGGGCAATCTTGGCGTATAACTCGCAGTTCCGTCCCAAGACCAAGGACAAGAAATCGAAAGTGGACATCCCGCTGGACCGGCTGCACCACGAAGTGAATCTTATCGCGCGCTACTACGGCAACATGGCTGGAGTGGAATACGCCGAACCGTTCCTGGTCAAAGAAGTCATGCAGGTGGACGACGTGGTGACGCTGCCGGTGAGATCGATCTGACGAACGATGCCGGGTCGCTCAGGTCACGTTCGGCACGCCTTACACCGGGACCCACAAGAAAGTTGGCTTCTAGAGTCCTTCGTTACCTTGGGCCATTGCGTAACCCGGCAGGCTGTGGTTATCACCCCGTCGCTCCACGCGGACTCGAATCATGAATTCGGTTGCCGCACCCGTCGGCCTAAGCACGGCAATCGTGGTCAGGGCTTCGTTATAGAGCTTGGTAACCAGGAAGGTTTCCTCGGTCCCAATTTTCTTCCACACTTGCCCTATTTGGATTCGCTGGCCTACTTGACTAGCCATTGTTTTGCCATTATCGATCCGCCATTCACGGATTACATCCCGGTGTCAGTTGTAGAGGCACGGCAAGCTGTGCCCTGTAAGGGCCCGGCTTGGAACTATCCGCCGAAGGCGGCTCTTAGGCAACCCCTTCGTGCTACCGGCACATTTCCGCATGGGGCCAGCAAGCACAACATCGCCTGCATTTGAGATTATTGGGAACTCCAGGAAGTGTCAATCCTTGAGGACGCCAAGCTTTCCATCGTAACGTGGGAAACCTATTTTCGGTGAATTACATCCGACGTCGAAGAGAGTATGGTCTCTTTAGGCGCGGGTGTTGTATAATGCGTCGACAGAAGTAATCAGGAGGAGCTATGAGCCGCCTCTCCAGCGGGTTTATTGTTGTCGCTTTGGCGTTGTTTCTGGCCGTACCGGCGGGATTCGCAGCCCAATCCCAAACTCAATCCCAGACCCAACCGCCGGAGGCCACGCCTACGAACCCGACTCAACCGCCGTCGGCACCGGCAGATTCTTCCCAAAAGCCCCAGGCCACATCAACAGACCAGACACCATCGACTCAACCGCAGGACCAGCAACAAACCTCTTCATCCGACGAGGACCAGACTCCAAAAGGTGTCAAGGCCGGCTCCGAAAAAGATGTGAATTCGATTGGGAACAGAGGTGTCGGCAAGGGCGTGAATTTGTATTCCCTGGAGCGCGAGATCGCGCTCGGGAAACAAGCAGCGCAGGAGGTCGAAAAGACTTCCAAAATGATCAATGACCCGGTCGTTACCGAATATGTAAACCGTGTCGGACAAAACCTCGTCCGAAATTCCGACGCCAAGGTGCCCTTCACGATTAAGGTAATCGACTCCGACGAAATTAACGCCTTCGCTTTGCCGGGAGGATTTTTCTACGTGAACAGCGGGTTGATCCTGCGCGCCGATGAGGAAGCGGAACTCGCTGGCGTGATGTCACATGAGATTGCGCACGTGGCCGCGCGCCATGGCACCAAGAACGCTACCAAGGGAGAGTTGATGCAGTTCGCTTCCATCCCGCTCATTCTGCTGGGGCCGGGCGGCTGGGCAGGATATGGTCTGTACGAGGGTTTGAATCTCGCAATCCCGATTGGTTATTTGAAATTCTCGCGCGATGCGGAGCGCGAAGCGGATTACCTGGGCCTGCAATACATGTACAAGGCCGGTTACGATCCGAACGCCTTCGTAAGTTTCTTTGAGAAAATTGAGGCCGAAGAACGGCGCCATCCCGGCAGCATCCCAAAGGTTTTCTCAACGCATCCGCCGACTCCGGAGCGCGTGCAAAAAGCTCAAGAGGAAATTGCGACAATTCTCCCGGCGCGGGACGAATACATCGTCACCACGTCCGAATTCGATGTCATTAAGGCGCGCCTCCACAAAATCGAGAACCGAAATAAGCTGGACAATACCAAATCTGGCGGGGATAAACCCACTTTGCGCACGCGAACCGAACAGCCAACTCAAGGCTCTGCAGGCGGCCAGACAACAACGTCCGGCGACGATTCCGATCCGGATCGCCCGGTCCTGAAGAAGCGCCCCGACGACGGACAATAGCCCAAAAGAAAACAGGCTTCAGCCTGTTTTCTTTTGACTTTTGCCTGCATCGGTTTGACTCCCACCTGCTCAAAAAATAAGTAATGGTTTAACGCGGACTTGGCTGGTGTACAATTCCCATACGGCGCATTTCCTCGGCATAATATTTGCGGAACAGCACTTCCCACTCTTCACTTCCTTCCAAAATTTCCTTTTTCTGCGAGGTAATTTTTTTCCGGACTTCCGTATCCACGGCTTCCTCTTCCTTCAACAGGTCCTGAAGTATCTGGACGGTCTTTTGCCGGATAGTATCCCGGTCCTCGACAAATTCGACGTCGTCACTTGCCACCAACAGGTCCGTAATCACGTGGGATAGACGAATGGTTTTTTCGCGGGTCAATCGCATTTATTTATAGCACTCTTCCCTTTCGTCTCGGATTGTCATCATCCTGTTCACTCTTTTAAACCTGCCGGCACCATCTATCGAAGAATCAATTTCCGCTGCCGCGCAAGTTCGCCCTTCACTTTTTTGTACATCTCCTGATACTGGACGCCCGTCCTGCGCATTTCGTCGGCATGTTTGGTTAAAATTTCGCGCACTTCTTCATTCAAGCGGTCTTCAACGCTGATTTCCTCCTGCATGGCGACGCGAACGCGCTGCGCCAAGGCATCCGCGGACGGCGCTTCAATCATTTTCGCCGCGACCAAGCGCTTCACCACCTCACCCGCCATGTATCCTACGTAATCTCTTGATATCAGCATCGTTTCAGACCCCGAAAATATTCGGCAAAGCAGTGTACTGTTCCGCGCGAAGGGGTGTCAAGGAAGGTTCAGCGGGATGTCGCATCAGCACTTGTGGCATACTCAATTTGTCGTTCGCGAATTCTTATTTGTCCGCCGAGGAGAATCGGTATGGATTTCCGGCTCACTAGCAAGAACTTGAATGAAGGGGAGCGTATGCCTGAAGCCCAGGTATTTAACGGAATGGGCTATACGGGCGGCAATGTTTCTCCGCACCTTATGTGGGAAGGCGCGCCCGAAGGAACCAAGAGCTTTGTCGTCACGGCATACGACCCGGACGCGCCGACCGGCTCGGGATGGTGGCATTGGGTTGTCATCAATATCCCCGCTTGGGTAACGGAGTTGCCGGAAGGTGCCGGAAGTAGTGACGGCGCTGGCCTGCCTCCTGTCTCACTTCAAACTCGAACCGATTTTGGGGCCCCAGGTTACGGGGGCGCGGCGCCCCCGCCGGGAGGACCTCACCGGTACATTTTCGCGGTCCACGCACTGAAAGTGGAACGTCTCGAACTTGAGTCGGATGCAACCGCGGCGATGGTCGGATACATGACGAACATGAATACTCTTGGCAAAGCGACTCTCACAGTCACCTACGGCAAATAGGATCGACCTTCCTTGCGGGTGCGATTACGCCCTCCTCACAACTCTCACAGAGAGAATTCCAATGACAAACACAGGAATGCACACGCGGATTATTCCGTCGAGCGGCGAGGCCCTGCCGGTGATCGGCGTAGGAACGTGGAAAGGGTTTGACGTCGTGCCAAAAAGCAAGGAATACGCTGCACTTGCCGACGTCCTTCGCACGCTCTTCGCACTCGGCGGATCGGTGATCGATAGTTCGCCGATGTACGGCCGCGCGGAGGGAATCGTGGGAAGGCTGCTGACCGAGGCGGGGACGCAGAAAAAGGCGTTCGTTGCTACCAAGGTTTGGACCCGGGGACGGAGCGCGGGAATCGAGCAAATGCGCCGGTCGATCGCCCTGTTACAACGGCCGAGCATCGACCTCATGCAGGTTCACAACCTGGTGGATTGGCGCGAGCATCTCGCCACGTTGCGCGCATGGAAAGCTGAGGGCCGCATTAAGTATTTCGGCGTGACGCACTATGAATCGAGCGGCCACAACGATCTCGAACACATTATGCGCACCGAGAAACTGGACTTCGTGCAATTCAATTATTCACTCGATGAACGCGAGGCTGAACATAGGCTGCTGCCGCTCGCAGCCGAACGCGGGATTGCTGTACTCGTGAATCGGCCGCTCGGCACGGGCCGATTGCTCGATTCTTTGCGTGACCAGCCGGTTCCGGGCTGGATGGAGGAGATTGGCTGTACAACATGGTCGCAGGTGCTGTTGAAATTTGTCATCGCCCATGAGGCGGTGACCTGCGTCATTCCAGGAACGGGACAACCGGAACATATGGCCGAAGATTGCCGTGCGGGGGTTGGGCCGCTGCCGGATGAATCTGTGCGAAAGAGATTGATTGCTCTCTGGGATTCCTCGCGCGGTTGACATTGCTGACGCGGTGTAGCCTTCCGAAGCTAATGCTCGTGATAAGACACAAATTCAACGGCCGACCGGAAGTTCGTCCCTTTTAAACTGGAATCTTCAGCAGCTTGCACATGTTGCCGCCAAGTATTGCGATTTTGTCGGCATCGCTCAGGCTGGGCTGGTTGAGGACGTGATCCACTGGATTCAGTTCCCACGGAAACGGATAATCGGTGCCCAATCCAATATTCGATGGTCCCACCACCGCTATCAGATGCCGCAACCCCTCCGCCGTGAAGACCATCGCATCGACATAAATTTGCTTGAGATATTCGGACGGGTGCTTCTTAATTGCCTTTGGACACTGCTCGGGAAACACATCGCATCCGTGGTCCATCCGGCTGGGATAGCTCGGGAGATACCCGCCCCCGTGCGCCGCGCAGATTCTTAGGTTCGGAAATTTGTCGAACACCCCTTCAAAAATCATGTGAGAAAGGAAAATTGATGTTTCGAGAGGATACGAGACTGAATTGACCAGCGCGCCACTCCCCTCTAAACGTTTTTCAATGTCCTTGTTAATAGCGGGGTTCTGCGGATGAACGAAGATCAAGGCCTGCAACTCCTCCGCTTTGGCCCAGAAAGGCTCGTACCTGGGAGCGGAGAGATCTTCACCCTCCACGCTGCAACCGATTGCCGCACCTCGAAATCCCCACTTTTTCATGCCTTCTTCGAGCTGCTGAGCGGCCAACTCGGGAAATTGGAGTGCGACCGCGGCAAAAGCCACAAAACGATCTGGATGCTTGGCGCAGATCGCGCTCATCCGCTCATTTTGAAAGTCAATGACCCGGATCGCCAAGTCCTTATCGGCGTTGTACCAAAAAGGATTGATGCTGACGGCCTGGACGTCGATCCCCATTTTGTCCATCGACTGGATGCGCCCTTCGGTCAAATCATCGCTATTGTATGGGCTCGGGCGGCGCGTAACATTGGTGCCCTTGATCACGTCCAATACGCCCGGCACAGAAACGTGGCAGTGAACGTCGACTGTCTTAACTCGTCGCTTCCCGACCATGACTTCCCTGCGCTTCGCGACATCATTTGCCTGAGCGAGAGTTGGTATTCGCGCGGCGCGCGCGTCACAAACGCTGCAACCCACGAAAATCATCCCGGCCGATGCGCCGGCTATGCTCTTCAGGAAATCCCTGCGATTTGGCATTGTCGCTCCTTCTTCAAGATGTTTAGTCGCCCTGAGATCTACGCTCGCGCCAACTCGCTTCGAAAAAGCTCTCCGCGTGATTTGCGACGTACCGAGGCAAGCTCATCGGGATGCTTGTCATGTAATTCTCACATGAGAACGCGGAAGCCACCCTATACAGCGGAGTCTATCGACGCCCGGCGATAATGTCGATGATAATTTCGGGCAACTTTTTCTGAGCAACTTCATTTAACCTTCCCGACCGGTCCAGTGGCGCCGCAATCTTGCCGGCGGTTTTTTGTTCCCGTGAGATGCACGAGCCGCCGGCAAGATGCCGGCGCTACCAAATCATTGGATGGGCTGGAATAGATCGGATATCGCAGCTACACTATGTTGTGTCGAGCTCACGATGGCAGACTGCAATCGCTCAAGGGCTCATTTAGGAGGTGCACTCATGGCATTGCCTACTCGCCCGCTCGGGTCGAGCGGACTCAACATCACGACTGTCGGATTTGGCTCTTGGGCGATCGGCGGAGGCGGCTGGTCCTTCGGTTGGGGACCGCAAGACGATGCCGAGTCTATCGCAACCATGCGTCATGCTTTGGAACTGGGGATCAACTGGATCGATACCGCAGCTGTTTATGGACTGGGCCACTCCGAGGAAGTCGTCGGCAAATTATTGCGGGAGATACCGGCAGCGGAGCGCCCATACGTTTTCACCAAGTGCGGGCTCATCTGGGATACGAAGAATCCTATGCAAGTTGCGAAGCGCGTCCTTGCCCCGGAATCCATACGTCGCGAATGCGAATTATCGCTGCGGCGGCTCGGCATCGATAGAATCGATCTCTATCAGTTTCACTGGCCGGATGAAATCGGAACGCCTGTCGAGGATTCCTGGGGAGAGATGGCAAATCTTATCGAGGAAGGAAAAATTCGAGCCGCGGGTGTATCGAATTTCAACCAAGAATTGTTGGAGCGCTGTGAAGCGGTCCACCATGTCGATTCGCTGCAGCCTCCCTTCTCCATGATCAATCGCGCCGCTGCGGAAAAGGAAATCCCCTGGTGCAAGCAGCACAACACCGGCGTGATCTGCTATAGCCCGATGCAATCCGGCATTCTTACCGAGAGTTTCGATACATCGCGAGTGGAACGAATGGCCGATGACGATTGGCGGCGGAAGAATCCCCAATTCCAGGAGCCTAAACTCAGCCGCAATATCGCTTTGCGCGACGCGTTGCGCCCAATCGCCAAGCGGCACGGCGCTTCCGTTTCCGCCGTGGCAATCGCCTGGACGCTTGGCTGGCCAGGCGTAAGCGGAGCTATCGTTGGAGCTCGCACCCCGGCGCAAGTGGACGGGTGGATTCAGGCGGCATCCTTGCGGCTCACCGGCGAGGATTTCGCTGAAATTGTCGCGGCGATTACCAAGACAGAGGCTGGCGCAGGGCCGTCACTACCGGCGAAAACAGCTGCTTGGAGTGGCGGTAGCGCGGACTGATCCGCCTTTGCACTGGGACAGGCAAGGCATGCCGTGCCCCTACAAGTCAAACCTTACTTCTTCAGGAGGTATGCCATGGGTGCTCCAAAAGTATTGATCCTTACCGGCGATGCGGGTGAATCGCTAGAGGTCATGTATCCTTACCAGCGTTTGTTGGAAGAAGGTTACGACGTCAAGATTGCGGCTCCCACGAAGAAAAAACTTCACTTTGTGGTGCACGATTTCGAGCCCGGTTTCGATACATACACCGAAAAGCCCGGTTACAGTTGGGACGCGGATCTGACGTTTGCTGACGTCGATCCGGCCGATTACGCGGCGCTCGTCATTCCTGGAGGACGCGCACCCGAATACATCCGGAACAACAAAGATTGCCTGCGCATCGTGCGGGAATTTATGAAGAGCGAAAAGCCCGTGGCTCAAATCTGCCATGCGCCCCTGATCCTGCTTGCAGCCGGCGTGCTGGAGGGCCGGCGCACGGCCGCCTATCCTGCATTGCAGCCGGACGTGGAAGCGGGCGGCGCGGAATTTGCGGACTCCGAGGCCGTCGTCGACGGCGTGATGGTTTCCGCGCGTGCGTGGCCCGACCACCCCGCGTGGATGCGCGCCTTCATCGCCTTGCTCAAACAGAAAGCGCCCGTGCAGCAGCAGATGGCGGCCCGATAGTGTATCTCCGCGGATGCAACAACGATGCAGCCTGAACCGGACTATGCGTCCATGCTTGAGGTAGCTCTGTCGGAAGCCCAGCAGGGACTGGCTGAGGGCGGACTCCCGATTGGCGCGGCAATCTTCGATCGAAACGCTCGTCTTATCGGCAAGGGTCACAATCGCCGGGTGCAAAATGGAGATCCTTCCATGCACGGCGAGACGGATGCGTTCAGGAATGCAGGCCGCCAGCGCAGCTACCGCGAGCTGATCATGGTCACTACCCTAGCGCCGTGCTGGTATTGCAGCGGGCTGGTTCGCCAATTTGGATTCGGAACACTTGTGGTCGGCGAAAGCAGGAATTTCCGGGGCGGAGTCGATTGGCTGCTGTCTCTTGGCGTGAATGTAGTGGATCTGGATTCTCTGGAATGCGTCACGCTTCTAGGGGACTATATTCGGGCTAATCCGGAAATTTGGAACGAGGATATTGGACAACTGTAAGACGGCGGCACACCGGCTAAGAATTAATTCCACAATTCAGATTTAAGAACAAAGCGGCGGCATTCTGAACGAATGCCGCCGCTTTTCGCTTTGAACTGAGTTTTAGACTAAAAGGTCAAGCCCAGGGACATTTGAACCTGCCGTGAGCTGCCGATCGTCTTGGTGACCTGGCCGAGGCCGCCGGGGCAGTTGTAGAAGTAGTTCCCGTCGTTGGAATTCGCGCCTGGGTCGGCCTTGCAGGTCGCTGCGCTCGGGAAAACGTTCATGCCTGTCACCGGATATTGGCTGAAATTCAGATTTTGAGTGACGTTGTCGATGGGGATGTCAAAACTCGGCGTGTTGGTTAGGTTGAATACCTCGAAGCTGTACTTCAGCGACACGCGCTCGGTTATGGACGTGATCTTCACAATGGAGATGTCTGCGCGGCGCTGCCACGATTGCCGGAATATATTCCGCTGGCCTGTGGTGAAATTGGTTTCATATGAGTCCGATGAGGGGATCGCGCCGTTTAAAGCGCCTGGGCTGAGCAAGGGCAGCGTAAAGCATGACGCCTTTAGCGCCGGTGAACTGGGATTGTTGCCGATCGCCCCGGTAAGCGCGTTCTGCGGGGTGCAACCAGCGGCAAAGTTCAGCGGAACGATGGGATTCGTGATTCCGTCATTGATGCCGTAGAACACGCTTCCTACCGCACCGGAATAGTCGATCACACTGTAGGGCTGCCCGCTCTGGACGACGACCACGCCCTGAATGGCCCATCCGTCAGCCACCTTTCCTTCCCATGAAGAAGGACGGAAGAACTTCGGCAGCTCATAGTGATAATCGACGTTGAACACGTGAGTGCGGTCGAAGTCCGACGGCCCGTACCCGTCTCGAATGTTGAGAGGGTTGTTTCCGTTGTAAAAAAGACCCAAAGCGCTCTGTTCATCGAGAGACCGGGAATAGGTGTACGAGACACCGAACTGAAGTCCGTGGCTCAGCCGTTTTTCGACGTGTGCCTGCAAAGCGTTGTAGGCCGAAATTCCTTCGGCGGTATACGCTTCCGACTCTGCTGCAAGCCCGATGTAGGGAACACGCAAGTCGACGTTGCCGCCTTCCGGATTGGCCAGGTAATACTGTCCATTGGGTAACTGGAGAGGAGCGTCGTTGCCAAATATGTTGCCGGACGGGCCCTGCACCGTATACCCGTAGGTGTAAGACTGAGTAACAAAAGGCAATGCCCCGGAGCAGCCAGCTTTCGGCCCGCACAATTGATTTGTGGGAGATGCAATTCTTGCCTGATTGAATGGGATTGGGATGATCTCATGACGCCCGAGGGCGTTCACGTACCCGATGTCGATCGCCAGGTCACTTCGGGGTTGCCATTGAATGTCCAACGTGCTGTTCATCGTGTACGGAAGCTTGTTATTGCGAGCGTATACGCCCAAGTAAAAAGGATTTGGATTTGCCGTATTGGAGACGCAGCCATCGATCGTGCCTGTCACAGGATTAAAGTCGGGATTGTAGGAGCTGTTGAAGCTAGCCAGTGTGCAAGCATTCGGAAGAACAACACCGCTTGCCTTACCCGAGGGCTGGATCAGGGAAGTGCCCCAAGGGTTTTCGAGAGTAGCCGTGCAATTGGCTGTGAT
>JBEKCU010000027.1:0-34386 GCA_050014735.1 Candidatus Acidiferrales bacterium | reverse complement strand
CGTCATTGAGTTCAATAACCCCGTCGAGATGCCGGTGGGCGGAACGAAATCCTGATACGAATGACCGGAGAAAACGAATGAAACGACCGCGTATCCTGATTGTGGATGACTCCTCCGTGATGCGAAAAATTGTCGAGCGCTCCTTGCGCCAGGCAGGCTTGGAACTGGGCGACATCGTTGAAGCGGGGAATGGAATCGAAGCGCTTGCCGCGGTAAATGCAGGTCCCTTCGACCTTATTCTGTCCGACATCAATATGCCTGCCATGGACGGTATTGAGTTTCTTCGGCAACTGGTCACGATTGAATCCTGCAAAGGCACACCCGTTGTCATGGTCACCACGGAGGGCAGCGAATCGCGCGTTGTGGAAGCGCTGTCCATTGGCGCGAAAGGGTACATCCGGAAGCCGTTTACGCCGGATCAGATCAAGGAACGAGTCACCCCGCTTCTGGAGGTATTACGATGAATCCAGCATTGGACGCCAAAATCCAAACAGCGGTGCGTCCCGACGCCACGTGGGGCTCGCTACTGGAGTTGGCAACGAAGGAAGTGTTTCAGATCATGCTTCAGTCCGATTTAAACACTATGCCTAAATCACTGGACGATGTTGCCGGCGGGGATACCACGGCGATGGTCGGCCTGGCGGGCGCGCTCTGCGGCGTACTATCGATTCGCTGCGATTCGAGAACGGCGGAAAGCATTGCCGGAAGGATGCTCGGGTCGGTCGGGACGGTGGCCGCCAGCGACGTGGCGGACGCAATCGCCGAAATCTGCAACATGGTCGCGGGCAATTTCAAGGGTAAGATTTCCCGGCTGGCCGACCACTGCATGCTTTCAGTGCCCACGGTGATTCGAGGCGATGACTATGAAATGGTAACTATCGCCGACGGCGAGCAAATTGCCGCTTCTTTTGGCTATGAGAACGGTCTCATCTGGGTCTGCCTCGCGGTTCATTCCTGAAATTGTAGCGTAGGGGGCCGGTGTTCAATGCGCGTCGGGGACGCCGCCGACGTTTGGGGAAGAGACACGAACTTCTTCACCCTGTTCGAGTGAATCGGGTGGATTCACAACGATATTGTCGGTTGGATCGATTCCTTGCAGAACCTCGACCGTGGCCCCCAAATCTCGCCCGATCCCTATTTTCTTCATGTTGAGATGTCCATCCGAGCTCACAACGGCTGCCACCGTTCCCTCCGGGCGAAACAGAAGCGCATTGATCGGCAGGGAAAATCGCTGGCCCGACAGCTTCGCGTCGAAGTGCACTTGCGCGTAGGAACCAGGAAGCAGAGTCCCAGACGGGTTAGGCACATCGACTTCGGTGAGCAGCGTGCGCGTGCCGGGATCGATTGCGTTTGCGGTGCGGGCGACCTGACCGCAGAACCTGCGGTCGGGGAACTCGGCCAACTCCAGGCACGCTTTGAGCCCGGTGTGCATCGAAGGGCTGTACGACTGCGGGACCGAAACAAAGACGCGCAGCGGATCGATCTGCGCCAGATCGAACATTTCCTTCGTCGCGGTTCCGCCGTTGCCCGCGTTAATCAGGGTACCGGTATCCACATTTCGCTGGGTGATCACTCCCGAGAACGGAGCATACACGCGCTTGAACGATTCCAATTCTTCCAGACGCCTGACGTTGGCTTCGGCCGATTGCACCATCGCGACTTTTGCCGAGTGATCCCCGTTGGCATTGTCGACATCCTGCTTTGAAACCGAATCCGTTTTGAGCAAGTCCTGATAGCGCGTTGCCGTAATGCTGGACAGGTTAAGATTTGCCTGCGCCGTGTTGAGATCGGCGCGGGCCTGGACAAGTTGTTGATCGATCTCCGGCGTGTCGATTTCGGCGAGAAGATCGCCCTTGTTCACGCGGCTGCCAATATCTTTGTGCCAGACCTTCAGATACCCATTTGTCCGCGCGTATATTGGCGATTCAACGTAAGCTTTAATCGATCCGGGGAGCACCATTTCAGCCGTGTCAGTAATGGGCGTCGCATGAATCACCGCAACAAACGGCATCGCCATCTTTTCGGTTTGTTGCGCAAGTACCTGATGCTCGTTCCGCCGCAGAGCGAGGACATAAATCGCCAAAACGGCGAGTATAAGAAGCAGTACGGAAAACCAGCGCAGCATCGGGCCGCGGCCCTTGCGAGCACCGCCGGAACCGTCTTCAAGCTGAGAATCCCGATGCGCGTTGCCTGAAATGTCTGACATCCCCAATGCTCTCCTGGAATTTCTGGCTGTTCTAGGAACCGGTTGTTTCTAAAATGCCCGCGTGTTCTCTCAGTTTATATCTCCGATGGATCAGGGAGAACACGCAGGGCACGAAAAATAAAGTCGCAAACGTGGCCACAACCAACCCGCCGATCACCGCGAGGCCCAGGGGCGCGTTCTGCTCTCCGCCCTCGCCCAGGCCCAAAGACAGCGGCACCATTCCAATGATCATCGCCATGGCGGTCATGAGCACGGGCCGAATTCGCACAAACCCAGCTTCCAGGGCGGCTTGCTTGGCGGTGAGCCCTTCCGTCATTCGTTCGCGCGCGAAGGACACCAATAGGATGCTGTTCGCCGTTGCCACGCCCATGCACATGATCGTTCCCGTGAGCGATGGCACACTCAGCGTAGTGTGGGTCAGCAAAAGGATCCAAACAATTCCGGTGAGGGCGCCCGGAAGCGCCGTAATAATGATAAAGGGGTCGAGCCAAGACTGGAAATTCACGACAATCAAGAGATACACCAGGATGACGGCGACTCCCACGCCCGCGCCCAGGCCGGCGAAGGAAGAATTCATCGTCGCTACTTGTCCGCGCCGGAACATTCTCGTGCCGCGAGGAAGCTTGGCCTCAAATTGATTCAGTACCTTCTGGATATCCTCGTCCACGCCGCCAAGGTCGCGCCCCTCCACCGATGCGTACACGTCCATCGAAGGCAGGCTGTCATAATGAGTGATCAATGCCGGCTCCACATTGATGCTCGTTTCGGCGAGATTTCGCAATATTTGGGGAGAAGCAGTAGAAGCCGAAGAGATCGGAATGTTGTCCAGAGCCTGCATGGAATCGATCTTGTACTGCGGCACCTGCACGGCGACGCTGTACTCGAATCCAGTGTTCGGGTTCACCCAGAAGGATGGATTGATCTGATTGCTGGAACTCAGCGTAAGCAGCACATCGTTGGCCACGTCCGCCTGGCTCAAGCCCACCGACTGCGCCTTGGTGCGATCGACATTGAAAAATAAGGTCGGATACGAGGCCATCTGCTGAACGTGAACGTCGACGGCTCCGGGCACGTGCTGGATCAGATTCGACATGTGCTGCGCGATTTTGTAGTTTTCCCTGACGTTCGGACCGATGAGCTGAATATCGATCGGGGCGGGAGCGCCGAAGTTCAGAATCTGGCTGACCATGTCCGCGGGCTGAAAGAAGAATTGAGTTCCGGGAAATTCCTCGGACAAGCGCTCGCGCAATCGATCGATGTAATAACTGGTCGGCATCTTGTGCCCGGGTTTCAAGCCAATCAGAATCTCGGCATCCGACTCTCCAATTACGCCTGAATTGCTGTAGGTCATGTTGATCGTGCTGAAAAAGAGGCCGATGTTGTCGAGAATGTTTCCGAGTTCATTCGGCGGAATCGCTCGCCGGATCAAGTTGTCGACGCCATCGGCTTCGCGAGCGGTCTCTTCCACGCGCTGGCCCGCGCGGGCGCGCATGTGCAGCCGGATCAATCCCGCATCCACGCTGGGGAAGAAGTCGCGGCCCAGCGTGAATGCGAGCGGCGCCGAAGCCACGCAGACCACTAGGAAAAGAATGACGAATAGCGCCGCGTGATCGAGGCACGCGCCCAGCATCCGCCGGTAGCCCTCGCGCATGCGCTCAAAGCCCCGAGCAAACCCGCGCTGGATGTGGGAAAAAATGTCGGTGCCCGTGGCGTGTTCCTCCCCGTGGTGATTCTTCAGGAGATACATCGCCATCGTGGGCACCAGCGTCCTGGAAAGAATATAGGACGCCAGCATGGCAAAAACGACCGCCTCCGCCAGCGGCACGAATAGAAATTTTGCAACGCCGGTGAGGAAAAACATGGGTACGAACACGATGCAAATCGAAAGCGTGGATACGAACGCCGGCACGGCAATCTGCTGCGCGCCGTCCAGAATCGCTTGGATGGTTTCCTTTCCCATCGCCAGATTTCGATTAATGTTCTCGATTTCGACGGTAGCGTCGTCCACCAGAATTCCGACAGCGAGCGCCAAACCTCCGAGCGTCATCAGGTTGATCGTCTCGTGAAGCGCGCTCAATATAAAAATCGAGACCAGCACCGATAGCGGGATCGAAATGGCGATCACCAGCGTGCTTCGCCAGTTTCCTAGAAACAACAGAATCATCAACGCTGTCAAACACGCGGCGACTAGACCTTCGCGAATCACACCTTGAACGGCAGCGCGCACGAATATAGATTGGTCGAAAAGGGGAGTTATGACGACCTGCGGCGGCAGTAGAGTGGCGATTGTTGGCAGCTTTGAATAGATGTGCGCCACAACATCCAGCGTCGAGGCGTCGCCCGTCTTGTAAACGGAGAGCAGCACGCCTCGTTGTCCGTCCATGCGAATGATATTGATCTGCGGTGAAAAGCCGTCGCTCACGGTGGCGACGTCTCGGACATAGATGGTCGCGCCGTTTTGGGTCTTGATGGGCAGGTCATTCAGCGCGGCCAGCCTGTCGGGCGAACCGTTCATTTCCACGTTGTACTCGGTGGCGCCCATCTTGGCGGTGCCGGACGGAAGCACAAGATTCTGGTTGCCGACGGCGTTAATCACATCGATCGGCGAAAGGCCCTTTGCTTGTAGCGCGGGAATATCGAGGTTCACCGAGACCTGTCGGGGCTTCCCGCCATAGGCGTACGGAATTTCGGCCCCTGCCACGGTGGATAACTGATTGTGAACGATTTGCTGGGCGTCGTCGAACAACTCCTGCTCGGACAGCCCTTCGCCCTTCATTCCTAGTTGCAGGATGGGAATGGTCGAGGCCGAGTAGGAGATGACCAACGGGGGAGCAATCCCCGGCGGAAACTGGCGTATCGTCGCCTGGGACATGGAGGTGATTTCTGTCAACGCCACGTTCACGTCGGTGCCCGGCTGGAAATACACTTTGCTGATCGAGCGGCCGGCGATCACTTGGGACTCGATATGCTCGGTATTCTCAACGAAAATGGACAAAAAGCGTTCGTAATTGCTGACGATCCGCTGCTCCATCTGTTGAGGGGGCAGGCCGGCGTATTGCCAGGCGACAGCAATGACCGGGATATTGATGTCAGGGAAAATATCGGTAGGCGTGTGTTGAAGAACAATCGGCGTCATCAGGATTATGACTAGCGCGGCTACGATGAATGTGTACGGCCGCCGCAGCGCGATTCTTACGATCCACATGAACCCGGCCTCTTATTCTCTGAAAACAACGGCGGCAAGACGACTCCTTTAGGAAATTTACTTTGCCCCTTCAAGGTAGTGATTATGCAACTGTTTTGATGCTTCCGACAGCGAGGCCGTTACATTTCGGCCTCCCGGGTCGAGATCGGTTCCCCCCAATCACTTATTCCGAAAGGGAACAGCCGCACGCGGAACAGCGAGTTAACTAACGCAGAGCCAATTGAAGAAGCTTATACGTTATTCGAGATAATCTGTTGTTAAATCCTGCACTGAGGAATGAATAGAGCATTTGAAATTGCTTTTGCATTGCTGCTATAGTGATTCGCGCGGGCAACGGTTTGGCACCAATTATAAATATATGGAATCTTAGAAGTACCCGTAGCAAGCCGGTTGAATCATTACTGTAGTGCATTTCGCCGGCACTTGTTGATTTTATCCCCTTCGTTGAATAAGGGCGCCGTTTCCCGCAAATTGAGGCCGCAGTAAGCGGTCCACAGAGAGGCGCTAGGTCCCGTCCGGGCTGTTCACCTCGGAGAATGTTCCGGGGGATACGTGTATGGCTCAGATTTTTCACCGCAGCACGAATACAGTAGCGCGCGTGAGCATCTACGGCGCGGTGATCCTAGTTGCGTTGCTTGGATACGCCGTCAGTGTAGTGAACCAGACGTCCTACGTCACCGAGGTGCACAACGCGCGCCCCCAGCCTGTTCCGTTCAGCCATAAACATCATGTCGGCGAGCTAGGACTGGACTGCCGCTATTGCCACTCGTCAGTGGAAGTTTCCTCGTCGGCAGGCATGCCTCCAACGCAAACCTGCATGACTTGCCACTCGCAAATCTGGACCAATGCCGCCATTCTCGATCCGGTTCGTGCGAGTTACCGCGACTCAACGCCAATTTCCTGGACGCGAGTGAACGCTGTGCCTGACTTCGTCTATTTCAATCACAGCATCCACATCGCGAAAGGCGTCGGCTGCACCACTTGTCACGGCCCCATCGCGGAAATGAATATCACCTGGCGAAACGAGTCTCTCTACATGCGCTGGTGCCTCGAGTGCCACAACGCGCCTCAGAATTATTTGCGGCCGCGTTCCGAGGTCTTCAATGCCTTCTATCAGCCACCGAAGGACCAGGTGGCCTTGGGCGAGCGGCTGATGAAGGAATACAAGGTGCAGAGTTTGGTGAACTGCACGACGTGCCATCGATAAGAATTGGACTGAGGGAAACTGTCGTTCATGGATACTGAGGGAAAGAACAGGATGCGGCCTGATGTGGACATCGCCTCTCTGCGCCTATTAGCGAGCGACGGGAAAGCTCCGCGGTTTTGGCGCGGCATTCAGGAGCTGGCCGATACGCCGGAATTTCGAGATCACAAGGAAAATGAATTTCCGCACGGAGCGAACGATCCTGGCGCGAAACTCGATCGCCGGGAACTAATGAAAGTGATGGCCGCGTCCGCAGCGTTTGCAGGGCTGACGGGTTGCACGAAGCTCCCGACGCAGAAAATTGTTCCCTACGTGCGACAGCCGGAACAGATTGTTCCCGGCAAGGCGCTTTTTTACGCGACGGCCGTGACCCTGGGTGGAGTCGCCACGGGAGTCTTGGTCGAAAGCCACATGGGCCGGCCCACGAAAGTCGAGGGGAACCCCGATCATCCAGGCAGCCTGGGAGCCAGCGACGCCTTTGCTCAGGCCTCAGTCCTGGGTCTTTACGATCCTGACCGCTCGCAGGCGGTAATTCACGACGGTCGTATTGGAAGCTGGTCAGTATTCCAGGACGCGTTAGCATCGGCCCTGGCAACGGAAAAAAGCAGCAATGGTTCAGGGCTGAGACTGCTGACCGGCACAATTACGTCGCCTTCGCTTGCCGATCAAATCCGGGCATTTCTGAAGACATATCCGTCCGCCAAGTGGATCCAGTATGAATCGGTGACGCGCGACAATATCCGTGAAGGTGGAAGGATCGCATTCGGGGAATACGTAAACACGGTCTATCGCGTGGATCGGGCGGACGTGATTCTCACACTCGACTCGGACTTTCTCACCAGCGGACCGGGCAGCATTCGATACGCGCGGGAATTTTCGCGAAAGCGGCGTGTCGAGGGACCTGAATCGAAAATGAACCGGCTCTATTCGGTGGAATCGACACCTACGAACACTGGCGCGATGGCCGATCACCGCTTGAGAATGCGCGCATCCGACATCGAAGGGTTCGCGCGAGCACTCGCGCGTGAGTTTGGTTTGAACACTCTTGCTGGCCCTGCCGCGGCTCCCAATGTTCCCGGCGGATGGATTCAGGCGCTCGCGAGCGACCTGAAGGCGCACTCCGGAGCGTCGCTGGTTGTTGCCGGCGATCAGCAGCCGCCCGTCGTGCACGCGCTCGCTCATGCGATCAATCAAGCCCTGGGCAACTTCGATAAGACAGTCTACTTCACGCAGCCGATCGAGGATTCCCCATCCAGCCAGTGGGATTCCCTGGGCGAGTTGGCTGCTGACATTCGAGCCGGGAACGTTTCCACCTTGCTGATCCTCGGTGGCAATCCCGCGTACGATGCGCCAGCGGATTTAGGCTTCAAAGAATTACTGCCCAACGTGCTATTCACAGCGCGTCTCGGGCTTTATGAAGACGAGACCTCGACGCTTTGCCACTGGCATATCCCACAGGCTCATGATCTTGAATCCTGGGGAGACGCGCGTGGCTACGACGGTACCGTTTCAGTGATCCAGCCACTGATCGCACCTCTTTATGCGGGAAAATCCGATCACGATTTCCTTGCAGTATTGAATGGGCAAGCGGTAAAGCCGTCGCACGATATCGTGCACGATTATTGGCAGTCGCAGCGTCCAAACGTTTCAAGATTCGACGCGTTTTGGGAGAAAACGTTGCGCGATGGAGTTGTTGCCGACTCTGCATTTCCGGCAAAGCAAGTTTCTCTAAAGCCGGGACTCGGCGTGCTGGGGCAAGTCGAATATCCGCAAGGTCTCGAAATCGTTTTCCGCCCTGACCCCACTATCTGGGATGGCCGGTTTGCCAATAACGGCTGGCTCCAGGAACTGCCCAAGCCCCTGACGAAACTCACATGGGATTCCGTGGCGATGGTCAGCCCGAAGACGGCGCAGCGCCTAGGTGTAAACAGTGAAGACGCGGTCGAATTGAAGTACAAGGGACGCACCATCGTGGCGCCGGTTTGGGTCATGCCCGGACACGCCGACGAAAGTGTCACTGTATTTCTTGGCTACGGCCGCACGCGCGCGGGACGTGTAGGGACAAGCGCCGGTTTTGATGCGGGATGGATTCGGCCCTTTTCCGCGCCGTGGATCGGCACCGGACTCGAAATTCGCAAGACGGGCAAATGGGAACTGGCCACAACGCAAGAGCACAGTTCGATGGAAGGCCGCGAGTTGATCCGTATCGCGACGCTCGACGAATACGGCAAGAATCCGACGTTCGCGCAAGCTGACAAAGTTGAGAATCCTCTGTCCCTTTACCCTCCCGTGAAATATGACGGCTTTGCCTGGGGCATGGCGATCGATTTGAATGCGTGCACCGGTTGTGGCGCGTGCGTAGCGGCGTGCCAGGCGGAGAACAACATCGCCGTCGTCGGCAAGACGGAAGTCAGAATCGGCCGCGAGATGCACTGGATCAGGATCGATCGTTACTTCGAAGGCGACATGGACGATCCAAGGACCTATCACGAGCCCGTTCCTTGCATGCACTGCGAAGACGCGCCTTGTGAAGTTGTCTGCCCAGTGGCTGCAACTGTGCACAGCTCGGAAGGTCTGAACGAAATGGTCTACAATCGCTGCGTGGGCACGCGGTACTGCTCGAACAATTGTCCGTATAAAGTGCGGCGATTTAACTTCCGGCTCTACTCGGATTGGGAGACGCCCAGCCTGTTTGGAATGCGCAATCCGAATGTGAGCGTTCGCAGCCGCGGCGTCATGGAAAAATGTTCTTATTGTGTCCAGCGGATCAGCGCGGCAAAAATCGAGAGCGAAAAACAGGATCGCTCACTGCGTGACGGCGACATCGTCACGGCGTGCCAGCAAACCTGCCCGTCGGAGGCGATCGTTTTCGGAGACATCAACGACCCGAAGAGCAGGGTATCTTTGTTGAAAGCCAGCAATCGCAATTACAGCTTGCTCGAAGAATTGAATACTCGTCCGAGGACGACGTACCTCGCGAAGCTGCGAAATCCGAATCCAGCGATCGAGAAAGGAGCCGGCGGCTAGTTGTTCGGTGAAAAAAAAATCATAATTTTCCCCCGGACAGCAGGCTTGGAATGACCAATGTCAGATAGCCCATCGGACAAACTCGCGGAGCAAATGGCGTCTGTGCCGCTTATCGATCCCGGATACGACTACGGGTCTGTCACGGACAAAATCAGCCATATTGTTCTGAGGCGTCCGCCGAAATGGTGGATCCTTGGCTTTGCCGGCGCGTTTGTGCTGGTCATGTTGCTCTTTTATGCCGTCACGTACCTCCTCCTGGTGGGCGTCGGAATTTGGGGCCTTCGGATTCCCGTGGGCTGGGGTTTTGCGATCATCAACTTTGTCTGGTGGATCGGAATCGGACACGCCGGCACGCTGATTTCCGCAATTCTTCTTTTGCTCCGGCAGGCGTGGCGCACTTCGATCAACCGGTTTGCCGAGGCGATGACGCTTTTCGCGGTGGCGTGCGCCGGAATTTTCCCGCTCGTTCACATGGGCCGGCCGTGGCTGGGCTACTGGCTGTTCCCGTATCCCGACACGATGAAGATGTGGCCGAATTTCAGGAGTCCTCTCGTGTGGGACGCGTTTGCTGTTTCCACCTACGCGACGGTGTCGCTGCTCTTCTGGTTCATCGGACTGCTTCCCGATCTAGCGACGCTCCGCGATCGCGCGAAAAATCGCGCCGCCAAAATCATCTATGGATTCCTGGCGATGGGCTGGCGCGGCTCGGCGGTTCATTGGTACCGGCATGAGACGGCTTCCTTGCTCCTGGCTGGCCTGGCGACACCGCTTGTTCTTTCCGTGCACACCATCGTTAGCTTTGACTTCGCTTACGGCATAGTTCCCGGATGGCACGCGACGATTTTTCCGCCCTATTTCGTGGCGGGCGCCATCTACGCGGGATTCGCGATGGTTCTGACGCTCACCATTCCCGTGCGAAAACTATTTGGCCTGGAAGGCCTCATCACGATGAAGCACCTCGATAACATGGGAAAAGTGCTTCTCGCGACCGGACTCATCGTAGGTTATGGCTACATGATGGAGGCATTCAGCGCCTATTACAGCGCGAATCAATATGAGCGCTTCATGATCGTGAATCGAATGTTTGGGCCTTACGCCATCGCCTACTGGTGCCTGATCGCCTGCAACATCGTGACGCCTCAGTTTCTCTGGTTCCGAAAGGTGCGCTCGAATCCCTGGGCTCTGTTCGCGGTCGCCATGGTTGTAAACCTCGGCATGTGGCTCGAACGATTTGTCATCGTGGTGACCAGCTTGAGCCGCGATTTCATGCCCTCCGCGTGGGGCATGTACTACCCGACGCGCTGGGATTTCGCGGTCTTGTTCGGCTCGATCGGATTGTTCTTGATGCTGCTGTTCCTTTTTATCCGTTTCCTGCCGTTGATTTCTATTTTCGAAATGCGGCAAATGGTGAACGAAGAGGAGAAGAAGGCAGCCCAATAATATCAGCCGCGACGCTAGCGTCGAGAGGGCGCTAAGGCAAAGACGAAGGAATGAAGAAGACGGAACATATCTACGGGCTAATGGCGGAATTCAAAACGCCCGAGCAACTGCTCGAGGCGGCGCACCGCGCGCACGATGCGGGCTACCACAGCATTGACGCGTTTGCGCCGTTTCCAATCGAGGGATTGGCGGAAGCTGTCGGTTTTCATAAGACGCGTCTCCCACTGATTGTATTGCTGGCGGGAATGTTTGGAGGATGCGCGGGTTTTTTCCTTCAATATTTTGCGGCTGTGATCAGTTTTCCGATCAACGTCGGCGGCAGAGGCCTAAATAGCTGGCCGGCGTTTATCCCCATCACGTTTGAACTGACGATCCTGTGCGCCGCCGCAGCGGCGGTATTTGGCATGCTGGCGTTGAACGGTTTGCCGACGCCGTATCATCCAGTCTTCAACCTTCCGCGATTTGCGTTAGCGTCGCGTGATCGTTTTTTCCTTTGTATCAAGGCGCGCGACCCGATGTTCGACCTCGATCTCACCAGGAAGTTCATGGAAACGTTGAATCCCCGCGAGGTATCCGAAATTGAGGCCTGATTCCAATCCTCGCCAAAGGCTCGCGGGCCCGTGGACGCTCGCGGTGCTCGCGCTTCTCCTCGCCTGTGCCGGATGTCGGCTGGATATGCACGTCCAGCCCCGTTACAACCCATATGACCCGAGCGATTTTTTTGGCGATGGCCAATCCGCTCGCCTGCCCGTCGAGGGAACTGTCCCGCGCGGCGATCTGACGCTGGGGCCGGATGAACTGCTCTACACGGGGAAAACTAACAATCAACCTGCGACGGAGTTTCCATTTCCGCTCACAAAAGAGGTTCTGGACCGCGGCCGGGAACGCTTTAATATTTACTGCACTCCCTGCCACGGACTTTCGGGTGATGGCGACGGCATGATTGTGCAGCGTGGATTCCGCCGACCTCCGTCTTTTCACCAAGAGCGCTTGAGGACCGCGCCCGTTGGACACTATTTCGACGTGATCACAAACGGGTTTGGGGTCATGTACCCTTACGGCTACCGGGTCCCGCCCCGCGACCGCTGGGCCATCATTGCTTACGTTCGCGCGTTACAACTGAGCCGCCAGGTTTCGATCGACGATGTGCCGGAAGCGGAGCGAAAAAAATTGCAGGGCGGATCATAATGAACGAAACCGGACTTAGCACCGTGAAACTGGATCGCCTGCCTGCGCCGATTGCGGCGATTGGCGGCGTCCTTCTTGCTGTCTGTATCGCCGGTGGAATAGCGGATAAGAGCCAATTTTTCCAGTCTTACCTGGTCGCGTTCCTGTTCTGGCTTGGCATCACGCTTGGCAGTCTGGCGCTGCTCATGGTGCAGCATCTGACCGGTGGAAATTGGGCTCTGGTCATCCGGCGAATTTTGGAAGCAGGCTCGCGGACTCTTCCTCTTATGGCTGTAGCGGCGCTGCCTCTTCTTTTCGGCATGAAGACGCTATACGTGTGGTCTCAACCCGGTCAGACCGATCCAGTCATCGTCGCCAAGCGGTTGTACCTGAATCCCGAGTTTTTCACCGCGCGGATGATTCTCTATTTTGCATGCTGGTTCGTGCTCGCCTACCTGCTTAATAAGTGGTCGCGGACGGAGGACGCCGCAGGACCTGCGCACGTGTGGGAACGCATGGAAGCGTTGAGCGGCATTGGGCTGGTCATTTATGGGTTTACAGTGACGTTCGCCGGGATCGATTGGGTGATGTCTCTCGAGCCGCGCTGGTACTCGACGATTTACGGAATGCTCTTCATGGTTGGCCAGGCGCTGGCGGCGCTGGCGTTCGCCGTCACCATGCTGATCTGGCTCTCTGAACGGGAGCCTCTCTCCCATGTTGTAAGGCCTTCGCATTTTGGCGATCTAGGAAGTTTTCTTCTGGCGTTCGTGATGCTCTGGGCATACCTCGAATTCTCGCAATTCCTGATTATCTGGGGCGCGAATCTTACGGATGAAATTCCCTGGTACATTCGCCGAATGCAGGGAACATGGGGACATGTCGGATTGCTGTTGGTCCTGCTGAACTTCGCGCTTCCGTTTTTTCTCCTGCTGTTCCGCCACGTGAAGCGAAGAACGCGGTCGCTGCTGATTGTGGCCTCGATTGTTTTGTTGATGCGTCTTGTGGACATGTACTGGATGGTTTTGCCGGCCTTTGGCGGCGGCGATGCGCACTTGGCGTGGATGAACATCGTGCTGCCGTTGGGCATGGGTGGAGTCTGGTTCGCTTACTTTATCTGGCAGTTGCAACGGATGCCGATGCTGCCCGTTCACGATCCGCGGCTGGAAGGGTTGGCGGAGCATGCCGCCGAACATGGATAAATCCCACAACACCCCCGCGCCTCCGTCAGGGTACGAAACGCGCGACGCGAATGTGCGCGGCGTGTTCAACTTCCTGGTGGTCCTTACCGTTGTTCTTGTTCTGACGTTTGTCGCGTGCTGGGGACTGTTCCGCTATCTCTCCGCGCAGCCGGAGGTGCCGGCCTCGGCGTCTCCTTTTGCGGAAACGCGGCAGTTGCCGCTCGGTCCGCAGTTGCAGGTAAACCCTCGGCAGGACTTGCTGCAATACCGCGACGAGCAGGAAAAGTCCCTCGAGTCCTATGCGTGGGAAAATCGCAGTGCGGGAATCGTGCGGGTGCCGATCGAGCAAGCCATGGAATTGCTGCTGCGCAAGGGATTGCCAGTGCAAAACGCGGCGCCGCAAGCGGATTCGGCAAAGCCTGCGCCGAAAGGAGCGGCAAGACCTTGAGAGCGAAAATACTTTTAGCGTTATGTGTCGTAACCCTCGCTTTCATGGCATTGCCTGCGCGCGCGCAACAGGGGACTACGCCCGCCATTTTGCGCGAAGTGGACATCACGCAAAATCTCAATACCCAGGTTCCGCCGGATCTGATGTTTCGCGATGAAAATGGGAAATCCGTCCGTCTCGGTGACTTCTTTGGAAGAAAGCCAATCATTCTCTCGTTGGTTTATTTCGAGTGCCCCGCTCTGTGCACGGAGGTCCTCAACGGAGAATTGCGAACCATGGACGCGATCTCCCTGAATCTCGGCAAGGATTTCGATGCGGTGACGGTCAGCTTCGAGCCGAAGGACACGCCCGCGCTCGCTAAGGCAAAAAGAGACGTTTACGTGGGTCAGTATGGGCGTCCCGGCGCCGCCGATCATTGGCATTTTCTGACGGGCGATCAGGCTGCTATTGACGCCCTTACGCGCACCGTTGGCTTTCACTACGCCTATGATTCCGGCAGTCGCCAGTACGCGCACGCCGCCGCCATCATGGTGCTCACGCCGGATGGCCGGATCGACCGCTACTTTTATGGAGTGCAGTATCCGGCGCGAGACGTTCGCCTCGGGCTGGTCGAGGCCTCGCAGGGCAAAATCGGCACAATGACCGATCACGCGTTGCTGTACTGCTACCAGTACGATCCCGCGACGGGGAAGTACGGCCTGATTGTAATGAATGTAGTGCGCGCAGGCGGCGGATTGACTGTTCTGGTGCTGGGAATCTTTATGCTGGTGATGTTTCGCCGCGAACGGAAACTTCACGTCGTGGCGCCGCCCGTCAGCGCCAAGATTCGATGAGTGCTCACACTCGATTCGAGTGCACGGATTAGGACAAGGATGAAATTGTGATGCAAGGTTTCCCATTTCAGCCCGAACAGGCTTCCACGATCGCCCGATCGGTGGACTATCTGTATTTCTTTATTACCGCTGTCACTTTATTTTTTACGGCCCTAATTTTTCTGATTATTTTCTATTTCATGCTCAGGTACCGCAGGCGCTCGCCCGACGAGCATCCCAAGGCGATTGAAGGATCCCTGCCGCTGGAAATTCTTTGGACTGCAATTCCCACGCTGATTGTCGCCGTGATCTTTGTATGGAGTTCCTCCCTCTATTTCCAGAATGCGGAGCCGCCCAAGGGCTCGATGGAAATCTTCGTCACCGGCAAGCAATGGATGTGGAAGATCGAGCATCCGGAAGGGCAGCGCGAAATCAACGAATTACACGTGCCTCTGGGACGTCCCGTCAAGCTGACGATGACCTCCGAGGATGTGATTCACGATTTTTTCGTTCCCGCATTCCGCGTCAAGAAAGATGTTTTGCCGGGCCGCTATACGAGTCTTTGGTTTCAGCCGACCAAGGTGGGAACGTTTCATTTGTTTTGCGCGCAGTATTGTGGAGCGTTCCATGCCGGCATGCTCGGCTCCGTGATCGTAATGGAGCCTGATGAATACGAGCGCTGGCTTGCTGGAGGCGTCCAGGGGGAATCCATGGAATCCGCTGGAGAAAAAATATTTCAGGGAAACGGTTGCATAACCTGCCATCAGGGCGACGGCAAGGGTATCGCCCCATCCATGCTCGGTGTTTACGGATCTACGGTTCATCTGACCACTGGCCAGACCGTAACGGCTGACGATGCGTATGTCCGCGAATCGATCCTGAGTCCGAATGCGAAAATCGTCATGGGATATAAGCCCATCATGCCCTCGTTCCAGGGACAACTGACAGAGGAGCAAATCACGGACCTTATCGCTTACATTCGATTGTTGGGCAAAGCGCAACCGAAATCACAGGAAGAGGGGAAGCAATGAGCACGGCCACGCTGGAACCACGCGTGTATGCACCGCGGAATTATTTGAATGCCGACTACGGCTGGAAGTCCTGGCTCTTCACCCTGGACCACAAGCGCATCGCGCTTCTGTACATGGTTTCGGTCACATTTTTCTTTATTATCGGCGGATCGTTCGCCGTTCTGATGCGCATCCATCTGGTGGAACCGCAAGGCGCGCTCGTGCAGCCGGAAACCTACAACAAACTATTCACTCTGCACGGCGTTGTGATGATTTTCTTTTTTCTGATTCCGTCGATTCCCGCGGTCCTTGGCAATTTTCTGGTTCCCTTGATGGTGGGTGCGCGAGACCTTGCCTTTCCGAAATTGAATCTGCTGAGCTGGTACGTTTATATCGTTGGCGGCATTTTCACTCTCTATTCAGCCATGGCCGGCGGGGTCGATACCGGATGGACGTTTTATACACCCTATAGCAGCACGTACTCGAATACGCAGGTCACCGCCGTGGCCGTGGGCGTCTTCATCACAGGGTTCTCCTCGATTTTGACGGGATTGAACTTCATCGTCACGATTCACAAGATGCGTGCGCCGGGCCTCACATGGTTCCGCATGCCGCTGTTTCTGTGGTCCATGTACGCCACCAGCATCATTATGGTGCTGGGCACGCCGGTTCTGGCGATCACCATCTTCCTTTTAGCGCTTGAACATTTGTTCCACGTTGGGATTTTCAGTCCGGCGCTCGGAGGCGATCCGCTGCTTTTCCAGCATTTGTTCTGGTTTTATTCCCACCCCGCCGTCTACATCATGATCTTGCCGGCGATGGGAGTGGTGAGCGAGATCATTGCCTGCTTCGCGCGAAAACGGATTTTTGGTTACAAGGTTGTCGCGTTTTCCAGCGTGGCGATCGCCGTGTTGGGTTTCCTGGTCTGGGGACACCACATGTTCGTCACGGGGCAGTCCGTGTATGAAGGATTGATTTTCTCGCTCCTGAGCTTTCTGGTGGCAATACCCTCGGCCATAAAGGTCTTCAACTGGACTTCCACTTTATATAAAGGGTCGATCTCCTACGAAGCTCCGATGTTGTACGCCCTGGGTTTTATCGGCTTATTCACGATGGGCGGACTGACAGGATTGTTCCTGGCTTCTCTTGCGACGGACGTCCACCTCAACGGCACCTATTTCATTGTGGCCCATTTTCACTACATCATGGTGGGTGGCGCGGTCATGGGATACCTTGGCGGAATTCACTTCTGGTGGCCTAAAATTTCCGGGCGAAAATATCCGAATGGCTGGGCTGCGCTTGCAGCGGCGATTATTTTCGTCGGGTTTAACCTTACATTTTTCCCGCAATTCCTCCTCGGCTATCTAGGCATGCCGCGCCGGTACGCATTTTATCCCGCGGAATTTCAGGTGCTCAACGTGATGTCGTCCGCGGGAGCCACTGTGCTCGGCGTTGGCTATCTGATTCCGCTGATTTATCTAATGTGGTCGATGCGTTACGGTCCGATCGCCGAATCGAACCCATGGGGCGCAACGGGTCTGGAATGGCAAACGCCCTCGCCGCCGCCGACCGAAAATTTCCCCGTGATTCCCGTCGTAACTCAGGATGCGTATGCCTACTCAGCGGAGGAGGTGGCCGGTGACTGACGAGGAAGTTCTCACGCACGAAACCGGTCTTGCGCACCAGTTCGAGGACCTCGATCAACAGCAGGAGGCGGACTCTCTGGGAATTTGGCTCTTCTTGGTGACGGAAATCATGTTCTTTGGCGGCCTTTTTGCCGCGTACGCCATCTACCGCTGGTTGTACTTCGCGGCATTTGAAGGTGGGAGCCGTATCCTGGACGCGCGCATCGGCGCCGCCAATACGGTTGTTCTACTGGGTAGCAGTCTCACGATGGCGCTTTCGGTCCGCTCCGCGCAGACGGGGAATCGCCGCGCGACCGTCTGGTTTCTGATCGCCACGATGATTCTCGGCGGCACGTTTCTTGGTGTCAAGGCCTACGAGTACAACCAGAAATTCGTCGAGCATGTTGTTCCCAGTCTGGATTGGGCCCCGGAAGGAGAAACGCTGGCGCACATCGCTCCGGGAGGGGTCGAACACGCTGAACTTTATTTCTTTTTCTACTTCGCGATGACGGGCCTGCATGCTATCCACATGGTGATCGGCATGGGATTGTTGCTCTGGCTGGTTCTTCGTGCGCGGAAGGGTAGCTTTACGCCTCACTACTACGCGCCTGTTGAGGTCGTGGGTTTGTATTGGCACTTCGTCGATATTGTCTGGATATTTCTGTTTCCGTTGCTCTACCTGATTGGCGGGCGGTACTAATGTCGCAGCAAATCGAGCCGCAAAAGACCTATATTATTGTTTTTCTCTGCCTGATCGGATTGACGCTTCTGACTACCGGCGTGGCCTTCGTCGATCTCGGCGCACTCAACACTCCAGTCGCTCTGCTTATCGCCTTCTGCAAGATGCTTCTCGTCATCTTCTTTTTTATGCACCTGCGGCATAGCAGCGCTTTGGTGCGCATCATCTTGCTGGCGGGATTTTTCTGGCTGGCTCTTCTAATTGTCCTGACTTCGAGCGACTATCGCACCCGGTCGTGGACACCAGCGCCAACTTCCTGGTCGAGCACCGCGCCCCCGACGCATCCGTAACAGGCCGGTTGTAACGGAGCGATAAAGCAGAAAGCCCATCCCCATGAATCGAGACGGGCTTTCCAGAGGGGAGAATCGTTCAGTGCCTATGCGCGGAAGGCGCCCGAACTCTTTTTACCTCGCGGGTGAGTCTAGAGGAGCCTAAACAAGAATGTCAAGTGGATAAGCAACACGAATAGTTCTTCCATAAGTTATTTAAAATTAAAGAGTTGCTGTAAATTCTTTTAGTGTCGGGTGAGATATTCGGTCTAATTTTCAACAGGTTCTTGAGGTTTTTAGTAAAAATCCTTTGCCTTGATCGGTTTGCTGGAAATTCCCAATTGCAAAATCTCGATTTGCTTGTCCCGGTCAAAAACCTTGTTTGGGAAGAAGAGCTTGACGACTACCCTGATCCCGCCGAAGCCGATTCCCGCCGCGATCGCCAGAACCATGATCGCGCCCGTTCCCACGAACGCTCCCACGATCATATTGCCGATGCCGGGTTCGGTCAGAGTTTGCTTGGGCTCGTTCCACATCACCTGGCTTTCGTAACCGACCTGATCCAGCAATTTGTCGGCGGCTTCCTTGGAGGAAGCGCCAACTACTACCGCGACGATGGAACTCACGCGTTTACCGAATAATACGGTTTGGCCCGGAGGCACGGCGCCCGGGGGATCGAACACAAAGCGCCGCAACATGCCCGCAAACTTCATGGCGGCAATCTGTTGGGTTGGGTAGGACGCGATCAGCAGCATCTCGTCCTTACCAGCTACGTGGTAACGTGCCACAATGGTTTCGGCGCTGTGGTCGAACCCCACCCAGTCGTCCGTGCCGATGGGAACGTATTGCGAGAGACCGATCGGCCCCAGGAAGTAACGCTCCGAGTTGCGCACGCGCCCTTGCTCCGGCAGATGGTCACCGATCGACGGATATGGCGTACGATCCGCCGCCTTTTCCAGCGAGTCGGCGAGCTGCTTCAAGTCTGCATCCGAAGGACGAGCTTGTTTTGGTGGGACCGTGACGTCGAGCAGAAACTCGCCGACCACGAGCAGTGCGCGATCCCGCGAAGCGCTGGCGAAAGATCCAAGGCTCACCGGCGAAAGTGAATCGTTGCGAAGAAACGTGTATGCGCCGTAGGCGGAGCTTGGGTCGCGCAGGCGGTAGAGCGTGATTGAGGCCGACTCTGTCCCCTGGCTGTAGGAACGCTGCTCGACGGCCTTCACGATGTATTCCCGAAAGGGTGTGGCGTCCGGTCCTAGAAGCTGGTCAAGTTGCGTGGGCGGACTGACCGACGAAGGCGCGGAGGCGTTCCATTCGGCAAACGAAGAGGGGAGAACACTTTGTATGCCGGCGGGGCGTGCCGCCACGGCGAAATACAAAGCAAATACAAAGATGCAAAGGAATTTTCTCATATCCCTCAACATTAGATGCAAGAGTTTACTGCGAGTTCGCGGATCGCGCCACTATTCCGGAGCGGTTCCCGGGAGCGATATGTACCTGATTGTTTGCAAGGCTATTCGTGCTCTGAAGGTAGGTCTCGATTCCGTGGTAGAGCCCTTCCGCGACGCGCTGCCGATTCTCAGGCTTCTTCAGCCATTGTTCGTCGGATGGATTGGAAACGAATGAGATCTCGGCGAGGACGGAGGGCATGTTAGCGCCGATCAGCACAACAAAGGGAGCCTTGCGCACTCCGCGATTGCGTTCTCCGCGATTGATTCCCTCCATTCGCTGGGCCAGGGAGTTCTGGACAATCCCGGCGAAGTCGCGCGATTCCTCGATTTTCTCGTTGCGTGCGATTTTGCTGACGATGTCCTGCAGGTCGTGGACCGAGTTACCGGATAATGCATTTTCGCGGGAGGCCACTTCCATCGCGTCGCTGGAGCCCGTGAAATTCAGGTAATAGGTTTCGATCCCGCGCGCTTTTTGATCAGGACTCGAATTGGCGTGGATCGAAAGGAACAGATCCGCCTGCGCCTCGTTGGCAATTTGTGTTCGCCGTTCGAGAGGGATGAACGAGTCATCATCGCGCGTGTAGACGACATCCGCCGCGGGTAAACGCTGGCCGATGAGTTTGCCAACTCGCAAGGCGACGTCCAGGCAAAGGTCCTTCTCCATCAGTCCGGTGGGACCGATCGTTCCCGTGTCGTGGCCGCCGTGCCCGGCGTCGATTACAATCCGGCCAATCTTCAGGCCCAGCGCGCGAGTCAGCGAATGCTGGCCGTCGCGAGTCAGTTCAGGCACGGGCGGCGGGCCCATTTCCTCGGCCTGATCGTGCGCGGATTTTCCTTTCAGGCCTGATTTCTTGGCTTTAGATGGACGCGCGGCGGGAGGCTCTATATCTCCAGTAGGTGAATCCTCGTCAACGGAAAGCGCTTTGGGGTCAGAGGCATCGATAGCTCTGCCGACGTCAGCCTTTGCGGATAGATTCATCGGAGATTGTGCCAAAGTCTTTCTCGAGTTTTGAGCGGATTTTCTCGGCGCAGGTTCCGCGTTGGTCTCCGGCGCTTTAGCGGCTTGAGGCTTCGCTACCTGTGTTGATGCTGAACTGACGCTGTTCTCAGTTTGCGCAAGCTCGATGTTCCCTGACGACACTTTTACTGCTTTCAAGCTGGCCTTATCGGCTATCCGATCGGCTGATTTGACATCGCGTGCGCTATCCGATGGTGCAGTGAGTGCCATTGCGGCGACTGCCTTGATTGGCTTTTCGGCCTTTGCGGGCAGAGGTTCTGTTGTCGGTCCTGCAGCAGGAGCGCCCAATCGCGCGGCTTCCTCGGCTGCGGAGGAACTCCCGTAAACATCGACGACCAGCCGGTAAGGATCGGGCAGCAGAAATACTGAATAATCCTTAACTTTATTCACTTCGAGAACGACGCGCACAACGCCGGCTTGATTCTGGGCGACCCGAACTGCCTCTAGAAATCCGCCTTTGTCCAAATCGATGGGTTTATGAAGAAGCACGGAATTGAGTTTGGCGCCTTCAATATCGAAGTAGATGCGGTCGGGAGAAGAAATGCGCGCCGCCTGATATTTCACTTGCGAGCCTACATCGATCACAACGCGGGTATACGCCTCCATATTCCAAGTGCGGATGCGTGACACTCGCGGTGCTGACGTGGCCGAGTGCGCGCGTTCATCCGACGCCGGTTCCGCTCCCGTATCGGTCGCGGGGGCAATTCGATCCGGCGAGGCAGACTTGGCGGAGACCCGCTCGGGCTGGTCCTTAGCAATGGAAATGATAGGAGCTTCGGGAGCATAAGCAACGGGAGATGGCGGCGCTGATTTTGCCTGGGCAGCGGATGCATTAAGTTTGTCCAGAATTACGCGAACTTCCGCGGCGTGAGACGAGTGCGGGTGGAGCGTAAGAAATTGCGCGTAACTTTTCTGCGCCAGCGTGTCGTCATGCAAATCGTCCTGTTCGATGTGCGCAATTGCCAGCAGCGCGGTCTCGCGATAACGAGTGGCCGGATATTCGCGGAGCAGGAATTGATACGAATCGATAGACAACTGGTAATACTTCACGTCGAATAGATCGCCCATCGAGCGATATAACTCGGCAACCTGGTTGATCGCGGAAGGCACTTCCGCCGCGCGCGCCGTCGTCAGGTACACGCGCTTGTACTCGTTCACCAGGGAAGCGTAATCCTTCAGCGAACGCGCATCTTCCGAACGCGATTCGAGCGCCTCGCGATCCTTTTCGGCTTTGTCGAATTGGGCCTTCGCGGTTTCCCGCCGCTCGGCGGAATGGTTCTCGGCTTTCGCGAAGCGTGAGCAAAAGGACACAACTAGCAGGGACGCGAAGAGGACGCGTAAAATTGGCCGGATTTTAGCGGCGTGTGGCCGCAACGTCTGCCTCATTCGTTCGTGAAAACCGTTCGTCCATCGGACGCGACCGTTCTATAAATAGGGCGCGGCGCATCGAATGCGCGGGGGAGACGGTCCGAGCCGGGACGATAATAGGAATCGGTAATCTTCTGAACGTATTCGCGCGTTTCTCGATACCGCGGCACTCCCCCAGCGCGATCCACGGCGCCCGGGCCGGCATTGTAGGCGGCCAAGGCCTTATCGAGATCGCCATTATAGCGCTCAAGGAGGTCGTGAAGATAGTGTACTCCGCCATCGAGATTCTGCTTCGGGTCGAACGCGTTGTTTACGCCCAGTTGCTGCGCGGTTCCCGGAACCAGTTGCATCAACCCAAGCGCCCCTTTTCTGGAAACGGCCGATGAATTCCAGTTCGACTCGGTCTGGATCACGGCGCGAACCAGCGCCGGATCCACGCGATAGCGAGCGGAGACCTCTCGAATCATCTCCTCGATCTTCTCGCGGTTGGCCTGATCCGCAGCCGACAATACAGGAGACGCGGTATATCGAATTTGGGTTGTGCTGGACTTGAAGCCGGCGGGGATTCTTGCTGCGAATGAACCCGTTACCGGCCGGGCGGCGGCAGGCGGATCGGCATTGACGAAGACCCGTTTACCGCTTGAATTCATATACGAGACGATTTGGCCGTGCGCCGGAACGGAGCACAAGCCATTTAGTCCCAGGAGGATAGTCACCATCTTAAGATACGCCCTAGCCTTTTTGTGAGTCATAATCGGTTCTGGGAAGGCAGATCGATTCTGCTTCCTAATTTGAGACAGACATGTAACCGCGAAAGGGAGAGGGAGAGACCTCGCCCTGAACGTTCCTGGCACTAGCCTGAATTATAGCAATCCGTCGATCAGGGGGTATACGTGGTCAAGGGCACTTTTTAGCGAGGATGTGTCTTTTCCGCCAGCCTCGGCCAGGTCGGGTCTTCCGCCGCCCGAGCCGCCGACTTCCTTGGCCGTGGCCTGTATGATCTTGCCGGCATGCAACTTAGAGGTGAGGTCCTTTGTAACTGCCGCCAGCAGGGCGACTGATGGTCTGGCATCAAACGCCGAGTCTGAATGACTCAGCCTTTGTAATAGACTGTGTGGCTCAACGATAGCTCCAAGAACCACGACGCCGGAGCCAAGCTTTTGGCGGAGGCTGTCCGCGACCTGACGCATGGTTTCGCGGTCCACTTCTTCAAGCTCGGCGGAGACCACTTTGACTCCCTTTATCGTGCGTGCCTGGGCCACCAGATCGTCCAGTTTCGAGAGAGCGCCCTTGCGCTTCATCGTTTCGAGCTGTTTTTCAAGTTGGCGCTGGGTTTGCTCGAGCCGCAGCTCCTGTGATGGCCTCGATGCGGCGCACACCGGCGGCAGCGGATTGCTCGACGGCGATCTTGAACACGCCGATATCGCCGGTTCGGCGCACGTGCGTTCCGCCGCATAGTTCCTTGCTGTAGAAACCGCGGGGCGCGGAGGCATCGGGAATCGTCACGACGCGAACATTCTGTTCGGGATAGCGGTCGCCGAAGAAGGCCAGGGCGCCGGACGCCAGCGCGTCGTCGATCGTGGTGACGTTGGTCTGAATTTCATTATTGAGCAGGATTTCGTCGTTCACCTGCTGCTCGATGTCGCGCAGTTCGGCTGGATCGATCGCCGCGAAATGGGAAAAGTCGAAGCGCAGCCGTCCCGGTTCGACCAGCGAACCTGCCTGCTTCACGTGCGTGCCGAGAATGTTGCGCAGCGCGGCGTGCATCAGATGTGTTGCCGTATGATTGCGCTTGATGTGCTCGCGCCGAGCACCGTCGGCGTCTCCCGCCACGCGATCTCCGATGGCAAGCTTTTCTTTCGCGATAACGCGGTGGGCGATCAGGCCGGAGACTGGATAATACGCGCCGCGTACCTCGGCAAGCTGCATCGTGTGCTCGTTGTTCCAGAGCGTGCCGATGTCGGAGACTTGCCCGCCGGACTCAGAGTAAAACGGCGTGCGATCGAGAATGATTTCGCCTTCCGCGCCGGGCGGAAGTTCATTCACTGCGCCATCCTTTGTGACAATTGCCTCGATGCGTAAGTCTTTCTCGGAAGTAGCGAAGTAAAAATCCGGTTCTGTCCGGTGCGCTTGGTAATTTTGGATCAGTTTCGTATAAGCTGGATTCGCGATGTCTTTGTGACCGCCCTTCCAGGATGCGCGCGCCTTGGCACGCTGTTCGGCCATCGCTCTCTCGAAGCCGAGAAGATCAAAATCGAGCAGTAAATCGCGAGCTGCTTCTTGCATAAGATCCAAAGGCAACCCATATGTTTCGTACAATGTAAAGGCGGTCGCGCCTGGAAAGAGAAATGGTTTGTCGCTGGAGCCTCGCACTACACCGCTCCCCAACAGTTTCGAATTGTTAAGTCCAAACATTTCGGTCAGGGTGCTGGACAGAGGCGTAATGTCGGCCTTCGGAAAGCCGGCCAGGACCGACGGAGGAATGTCGTCTATTCGATGTAACAGCTGCTCGTAAATTGAGGGCACATTTACGCGAGCGGATTCCAAGAGCAATCCTCGAACATAGTTTGCAAACTCTCCTTCGACGACCGCGTCCCAATGCTTGATTCCCTCCGCGAGAACCCTTACAAACCGGCGTTCTTCCGCGAGCAAGATCGTAGTCACGCGACCGACTGCTTCAGCCAGTTCGGGGTATGCCTCCCCCATTAGGTCACGAACAGTGATTACCATCTCGGATAGAAATGGCCTGGTCGCGCCAAGCAAGCGGCCGTGGCGAATGGCGCGGCGGATGATTTTACGTAGAACATAACCACGACCGTCATTTGATGGGATAACCCCGTCCGCGATGAGGAACGTGCTGGCCCGGGCATGGTCCGCGATGACGCGAAGCGAGGCGGCACCGCCCTTGCCCCTTTCTTCGGCTTGTTCGTGCCCAAAATCAACGCCACAAAGTTCCGCGGCTCGCTTCATGAGCGGGACGAACAAGTCGGTGTCGTAATTCGAGATCTTTCCCTGCAAAACAGCCGCCAATCGTTCCAGCCCCGCACCGGTATCGATAGACGGCTTCGGCAGGGGAGCGACCTCGCCCGACGCATCACGGTTGAACTGCATGAACACGAGGTTCCAAATTTCGACGTAGCGGCCGCAATCGCATCCGAATTTGCAGTCCGTGTGGCCTCGATCGGACGCCGCCGGGCCCATGTCGTAGTGAATTTCGCTGCACGGGCCGCAGGGACCGGTATCGCCCATGGCCCAGAAATTTTCTTTGAGGCCGGGAACCGGAATGACGCGCGCTTTCGGTGCGCCGATGTCCAGCCAAAGATTGAGGGCCTCTTCATCGATGCCAAGAACTTTGCCGGGAGCAACTTCTGCGCCGCCAAATACGGTGAAGTAGAGCTTATCCACGGGAATTCCAAACCAGTTGGGAGAAGTTATCAGTTCCCAGGCGTAGGCGACAGCGTCTTTCTTGAAATAATCGCCGAAGGAAAAATTTCCAAGCATCTCAAAAAAAGTATGGTGCCGATTGGTAAAGCCGACATTTTCGAGGTCATTGTGCTTGCCGCCGGCCCGGACGCATTTCTGCGATGACGTGGCGCGCGTATAGTCGCGCTGATCGAGTCCCAGGAAAACGTCCTTGAACTGGTTCATTCCCGCGTTGGTGAACAGCAGCGTCGGGTCGTTGACAGGGACCAGGGACGAGCTGCGCACGACCCGGTGTCCGCGTTCGCCGAAAAATTTCAGAAATGTGCTACGGATTTCGTTGCCGGTCAGCAAGATGCCCTCAGTGTTAGCGTGCGAGATGCGCCGCGGATGCGCCCATGTGCGCCAGTGATGGAAATCGTGACCGGTAACCGGTGACGAGAATCCATCTCACCAATCGTCGCCATGAGTCGCGCGTCTTTGTGGGTCGCGGCTTCAGCCGCGACGTTAAGGGACCTGGAAAAATGGGCTTTAGCCCCTGACGCGCTGCCGACTTTGGATAGCCTAAACATTTATTGAGATAGCTTCGAGAACTTATTTCATACATGCCAGGAATCGTGGCGCGCTCGACGCGTCAGGGGCTAAAGCCCGGCTTTTATCGTATCCAGTCGTCGCGGCTGAAGCCGCGACCCACGAAGCCCGTTTATGAGACGGCGTCTAGCAGTTCGTGAACCGACTCGATCTCACCGTTTCGCTTTTCTCTGGACGCGCAATCGGCCGAAACTAATCTCACCACGGTAAATCATTATCGCAGACGCTTGGCGCACTCGCAACGCGGAGACTTCAGTCCAATCCGAATCGTTGTAAGGATTCAACGCGGAGTTTAGCGCGGCCTGAGGCTGGGCTTAGAATAAGATCGGACTGAAAACAGTTCGAATTTCTCCGTGATTCAAAAGAATTTTCCGCCGTCGGTCCGTGACGCGAAACATGACTGAAATTGACGTGATGTTAATGATACGTTGAATTCAATTAATGAGGTTGACGCTACGCTCGCCAGCGCGTATTTTCCAGCTGAGAAGGGTGTCTCACCCTTCAGGAGGCGACGCACAGAAAACTATGTATCTGAAATGTGCCCATCCTGACTGCACTTCCGATTTCGATTATGCACAGGGACGCCTAATCCGGTTTCATCAAACGCCCAAGGAAGATAAGCAGCCCTCGCATTGGCACTCCGTCAAGCATTACTGGCTGTGCACACGATGCTGCGAAACCTATACGATTGAATATCACAAGGGGCTGGGCGTTGTGCTGATGCAGCGCCTGGAAGCATTGAACGGCCTGCAGCCGTCTCATTTTGTCTTGCAGCCGGACCCCGAAGCGGTTCGCCCGATGACGCATCGCCGCTTCCGGCACGGCGAACGAAAGCGAAAAAGCGAATCCGCGCCAGCGTCAACCATAACAATTGAAATCCTGGAAAGCAGGAACCTTGAAAGGAGAGGAAAGTAAAAATGAGTGAACAAATTGGTAAAGTGGCAGGTGCAATTTGGCATACCTTGGATTCAGAGGGCGAAATGACGCTCGCCAAGCTGAAGAAGGCAGTGAAGGCCGAAGCCCCGTATTTCGATTGGGCCATCGGCTGGCTGGCGCGCGAAGACAAAATTGTGCTGACCCCGGAAAAGAAGTCGTTCCTGGTATGCCTGAAGGGTTGGCAGACCCGGGCAAACGCCGCGTAGTTCCGCGACGGTGGATTTAGTCTGGACTTGAAGCTGGTGGTGAACGAATGGAGCAACTACACCGGCATAGGTAGACTCACCTCAAAATTCGTTTCAATCCCAATTTAGGCGGAATGAGTTCCAAACCAGGATGCTTTTGGGTCCGTATCGCAATTTGTATTTCGACGCGCTTGCTGCTGCAGCCGCATGAATTCACGGGCATTTATTCGGTAGCTAAACCTGAAGTGGAATGCGGAAGAACTCCTTCAACGTGTCATTCCGAGCGAAGCGAGGAATCTCTCTTTGTTTTGGAACTGGACCGCAGAAAGATTCCTCGCTTCGCTCGGAATGGCAATCACGGACAGTTTTCCGTGAGGGCGTTATTTCCGTCCGCTCTGAAGCGCCTTCTCGCGACCGATAATTGCTCTTCATTTCACGCTTCTTCCCTGGATGATTCATCGAATTCATCCACTGAAATATTTGCGATAGAGCGCAGTTCGCGGCGAACCGTCTCAGGTGAGAATCCTGCGCGAAGCAGGCTGCGGTAGATGGAAGCTTTTCGTCTTTCATCGAACGGGCCGCGCAGGGTCTTCAGCCGGCGGGATAGCCGGGCCCGCACGAGAGCCGATTCATCGGAGTCGGCTGCATGCTCTGCAAGGGCGGCGTCGATGTGACGGTCAGGGACGCCGCGCGCTCGGAGGTCGCGAGCGATGCGGAATGCACCTTGCTTGCGCAGTTCCGCGCGCAGGCGCACGAACTGGCGCGCATAGCGGGCATCGTCGAGATACGTTCGCTCCTTCAGACGATCGAGGATTTTCTTCACGGCGTCTTTATCTTCAGCGCGGCGCTCCAAATAGGTTCGCATCTCGTAAATAGAATACGCCCGACGAGCCAGGCCGTTGATAGCCGCAGCGTAGAGGTCGGCTTCATTAGTGATTTTTCGCGGAGAGGAGCGCATGGAAGAAGCATAGAAGGACGCAGAAAGGAAGTAAAGGAAGTGGAGGAAGCTGAGGATGCGAAGGAAATACCGGAACCGAAAGCGGCGTTGAGTTTAGAGAACGAGGGAAGTGCCAGTGTTAGCCGCAAGCGTATGGTGCTGGGACATCCTTTACTTCCTTAATTTCCTTCACTTCCTAAACTTCCTTGGTGTTTTTACCTTCTGCCATAACGCTCGAACTCCGTCATCGTTCGCTCCATCTCTTCCCGGGCGGAATCCGAGGCAGAGCGGATGCCCTGTATGCGCAGCTTGAAGTCATCTGGATTGGACGCGCGAATTAAGGCTTCTTCGTAGGTAATGAGATTGCGGGTGTAGAGATCGAAGAGCGACTGGTCGAACGTTTGCATGCCGTACTGGCTGGTGCCGGCGGCGATCGCGTCATGAATCAGGCGCGTCTTGTCCGGATTGATGATGCAGTCGCGAATGTAAGCGGTAGCGACCATGACTTCGACGGCCGGAACACGGCCTCCTTCGTCGGCGCGGCGCACCAGGCGCTGGCTAATGACGGCCTTGAGCGTGGCGGCCATTTGCAGGCGAATTTGTTTCTGTTCGGGCGGCGGAAACACGGCAATGATGCGTTGGATTGTTTCGGTCGCGTCCAGCGTGTGCAACGTCGAGAACACCATGTGGCCGGTTTCAGCGGCCAGCAGGGCAGTCGCGATCGTTTCAAGATCGCGCATTTCGCCGACCAGAATGACGTCCGGGTCCTGGCGAAGCCCGGCGCGCAGGGCGGTCGAGAAATTTGCCGTGTCGACCTCCACTTCGCGCTGGTTGATGAAACTCTTCTTGTCGCGATGCAGGAATTCGATGGGGTCTTCAATCGTGATCACATGATCGGCGCGCGTGGTGTTGATCCGGTCGATCATCGCGGCAAGCGTCGTGGACTTGCCCGACCCCGTCGTGCCAGTCACGAGCACCAGGCCGCGCTGCTCCTCGCAGATGGTCTCGATGACGCGCGGGAGATCGAGTTCCTCGATCGTGCGAATTTTTGTGGGAATGACGCGCAGCACCATGCCGACGTTACCGCGCTGTTGAAACACGTTCACGCGGAAGCGCCCCAGGCCCGCGACGCCGTACGCCATGTCTAGTTCCGCGGTTTCCTTGAACTTTTGTTTCTGGCGGTTGGTCATCATGCTGAACGCCATGGACAGCATCTCTTCCGGGGTAACGCGTGGCACATCGGACTGAGGATTGAGTTGCCCGTCGATGCGCAGATAAGGGTGGTTTCCTACCTTCAAGTGCAGGTCGGACGCCTTGGTTTCAACGGCGCGGCGCAGCAGATCGTCAATACTTAGGGCCATGGTTTGCCAGTCTCCAGCCGGGGAGCACTTTAACGAAACTAGCACCCGGCAAACACACGGGCAAGCGCGCCGGGGAAAAGTGATGCTGCCTAGTAACGAGCGATGCAAGTGCCTGGGAATGTGGGGGTTAGTTGGGAAAGATCAGCCCAGATCGGCGAGCGCCGCTTCCATCTCCGACCGCGCGTGATCGTCTCCGGTTCGCAGTGCTGTCTCGATGCCGGCTGTAAGCGTCGAACGAGCCTCAGCGGTGCGGCCTGTTCGGGCAAGAAACTGTCCATATTGGAAATACGCGGCAATGTATTCGGGATGCGTGCTCATCAGCGTCTTGAAATGCTTATCCGCTTCGGCGGCGTCGCCTGCATTCGCGCAGTCCATCGCCAGGCCGTAGCGGGCAAACGAGTCATTCGGCTTTGCTGCGACGAATTCTTCGAGCATCTGGCGGCGTGTTTTCTTCTGTGGTTGGGTCGTGGTCACGCGCATAGTATATTCGGTCCCGGACGGAACGCCAAATGTCTTAGAGTGAGTCGTGGATATCGATCGTATTGGTTTTGGCGAATACCGATGCCCGCCCAAAAAACGGGCGGCCTCTACGAAAGCAACCCAAGATCAGCACAGGTTTCGTAGAGGCCGATCTGTCCCATGTTTTTGGGACAGATCGGGCAGATTTATTTGTACTTTTAGGGCCATTTTTCTGTCGTCATCCGGAACAACGATTGGAGAAGAGACGCGATGACAACTCATCGTCCTATTAGAGCCTTTCTCTTAGCCCCGTTGATTGTCCCGTTCGTCGTCACGTTTCTGGGGGTATTGTATTCCTCCAAAGACGACGGCCCCCAGAATTTTTCAATCGTTAGCGGATTGGTCGGAATTCTAGTAATTTCGATTTACGCTCTGCCACTGGCTTACCTAGGTGAACTGTTGTTGGGGATGCCCTCGTGGCTGCTTTTCAAGCATTACGGCGTGCGCTCGTATTTGGCATTTGCCGCAGGGGGTGCGTTCTTGGGTCTGTTGTTCTATCTCGGCCTGGAAGCCTCGGCGGGAAATTTTAGAAGCTATTCCCTTGCGCATGAGCTCAATCCAATTACTTCCCCCTACTTCGATGTCGATGTCACATCAGGGATGGCTGCGGCGATTGTCTTTCGGGCGGTCGTGTTTCCAAGACAAAGGCAAGAAGACGAAAACCCACATCCTGGAGCCCCGAACGAATGAGAAAGCGAACACTCACGGCAAAAATTAAACGAACTCAGGAGGTACCCACCGGTCGGTCTGTCAGCGCCTCGCGCACCGAAATGATCGAACTGGGACTCCCGCAGGATGCCAACCCGCTCGGCAACATTCTGGGCGGCCGCGTGATGCACTTGATCGATATTGCTGGTGCGATTGCCACGCACCGGCACTGCCGCTTGCAGGCGGTGACTGCTTCCGTGGATCACCTGGATTTTCTAAATCCCATTCGTGTGGGGGAATTGATCGTGCTCCAGTCACAGGTGAATCGGGCGTTTCACACGTCGGTCGAGGTGGGTGTGGAAGTGTATTCCGAGAATTTCGTTACCGGAGAGCGGAAACATACGACAACAGCATTTTTAACTTTTGTGGCTTTGGATTCGAGCGGGCATCCGACTCCCGTGCCTCCGCTTATCGTGCAGACTGCGGAGGAACGCCGGCGGTATCGCGAAGCAGGGGAGCGGAGGAAGGCTCGGCTGGCGTTGCGGACCAAGTAGAACAGGCTTTTTATCCCGAGACGAGCCGAGGGACAGCCTTTTTGATTTTGAATTTTGCACGGTTACCAAGAACCGAAATGCGTTCGAGGAAGTCAAAACAAAACAGGCTGTCCCTCGGCTCGTCTCGGGATAAAAAGCCTGTTCCACTTCAACCTAATTCACTTGCGCCATCCAGGCGATTGCGCTCGTCGGCTGCGGGCTGCCTCCGGCGGGCTCTTCGGTTACGGCTAGCGCTGCTATTTGATCCATCGGTACCGTGACGGGAGCCACTAACGCGATCTGGCCGGACGCACCCGGTCGGAAAATCGCGGCGCTCACGGGCATACCGTTTTTCGGCACGAACCAGAGCTGCAACGTGCGCCCCGGCGAGACGGCGGGCATTTCGTCGGCGGTGATTGCGACGCCCATGTGCGGATGCAGATAGGCGTGCACCATCGGCATGTTCTTGTCCTTGGTCGGCATCAGCTTCAGGGACTTGGAATCGGGCGACATCATTACCGACGCAACCATCCGTCCCTGTTCGATCTGATTTTGAAGCGCCTGGCTTTGCAGCGTCGCGAGCCTCATCTGCTTGCGTAGTTCCGCGAGTTGCGCGTTTTGGTTCCCCATCTGGCGAATCGTATATCCCGTCACGAGAGCGAGCGCTGCCGCCGCGATCCAGGCCCAAACCGGGAATAGCGTGCGTGGCGCGGAAGGTTTCGCGACTGGTATGGCGACCGGTATGGCGACTGCTGTATTCGCAGACGACTTCGCCGCGTCCATGATCTTGCCGCGCAATGCCGCTGGAGGCTGCATCTCGGGAGCGGCCAGCGCGAGCTGCGCGACCACGAACCTTGCTTTGGCGACGCCAGGCATGCACTGCGGACATGCGCGCGCCAAGTGAGCTTCCATCTCGGCGCGCTCTTCGCCCTCCAGAATACCGAGTGCGTATTCTTCGTAGAGCGGATTGAGTTGTTCGCAATCCATCACGAACTTGCCTCCTCAAGCGAATCGCGCAACCGCATCAAGCCGCCGCGAATCCAGCTCTTCACCGTGCCGAGCGCTTCGCCCATCGATTCCGCAATTTCGCTGTGGGACATGCCCTCGAAATACGCCAGCTCAAGCGCGCGGCGCTGCGAGTCGGGCAGGGAAGACATAAGGGAGCGAACCTTTTCCGCGCGCCGCGATCGGTCGATTGCGCCTTCTGGATCGGGCCGCGCGATCATCGATGGCACGACTTCCGAATCGGATGAATCTTCCCGTCGGCGCTGCTTTTCCCGTTTCAGCCTGAGGAAATCGAGAGCGCGATTGCGAGCCATCGTGAACAGCCAGGGCTCAAGAGGACCGCGTGAAATCTGAAAACGGTCGGCGCTGCGCCAGAGCTGCATGAATACATCCTGCACAATTTCCTCGGCCGACGATGGATGCTGAGCGATCCGTAAGACAAGAGAATAAACGGGGCGTCCGTAGCGGTCGTAGAGTGTCTCGAGTGCGCCAGCATCGCGCTGGAGAATACGCTCCATTAGCTCGGCATCGGCCGGCTGGCTGCCCTCTGGGAAGGGTTGAACGACCGCAAGCAGCAAAATTTCATTCCCTTTCCGTTCTCTATTAAGTACGGAGAAACGGCACAATCGGATGCGATAGGTCCGGTAAACCTATTTCGTGGAATATCTTACTACGAGCGCTGTGACGGTACGAAGACATACAGACGGACGACACGGCTGCATCATGTGATGCTAACAAGTGGAACATGACATGGATGACTGTGAGCGAACTGCGCTGCCGGTTTCGGGAAGTTGAAGCTCTTCTCGGCGAGGGTGAAGTAATTCAAATTACAAAATGTGATCGCGTAATTGCAAGACTCGTTCCCGTCAAGGCAGCGGCTCCCGGACAGAGGCCGGATTTTTTGGCGCGCCTGCAGAAAATATACGGCCGCAAGCGCTTAAAAGTGAGCGGCGCGAAACTTATAGCCCGCGAACGAAGCGGGAATTGAGTGTTCACATCGAGGTGATCTTCACATCCTACGCGTGCGCGACCGCGCCCGCGATCCCGGACGACGCAAGATAAGCGCGCACCGCATCGGCGGTTTGATCTGCCTGATCTACGCATGCACCGATCGAAGGTCCAGAAAGATAATTGCCTGCTAGAAATAATCCGGGGATGGCCGAAGTGAGTGCGCCCAATGCCTCGACAGTCTGGGAATGGCCCAGATTATATTGTGGCAAGGCGTGCGCATACCTATGGATGTTGGTGACTACGGGCTTTCCAGAGATTTGCAGGACGCGCGCAACTTCGCCGCAGACCGACTGCACGATTTCGTCGTCGCCTAAATTCAGCAGTCCAGGATCGGTGGCGCCCCCGGCAAAACTGGTGAAGCATTCCATGCCTTCGGGAGCGCGGCCAGGGAAGAGCGACGAATTGAAGACCGTGCCGAGTACGCGCAAGCCTTCGGCGCGCGGCACCAAAAATCCAAATCCATCGACCGGTTGCTGAATCTGTTCGCGCCGATAACCTGTGGATACGACGGCGACCGGGGCATATTCGATTCGCTCAAATGTGGAAGGGAATCGATCGGAAAGACCCCGCAAGATTTCCGCGGCAGCATCGGTGGGCGCAGCCATGACGACAGCGCTCGCAGCGATTGTTTCGCGATGATTGTGGCGCTCGACATCGATTTCAAACCAGGCGTGACCGTTCGCCTTGCCTCGCCGCATCGCTACGACGCTCGATTCCGTGAGAAACATATCGCCGAGGCGTGCCCCGAGCGCCCGAGGTAATGTCTCCATCCCATCGCGAAACGAGCATAGCCCGGCGCGGGGCGTTTCTTTGGGCGGACGCGATTTCATGGCGCCGCGCAGGACGCTGCCGTACGTCATCTCGAATTCGTGCACCCTCGGAAAGGCAGACCGCAGGCTCAGCTTTTCCGGATCACCCGCATACACTCCGGATACAAAAGGTGCGACCATTTTATCCAGCAGTTCGTCGCCAAATTTGCGGCGGACAAACGCCGCGATCGATTCATCCTCGTTAGGTGGCTGGGTTCGCTGCGCCATTTCACTATAGATGCGCCATTTTGTGCGCACGCCCAG
>JBEKCU010000026.1:0-24043 GCA_050014735.1 Candidatus Acidiferrales bacterium | reverse complement strand
GGCCGGATGCGCTTTTTTCGCGGGGCGAAAGTTTCGTTCCACTCCGACGTGAAATTTCTGCGCGCCGCACTGAAACCAGCAGCCCCCTCGATCACGGAGAACGGGAGGCTTTTCGACTTCCTTCATGCCGAGGATCGAACCGTAAAACTCGCGCGCCGCCGGCTCGCACCCCTCAGGCGCGGCGATTTGAATGTGATCGAAATGCAAAATATGAGATATCACGCTGCTTAGAATAGCATGCCTCGCGAACTCACCTGAATCCATCCCAGCGCGCCGACTGCCGGACACACGGTTTCTGTCCACACTACACTGTCCTGGGGCTTTGGCGTCCGGGAGCGAGCGCGAATTTATTTCAACGATTCGGGATCGGAAAGATTTTTGGGCGACTTCTTGTCGAGCAAGGAAACCAACTTCTGCGCCGATGGCGGCACCGGCACTGCGCCTTTCAGTATTATTTCCTCGGCGGTCAGTTTCTTCCCATAGACTTTCTCGTTCGCATCGTTATCCGGCCGCAATGTCGAGCCCTCGAGGGATATACCCGCGAACAGCCCGCGGGAACGGGAATAGGAAAGAATCTCGGCGCGCAACGTCACGTCCGTGTTGGCGGATGCATCCCGCCCTTTCGGCCCTGCTGCCGCCGCCATGTCCGCGCCCAGCTTCACCTTGCTATTCAGAATGGCCTTTGCACCGCGCGGATTCATAATCAGCAGAACAAAGTCGGTTGCCTGCCCACCCAGTTGCAGTCCAAAGCTTCCGCCCTCGAGCGCGGTCATGGAAGGTGCGCCCCAGGGACCGGTGAAGTGCTCTCCGCTTCGGCAAACCATTGCGCCTCGGCCATAACTTCCGCCGAATCCGAAGGCAAGCTTGAGCACCGAGGGAAATATGACGACGCATTCCGCCTTGTCCCACAAGTCTTGCGGAATGTTATCGGGGATGTTCAGAATTTCTCCCAGAACGGAACCCGCATTTTCCAGACGGTCTGTTTCCTTATCGCTGTCTGGCGCGGCCAACATGGGAACTGCCGTCAGAGCGACAGCCATCAACATCGAGATTACTCGTTTCATGAGTCGTTCCTCCTCGAGGTAGAGCGCATTATTTGCCAGATTGGTTGCCCATTACATCATAGAAGTTCTCGCAAGCAGTTACAATCCGAAGCGAGCTGACCTCAACGGGATTCCACCGATGCCGGATTGCACCTCTGAATCAGGACTGGCATTCATTACGAGTCCCCGCGGAAGTGTGCACTATAATCGATTTTCCCTCACGAATACCGGAACGGAGAAACGTGAATGGAGTTAAACCGAAGATCGCATGGACGATTACAGCGATGCGCTCTCTTCTGCGCGATTGCTCTCGCGCCTGCGGGTATGAGCGCGGCTTGGGCGCAAGCCACGCGGCCGGTTCATTCACCCGCCGGTGCAAACCGCATCGGGCTCATCGACCGCCCGGATGTGGCGCGTTTCCGGAAGCGAGTGGAATTGGCGCTCAATTCTGCCGGCCCGGGTAAAGGATTGTGGGGCGTGCTGGTCACCGATGCGGCGTCCGGTGAAATCTACTATGAGCGTGACGCTGACAAATTTTTCTCTCCTGCGTCGAATGCGAAATTATTTACCACGGCGTTTGCGCTCGCAACTTTGGGGCCGGACTACCGCGTAGGGACACGTATCGTATCGTTTGGCGAAATCGACGGGAACGGCGGACTCAATGGTGACTTGGCGCTGATCGGAAGCGGTGACGCAAATCTTTCCAATCGGAAGTTTCCATATGACAAAGACGCGCAGCGCGAAGGCCCTCCAGAAAAGGCTTTGGCCGACTTTGCCGATGCCGTCGCCTCTCGCGGCGTGAGGGAAATCAGCGGGGACGTAGTTGCCGACGACAGCCTATTCCAGCCGGAGCGGTTTCCGAGCGGCTGGACCATCGACGACATGCTGTGGTCGTACGGCGCGGCGGTTTCTGCCATCGCCGTGAACGACAATGCGTTCACGCTTGAACTCTGGTCCGGCGAACACGAAGGCGACTTTGCCCGGTATGACGCCGGGCTTGCAGCCGATTTTTACACGTTCGAGAACACGGTGCGCACCAGCGCTCGAGGCACTGTGGAAAAATTGGCTATTGCGCGCGACCCCGGATCGCTAGTGATCCGGGTGAGTGGCACGATGCCCGAAGGAGGCGCGCCGCGCAAACTTTCCGTTGCCGTGGAAGAGCCCGCCGAATACGCCGCAAAGCTCCTCGCGCGGCTTCTCGAAAAACGTGGCATAAAAATCGACGGCCGGCCGCGCGCGCGCCACGCTGGGGACCCCTCGATTGCCGGTGCGCCGGCAATGCAACCGATAATTCTGGCGGAGCGCACTTCGCCTCCGCTGGCCGATGATATTGTCTTTACGAATAAGGAAAGCGAGAATCTGCACGCGGAACTGCTGCTGCTTCTTGCAGCCCACGAAAAAGCGGGAGCCACTAACTACGAAGATGCGTTGAAGTTCGAATCCAATTTTTTTGGTACGGCTGGTATCGGCGCCGGTGACGTTGTTTTGAGCGACGGATCAGGCCTTTCGCGCAAGGACCTGGTAACGCCCCGCTCGGTTGTCCGTTTATTGCGCTACGCTTCCACGCAGCCCTGGCGTGAGCTGTATCGGACGTCGCTACCGTTGGCCGGCGAAGACGGCACACTTTCGGAACGCATGAAAAATGCGCCGGTTGCCGGGCACGTCTTTGCCAAGACGGGTACGATCGGCCACGTAAATGCGCTCTCGGGTTACGCGACGACAGCCCGAGGGACGCAACTCCTGTTTTCGATCCTTGGAAATAACAATGGCCTTCATGCGCAGGAAGCAAATCGGGTCATCGATGCGATTGTCGCGGCCATGGTCGAGGAATTAGGAGCGGACGAGCAGACGAAGAAGAGGAGGTGAAGGATGTGAAGAAAAAGAACTAAGGACGTAAAAGACCACGGACGCGGATCAAGTGCGGGACTGAAAGCCAATTGACGAAATTTATTGAGCTAAGGAACGCCCAACCATGGGCTATTTTGCGAATATAATTTGTGGTTTTACGCCTTTATGCTTTGTGGGTCACGGCTTTAGCCGTGACACCCAGGCTTCGTAACGGACGCGGCTTTAGCCGCTGGCGCGTTGGACCACTAGAACCTATCTTATAAATGACGGGAAGCTGAGCAAGCTCGACACTTCAAGGGCTAAAGCCCGGTTTTTCTTGGCGTTTTATTGTCGCGGCTGAAGCCGCGACCCACAAAATCCATTTATGGAATGGCACCTTGTTGTCGCGCGAACTGAGCAGACACTTTGTCTATGAAGCCTGGGAAAATCGTGTCAGACAATGCGAAAATCATAACGGTTTTTGGAAGTTCGCGACCGGAGGAGGGGCACGCGGATTACGCGGAGGCCTTCGAGTTGGGACGCACACTTGCGTCCGCGGACTTTGCCGTTTGCACCGGAGGCTATGGCGGGGTGATGGAAGGTGTGTCGCGCGGCGCAAAGGAATCCGGCGGCCGCGTGCTGGCCGTGACGTCCCGATTCTTCCGGTCGCGCGCCAATCGCTGGGTGGATGAGGAAACGAGCGTGGCGACGTGGCAAGATCGTCTGTTCGAGTTGGTCCGCCTCGGCGATGGTTACGTCGCCTGTAAGGGTGGCACAGGCACGCTTGTTGAACTTGCCGTGGTATGGGAAATGCTGAATAAGAAGGCGATGGATCATCGCCCATTCGTTGTGCTTGGAGATTTTTGGCAGCCAATCCTCGATCGCGTGCGTGAAGTCGAGCGAGGTCACGCGTCGAGGTGGGCAGAATCCAGCGATCCTCTGGTGCACTGCTCGCCGACTCCGGCCGAAGCAGTGCGGTTTTTGGCCGCGCGGCTTGCAAGGAATGGACCGAGTGGAGAGCAAGCCCGGCAATAATGCTTGCGCGCTCCCAGGTGGCGTCGGCGTCCCGCCGGCGGCATTTGTCTTTCGACGTAGCGCAAATCAAAATCGCCGGCTAGACGCCGGCGCCACCGAGGAATGAGGATCAGAAAACGTGTCGCGCACCGCTGAAGACGTTCTTGAATTTGACCGGCTGCGCGAATTGTTGCGCCGCCAGACAACGTGTGCCCCGGGACGCCGCGCGGTCGATGCGCTTGCGTTTTCGCGCGATCGCGCCGCGCTCGATGCAGCATTCGCGTTGATTGCGGAAGCCATCGCATTTCAGCCCGAGGGGGGCGAAATGGGTTTCGGCTCGCTTGCCGACCCAGAGCGATGGCTTGCGGAACTCGAATCGCCAGCATCGGTCCTTACGCCACAGTTGCTGCTCGACGCAGTGACCCTGGCGGACACGGCTGCCTGGTTGCGCGATTCCTTGCGCGGCGGCACTCACGACAATCCCACCGTTGCATCCGGGAAATTTCCTGTTCTGTCAGCCCGCGCGAGCGCGATTGCCGATCTTCGCTCTCTCGGCGCCGTGATTCGGCGAGCCGTATTGCCCAACGGTGAAATCAGCGACGACGCCTCGCCAGAGTTGCGACGCATTCGCGCCACCATGGGCCACACGCGCGACACGATTCAGAAATCGCTCGAACGCATCCTGCGCGCTCGTGGCGGCGATCCCGGCGAAGACTACGTCACATTGCGGAACGATCGCTTCGTCATTCCCGTTCGCGCGGCGGAGCGGCGACAGGTGCAGGGCGTCGTGCACGCGGCCAGCGCGACGGGACAAACCGTGTTCGTCGAACCGTTTGAAACCATCGAATTCAATAACAAGCTGGTGCAGCTTTCCGAAGACGAAGCTGCTGAAATCACGCGAATTCTGGACGAGATCACGCAGCGCCTGCGCGCAAACCTGGGGTCGCTGCGTTTTGCCGTGGGGACGATCGCGGAACTCGATTCGGTTTTTGCGCGCGCGCGTTTTGCTCGCGAATTCAATTGCATGTTGCCGAAATTTTCTGACCACTCCTCGCTCGAGCTGAAGGACGCGGTACATCCCGTCCTGGCTAACACGCTGCGCGCGCACGGTCGCACGGTTGTGCCCATCACTCTCGCGCTGGGCGGACCATCTGTCGTCCGCGGCGGCCGTGATACAAGTCCTGAAACCGTGCTTGTTATCAGCGGTCCGAACACAGGAGGCAAAACAGTCGCTCTCAAGACCGTGGGCATCGCCGTACTCTCCGCACAATCCGGCATTCCCGTCGCAGCGGAGACAGCGCGCCTGCCGCTGGTCGATCGCGTACTTGTGGATATCGGCGACGAGCAATCGATCGCTGCCGACCTCTCCACATTTTCAGCGCACATGCTCAATGTGCGGTCGATGCTCGAAGCCGCCACGCCGCATTCCCTGGTGCTGGTCGATGAATTGGGCACGGGCACGGCTCCCGAGGAAGGGGCGGCGCTCGCCGTCGCCCTGCTTGATGAATTCCGCGAGCGCGGCTGCCTCACGCTTGCGACCACGCATCACGACCGCCTGAAAACATACGCTTCGACTACGCCGGGCGTGCTGAACGCCGCCGTCGAGTTCGACGAAATTAATTTGCGCCCCACGTATCGCTTAATGGTAGGGGTGCCTGGCGGATCGAGCGGCATCGACATCGCCCGGCGGCTCGGCCTGCCCGCGCAAGTCATCGACCGGGCACGCGCCCAACTGTCTCCCGAAGCGCATGAGGCCGCCGCGCTGATCGCCTATCTTCACCGCAGCCGCGACGAACTCGAAACACTAAAGAGTGAAGCGATCCGCGCGGCGCAGGAATTGGCCGAAGAAAAAAAGCGCTTGCAAACGGAATGGACGGACCGGCAGCGAAGGCGACTAAAAGAGCTTGAACAACAATTTGTCCAAACGATTGAAAAACACGAGAAGGAAGTTGCGCACGTTATCGAAGCCGTGAAGGAACGCGAACTGCGAGCGCAACTCGAAACGCAAACCAATCGCAAGCTTGTGAAAGCGCGCGGCGACGCGCGCGAGGAAGCCGACGCGGCAACCGTCGCCCACCTTTCCGATTCGCAAGCCGACCTGGGAATCGCCGCTACCCAATCCGCGAAGCCGGTTGCCTTGAGTGATCTGGTTCCCGGAATGCGAGTCCGCGTGCGCGGCTTTTCCAGCCCGGTAACGCTGCGGCGGCGCGACGATACAAGCGCCGAAGTCGAAGCAGGCCCACTGCGAATGAAAGTCGCCCTTGCCGATATCACCGCCATCGTTGGCAACGACGCGCCCGCGCGGCCCTCGCTACCGCGTGGCGTTACTGTGCGCACGCAGACTTCGGAGGAGCCAGTTGGCGAAGAAATCAATTTGATCGGATGCACGGTGGAAGAAGCCACGCGCCGTGTCGATAAATTTCTCGATCGGGCCGCGCTTGCCGGTCCCTCGCAAGTGCGAATCATTCACGGCCACGGCACGGGCGCGCTGCGCCGAGGTCTAGCCGAGTTTCTGAAGACTCATCCACTGGTCGAGGCGATTCGAAACGAAGCCGAAGATCGCGGCGGACACGCGATTACGATCGTCGAATTGAAAGAATAAGATGGGAGTCTCCCCGTTGGCTGGACCGATGTTTCCAGGTTTCAAGACGTCACGAGTTCGGACGACAGGTGCCATCATTCACGTTGTTTCGGGCGGGCAGGGACCGCCCTTGCTTCTCCTGCACGGCCATCCACAGACGCATGTGCAGTGGCACAAGCTCGCGCCCCAACTCGCCAAGGAATTTACATTGGTTATGACTGACCTTCGAGGGTATGGAGACAGTGGCAAACCGCCCGAGGGGGAAAATCATTTCAACTACTCGAAGCGTGCCATGGCACTCGATCAGGTGGAAGTGATGAGCGCTCTTGGGTTCGAAAAGTTTGCGGTCGTGGGTCATGACCGCGGAGGGCGGGTAGGGCACCGCATGGTGCTCGACCATCCCGACCGGGTCACAAAGCTCGCGGTCTTGGATATTGTGCCGACCCGCAGCTTGTACAGCAACGTAAGCAGGGAATTCGCGACAGCTTATTATCACTGGTTTTTTCTGATTCAGCCTGCCCCGCTTCCAGAAACGCTAATCGGTAACAGCGTCGAGTTTTATCTGACGCAGCGCTTCGATCCGCTGATGCCGGAAGCGGTGACACCGGAAGCGTTCGCGGAGTATCTGCGCTGCTTTCGCAATCCCGCGACTATCCACGCAGCTTGTGAAGATTACCGCGCCGGAGCATCCATCGATTTGGAACATGACGAAGCCGATCTGAACCGCAAGATAGGTTGCCCGCTACTCGCCCTGTGGGCGGAACGCGGGGCTATGAATCGTATGTTCGATGTAGCGGCCACTTGGCGGGAGCGTGCCGTAAACGTGAAGGGAAGAGCATTGCCCGGCGGGCACTTTTTGCCCGAGGAATCGCCGGGCGAAACACTTGTGGAACTGCGGGCTTTCCTGCATTCGTAACAATCGCCGCGCCAGGTAGCGCTGAAATAGATCAACCGAATTCGCGAATTATTTTTTTCGATTCGCTTCAATCCACTTGGAAAACGCGTGCGCGAATTTCGTCAGGAATTCGCGCGTGTTCTCGTTGATCAGCTTTCCTTCACCGTCGAAGAGATTGGCCGCTCCGCCGACGTAGGCTTCGGGCTGTTGCATGGCCGGCACGTTCAGAAACACCAGCGACTGCCGCAGCGCGTGATTTGCCCCGAAGGCACCGAGCGCCCCGGGCGCCACGCTGATTATCGCGGCGGGAGTGCCCTCCCACGAACTCTTCCCGTAGGGACGCGAAGCGACATCGATCGCGTTTTTCAGAACGCCGGGCACCGAGCGGTTGTATTCAGGCGTGACGAAAAGATAGGCATCGGCGTTCTTGATTTGGCGCCGAAACGCGGTCCATGAGGCGGGCGGATTGTCTCCGTCGAGGTCCTGGTTGTACAGCGGCAAGTTTCCGATCTCCGCAAATTCGAATTTCAGCGGCGCGGCGTTCAGCGCAATCAGCGCGTTCGCCATTTTGCGACTCAGTGAATCCTTGCGAAGACTTCCGACCAGAACGACGACGTTTGCGGCGGGGGCCATGGCATTGCCTCTTCGTGTAAATAAAGATGGCTCGAAAAAGAGCGAAGCACATGATGACGGACGCCGCTTCGCAGTGTCAACCGCCCAGGCTCCCCAAATTAAATGAGCAACGACTAGGTTGCATGTATGCCAAAGTGCGGTATTCTACTCCTGCAACCTGGAGGTTGCCTAAATATGAACGATCGAATCGAGAAACGTATCGAGCTTAAGGCGCCCGTCTCGAGGGTCTGGCGCGCGCTGACGGACTATCGTGAATTCGGCGAGTGGTTTCGCGTGAAGCTGGATGGACCCTTCGTGCCGGGACAGCTCTCGACTGGCCATATTACATATCCAGGATACGAGCACATTCAATGGAACGCTGTCGTGCAGAAGATGGAGCCGGAACGGCTTTTTTCCTTCACCTGGCACCCTTATGGAATCGATCCGAAAGTCGATTACTCGAAGGAGACGCCGACGCTGGTCGAATTCAGACTGGAAAAGACTCCGAACGGCACGTTACTTTTACTCACCGAATCCGGCTTCGACAATGTTCCCAGCGATCGTCGCCCTGAAGCGTTTCGCATGAACGATGGCGGCTGGACACAACAAATGAAGAACCTCGAGAAATATGTCGCGCAAAACTCGTAGTGCCGCGGCTGCCCAGCGCCGGGTATACGCGCCCGTCTTTGCCGCCTTGGGGGACCAGACGCGGCTATTGCTGATCGCGAAGCTATGCGGCGGACAGTCATGTTCGATTTCTCAACTGACGAAAGGTTCCGGGTTTACCCGCCAGGCGATTACCAAGCACCTTCGAGTGTTGGAGCGGGCGGAAATCGTGCACAGCGTGCGCAAGGGTCGCGAGAGCCTGTTTGAATACGACCCGAAGCCGGCTGAAGAAATCAAGCAGTACCTGGATCTGGTCTCGGAGCAGTGGGACCAGGCGCTGTTGCGGCTAAAAGCGTTCGTCGAACAGTAGCGCAGGCTTCGGCGTCTGTGTGAGAACTTGGAGATATTTGTGGGTCGTGGCTTTAGCCACGACATAAGAGCTGCAAATCAGTCCGGCTTTACCCGCTGACGTTCTAATAAGGACAATTTCGGACTTTCCTGGCAGATCGCTCCCGCCCGTCTTACTGACCTTCTGAAACACCCGAAGGCGTCTGAAGCGATGATGAACATGAAAAAGCCCGACATCGCCGAACTTGAGCGCGCAGCCCAATCTTAAGCGGCAAATTCCAGGTGGCGCCGGCTCAGCGGCTGCTCCACTTTTCCTTGGCAAGATATGGCAGATCGTGCGCCAGGTCTACCGCTTGCACGCCCGCCGGGTAAATGACATGAGCCAGATTGTCTTTTGTGTATGCCAGAAGAAATGCCGCATGGCCTACTTCATAAGCTCCATCGGGGCGCACTGCCGACTTCTTGGCGGGAGAAAGATTTGCCGCGATTTGCGCGGCATCGATGGCGGCGTCGGTTCCGGTAAGCCCTATAAAGCGCTTGTCGAAATGATCGAGCCAAGAGCGTAACACTTGGGGACTATCCCGTTCGGGATCGGTGGTGACAAAAACTACTTTGAATTGATCCGCGGAATCCGCCGGCAGTCTTTTAAGCGCTCGCTCGATCAAATCCATCTGCAGCGGACACATATCCGGGCAATGGGTGTATCCGAAGAACAGAAGCGTGACGTACCCCTGCGTCTTCGACGAAAAATCGAAAGGAGCTCCAGAGGTATCGATCAGCGTGAATTTCGGTTTCGGGAGGGGCGGGGAAACAATTCCGCCTCGGTACATCGATTCAGCGCCGCCCACCGGGCCGGCCCCAGGCGCATTTTTCGCAACCTGAGCCGACCCGCGGTGAACCGTCACGACCAGAAATGACAGAATAAACAAAGCGTCGCGGAATGATCGCAATTTCAACCGATCCGCCACAAACTTACTCGACGATGACCACGCCGTACATGCCGTCGATGTCATGGAGAGCGCAGTGGTAGTAGTAGGTCCCTTTGTGTGGGAAAGTTATGCGGATTCGCGTGGTCCCCGGAGGCACTTGCGTGGTCCCAGTCCGGTCCTCTGCCGCCGCCTGGAGGAACCCGGAGTTCACAAAACTATTCGCATCATAGGGCGGTGGCGGGGGGGACACCGAGTTCTCCTGTGGCTTAAAGGCAGCATCACAAGGAGTGGTGCCAGGAGTAGCACCGCTTGTTGTGCAATTGATCGTGGCGAGCACAGTACCCGTATCCGGATTTTGGCAATTGGTCGTCACGATTGACGTGCATGGGACCGGTGGATTTGGAATGGGAGGTCCGGCGGGAAGGACCAGAGCAGGGGGCAGGGAGTAGAGCGTGGGAACAAAACCCGCGGGTTCGTCCCCAAACGTGACGGTGTGTGGCTCGGTCGGATCCAAATTCGTCCACACGACAGATTCCCCTGCGTGAATTCGAGTGATTCCGGGAAGGAAACGCACAACGGCGCGGTATTGTGTTCCGCCGCCTGTCGCCAGGATCTTGCCGACACCGGCAGTCACGGCATTCTCTCCATCTCTGCCGCTGGCCCATCGGCCGTCGTTATCGTCCCGCTGATGCTCGTCGTCGGAGAGCAACGCCTGTGCTTCGTCCTGCGCCTGGTCATCGTAAAAGCGCTGGCTGTGTATGCGAGGGCCGTTCTCCGCGTTGTTCACGAGAACGTGAACCGTGCCGTTCATAAACGTATGGATCAGGCAAACAAGCTTGTAATTTCCGGCTTTGGTGAACTTCACGGTAAACGTTGCTCCACCGTTCAATCCAGTGGCCGTGGAAACGCACGCACTGCCGTCATAGCTTGCGGCAGGACCGCAACTCACGCCCACGGCTGCAAATGGAGGCCCCGCTGGCGGAGGCGCCATCGGAACTATTTGCCCCGGCGTGAGTAAGGTAACCGTGTGCGGCTCGTTGACGGGAACAAATGTCCACTTAATGCTGTCGCCCTCGAAAAGCCAAAGTTCATTCGGAAAAAAGGCGTCCGCCTGCACGGACTGATCCTTGGTCTCTCCTCCGACGTACGCGTTGTACGTCGTCGCCGCCTTCGCCGCCGAGGAAACACTCAAGATCGCCGCCGTCAAAATCCAACACAAACTGCCTGGGAACGGTATGCGCTTCATTCACCCTCCTCAAATTCTTTTTCTAAAAGTCGTTTTCACGGGAGTACGGTTAATTGTGACAACGGAGAATTAATCCCATATCCGACTGCGTACATTGTTCGCTGCATCTCACTAAGTCAAGTGAAAAATTATTAACTTAAACAATTTCCCTCGGATTTGAGTTCTAGTACTTACAGTACCCAATGCGCTTGCACACCACGCCGTTTGCGATTCTAAAATCGCATTCCGGGAATCCATCGCAGAACCCACGGAGGTTTGGATCGCATTCGCCCCCTTCCGCAGGCAGCAGGGCGTCTTTCTCACTTGATATTCGAAGATTCGTGACAGCCAGAATGCAGTGAGGATTAGCCGTCGAGACGTGAAGAGCTAATATCTTAGGTTAAATTGTATGCACGACGATTTCCGACTGGAGACCTCGGGTAAAGGATCGACCTCAACGATCAGCTACCTCGGAACACGGAAGCCCGGTTAAGATTACTGAACCATTCTAATGATTGCTAGGACGCCGATGGCTTTCTGAGTGCCATCCGCATTTCGAAACGAATCAGGATATTTGTCACGGTAGATGAGTCCCTCTCACCGGAAAAGGACCGTCACGCCCATCGGTTCGCACAATTTGCCGACACCGATCATGAACAAGCCCCGCACCGCCAGCGGCCACGTCTATGTGACCTCCCTTTCGGCAGCTGGCGACATCATCGGCTTTGGGTTCTCCCTATCTCCCTGGATATTCGCCATTCTGCTTGCTGATTCCGGACGTCTCAGTGCCTTACTTCATGCTGGGCGCGAGCCGCACCAACTTCAATTGCACGAGCGGTCCACGTAGCGTATTTGGAAACTTTACCCAACACTGGCCGATCCTCAGGCATAAGATATAGGTGCGGGCCCCCGCTTGAAATGCCAATTTCCGGCTTATGTCTCATCGCTTACTTGGACGGAAAAGGCTCCAAGCCGCTCTTCTTGATAACCGCGGATGCCGCCGGTGACGCGAGCCACTGAATGAGCGCCTTGGCACCCGTCGGATTCCTTGACGTTGCGGGAATTGCAGCGGCAAATATCGTGACTCTCTGAGCGTCGGGCGGCAACTCGCCGACGATATCGATGCCCTTCACGGGACGCAGCTCGCTGATCTGCTGAAATCCGATCTCCACTTCGCCGTTGGCGACGAATCCGCCGACTGGATCGGCCTCGATTTTCCTTGCTTTGTTCTTGATCTGGTCCGCGATACCCAGCTTTGGAAATAACTCCGTGGAGAGATAGACGCCGCTGGCGCTATCGGAATAGCCGATCGATTTCGCCGCCAATAAAGTGCGCTTCAGCGCATCGACGGTGCTGATGTCGGGCTTGGGCGCGCCTGCCTTGACGGCCATCCCGATGTAGGATTTGGCCAGATCGACCCGGCTGTCCGCTCGGATCCTGCCTTGCTTGATCAAAGCGTCAAGCGCCGGTGCAGCCATGATTACGATATCGATTTCCTCGCCGCGCTCGAGACGTACCGGAATGGCGTTGTGCGTCGTTCCCATGGACGGACCGAACTCCGTCTCAAGTTTGTTGTGCGTGGCGCGTTCATATTCAGGCGCCAATTCCAAATATGCGGCCGTGAAGGCCCCGGACGTCACGACCGTCAGCTTGTCCGCGCAGACTGTGGTGACGGTAAGGACCACGCAGCTTAACAACAACACCGTAGTCCTTGCGAAATTTCGAGAAATCGACTTCATTTGATTCCTTCCCCAACGCCCTTCGAGTAGCAAGGACCTCTCTCAGCTTTGCAATCTACCATACGAATGGGTGTGCGCCCGAGTTTTGCCCCGCGCGTGAGTTGTCACCCACTCGACTTGGCCGTCTGGACTCGGTCGTATACGTGGACACTGAGGCATTTGCCTGCCGATTTAATCATTCAGACCTGGTTTAGACCTAGTGAAGATGCTTACGTCGCGATACCGTGAATCGGGTGAGTGCGATGAGCACTATCAGTGCGGAAGAGAGTTCAACTGCGTAAAATACAGGAACGAATATTGCGAGTGATACTTGAATACTGACGTCAAGGAGTTTGACCACCGCGAAGGCAGCAACGCCAACCGGGAGTGCCCACGGAAGTAAATAACGAAGTGGTACGGCTTGAGCCCAAATTAGGCTGCCAATAAGACCCGTGAGCAGTCCGATCAGCGTTATTGCGATGCTCACCATCGCATAGATTAGCTCGGGCCCGGGATTTCTTATATGTATCAGGATCGGAACTCCTCCAAGATTAAGAACGATCCCCAGGACTGAAATCACGACACCCAAGAGGATCAGCTTTCGCGCAAGTAAAGGAGCACCCATGCGCAAATTCTACTCTGATTCATGCATCGCTCCCACCCCGTCTCCAGGTTGGAATTGAAGGATCCTGTAATTTAAGAGATTACTGCTGGGCTGCCGCACGCGACGTAGAAGCTCGATGCTGTGTACAATACAAATTCCAGAGTTTCAATCACACGTGCATGGGGGAACCGGGTTCATTTTCGGAGCGCGTCAAGCAGCAGGCGGACATCGTCCGCGTGGTGGGGGAGTACGTCCGCCTAAAAAAAACCGGCCAGAATTTCACGGGGCTCTGTCCATTTCATTCTGAAAAGTCTCCGTCGTTTGCCGTGCATCCAGTTCGGCAGATTTACCACTGCTTTGGATGCGGCGTGGGCGGCGATGTATTCAACTTCGTGATGGAGATGGACAATATCACGTTTCCGGATGCTGTGCGCGCCGTCGCGGAAAAATGTGGGATCGCCATTCCTCGCGCGAAGGAACGCACGCCCGAGGAGCGCCAGCAAAATCAGCAGCGCACGTCGCTCGTGGAAATGCACCGTGAAGCAGCGGCGTTTTTTGTGCAGCAATTGAACACCACGCCTGAGGGACGCGCGGCGAAAGCGTATCTGCTCGACCGCGGCCTTGACTCCGAGGCAATGGCGCGGTTCGGCATCGGATTCGCGCCGTCGGGCGGTGAAATGTTGTTGCGCACGATGAAGCAAAAATATCCGGAGAAGGCTCTCGAAGCTTCCGGCCTGTTCAGCCGCGATGCCAACGGGCGCCTCTTTGACCGGTTCCGCCGCCGCGTGATGTTTCCCATCGCCAACGATTCAGGAAAAATTATCGCGTTCGGCGGGCGCGCCCTGGGCGATGACTTGCCGAAATATTTGAACTCGCCGGAGACGCCGATCTACTCGAAGAGCAATGTCCTCTACCATCTCGATCGCGCGAAGGAAGCTTTGCGGCAGCGCGATTTCGCGGTGTTGGTGGAAGGCTACATGGATGCGATCGCCGTCGCGCGCGCCGGAATTTCAAATGTCGTCGCCAGCTGCGGCACCAGTCTCACCGAGTCGCAGATAAAACTCCTCAATCGCTTCACGCGCCGCATTATAGTCAACTACGATCCCGATACCGCGGGCCAAGCCGCCACTGAACGCTCGCTGACGCTCCTGCTCGAGCAAGGCGCCGAGGTGCGCGTCCTCGCATTGCCCGGCGGAAAGGACCCGGACAGCTTCATTCGCTCGGAAGGCGCTGCAGCGTATACAAAATTGCTGAATGAAGCCCCGCCTTATGTTGACTACCTGATCTCGCGCGCCCAAAAAATGGACCTAACCACGGCGGAGGGCAAGCTTCGCGCGGTGAATTTCCTCATGCCCTACGTCCAGCGAGTCCCGGACCGTATCCTGCGCTCGGAGTGGGCTACCCGCATCGCTCAGCAGATGCGCATCGAAGAGCCGGTTTTGCGCGAGTCCATGCGCAAGGCGGCAAATGAACGCCGCAGCGAAGTTAAGGCCCGCCCCGAACTCGTCGGGCGGACCGGCAAGCCCGCTGAGCGGCGACTCGTGCAAATGTTGATCGAAGCCGATGAGTTCCGTTCTCAGCTAGCCGGCGAAATTCGCGCGGAGGAGCTGCACCGTGGCGTGGAAGTCGAGCGCATTCTCACGGTGTTGGTTGAGGCCAGCGCGTCCGGAGAGCGGCCCGACGCCGCGACCCTGGCTCAGTCCCTCGATGAACGGGACCGGCGTCTCCTTTTTGAAATCGCCTTCGAAACTTCCGCCCCGCCCACTTGGGAAGAAGCCGAAAGCTGCCTTGCGGTTCTGCGCCGTCGCCGGTCCGAGCAGGAATTGGCCGACGTACAGAAACAAATCGAATCCCAGGCGGCCGCTGCCGGAGCGGGAGCTGGTGGCGAACTCAGGCGACTTCTGGAACGAAAGCAAGAGCTGCGCAGGCGGTTGGACCCTCCGGGTCGCTAGACCCCAGAATAGTTGTGCCGCGGATTCGATGTTCAACAAGTAAAACCACCGAGGGAATCGTCCAGTTTCATTCCTGACACCCGCATCTAGCATTGTTCTTCCCATACGATAATGATCTTGGCACTATTTATGTTCGAACTAAAATCCGGTTGACGCATTTGGCCGGCGGCAGGTAACTTGTTCACGTCTCGAAATGCTGGCGATGTAACGAATTATTGAGGATTTGCATCATAAATGATGTGGACGCATCCTCAGCGGAGCTTGAACTTTGAAGAGCACATGGCATCCCGGCGGGGCATGGACTCTCCGGATTTTTGTTTTTCAAGGATCTGCCGATATATATATATAAGATGGTCCGTTGGGTGCCATCTTGCGCTCATGACGATTCTGGTTTGCGTTTGACTTGGGGAGGATCCCTTGGCGCTGGCCATCGAAGAGAAATACGATCAGGTTCGGCAGCTTGTTGCCATGGGCAAAGAGCGCGGGTACCTGCTCTACGACGAAGTTAACGATATTCTGCCCGCCGAAGTCCACTCCTCCGAAGAAATCGACGATCTGCTCTCCACCTTTGAACGTTATGGCATAGACATTTACGAAGACCTGGCTGCGGCGAAGGCCGCCCGGGCGACCGCCGATCCCGTCGTTTCCGATGCCCCCGAAGTCGAATCCAAGGATGACCTCCCGGTCGCCGAGGAAAGCGATCTCGACCTGACGCCGGGGATGTTGGAAAAGACGAATGACCCGGTTCGCATGTACCTGCGCGAAATGGGTACCGTCCCGCTGCTGACGCGCGAGGGCGAAGTTGCGATCGCCAAGCGCATCGAACGAGGCCAGTTGCTGGTTCTCAAAACGATCACGCGATCGCCGATCATCCTCAAGGAACTGCTGACCATCGGCGAGGACCTCCGCAAGGGCACACGGTCGATCAAGGAAATCGTACAGTTCGACGACGAAGAACTCACCGAAGAGAAAATCGAAAACAAGACCAAGAAGACGCTCAAGGTCCTCGACAAGATCGCCAAGCTGTACCTGGAATGCCTGAAGGAAGCCGCCAAGCTTGAGCGGATGGTAAAGTCGAAGAAGCACCCCTACATCAGCGCGAAATATCACGTCGCGCGCCTGCGCATTGAAATGTCGCAACTGGCGCGCTCGCTCGAATTCCACCTGTTCGAGAAAAAGCGTCTGATCGACAAAATCCGCCACACGGTCGAACGGCTCCAATCCCTTGAGCGGGAGGCGGGCAAACTCGAGCGCCGCGCCGACGCTTCCAAGGGCGATAATGCTTTCGAGGCGCGCAAGGAACTGCGCACGCGCCGCACCGAGCTGCGTGAAATCGAGGTTTCCAGCGAAACCGGCCTCACCGATCTGAAGCGCATGCTTCAGGTGATACTTCGAGGGGAAGCCGAAGCCGAGCAAGCCAAAAAAGAATTAATCGAAGCGAACCTGCGCCTCGTCGTTTCCATCGCCAAGAAATATACCAACCGCGGCCTGCAATTCCTGGACTTGATTCAGGAAGGCAACATCGGATTGATGAAAGCCGTGGATAAGTTCGAGTGGCGCCGCGGGTACAAGTTTTCGACCTACGCAACATGGTGGATTCGCCAGGCCATTACCCGCGCCATCGCCGACCAGGCCCGCACCATCCGCATCCCGGTGCACATGATCGAGACGATTAACAAGCTGATTCGGACCAGCCGCCAACTCGTTCAGGAACTCGGCCGCGAGCCTACTTCGGAAGAAATCGCCAAGCGCATGGACATTCCGGTAGCGAAGGTGCGCAAGATTTTGAAAATCGCACAGGAGCCGATCTCACTCGAAACCCCCATTGGCGAAGAGGAGGATTCGCACCTCGGCGACTTCATCGAGGATAAGGCTGTGGTCTCCCCTTCGGACGCGGTCATTAACCTCAATCTAAAAGAGCAAACCTCATCGGTGCTGAAAACACTGACGCCGCGCGAGGAAAAAGTCATCAAGATGCGCTTCGGCCTGGATGACGGTTCCGAACATACGCTTGAGGAAGTCGGCCAGTCGTTCGCCGTCACCCGCGAACGTATCCGGCAGATCGAAGCCAAGGCGTTGCGAAAGTTGCGTCATCCGTCGCGCTCCCGCAAGCTCCGCGCGTTTCTTGAAGGCGCTTCGCGCGATTATCTCTGATTGGCAGCGTCGGTGCCACCAGAATCAACGTAACCAAACCGCTTCTGCCTTATCCAGCCACTCGTGTCGGTAATGCCTGCGCATGTGAGAGTGTTCTTGCTCGAACTGCCGCTACGACCGCGCCGCCATAGATTCCACCGAGCAGTAAAAAAGCCACCGAAAGCGTGACATTTTGCGCGAACCATCCGAGCGTGAAACTCATGATGATCTGCAGAACCGTCGCAATAACTGAAAAAGCAGACTGCGTGCGTCCCATCAGATGTCGTGGGACGGTGGTCATGATCGAGGATTGCGTCAATACACCGCCCAGGGCGCGGCAAATTCCAAAAAGCGCGTTCATCGCCACGGCAACGATCAGCACGCGGGCAAGGGGAAACAGCATATGTCCCACGGCCAGAGTCGCCAGCGCCAGGATCAATATCATGAACGGCCGCTTTTGGGCAACGGTTCCCGCCGCCAGTCCCCCGACAATCGCTCCGACCGCCCAGCCAGCTTCGATATATCCGTATCCGCGCGGTCCCGCGGAAAGCAAGTCCCTAGCTAGAGCCACGACGAGGATGTTTGCGCTAATCACGCCGGCCATCATGCAGGCGTAAGTGATCCCCAACGCGAGCACGCGCGGCTGGTGGCGCAAGTAGTCCAATCCTTCGGCGATATCCGCGAACACTCCATACGATCCGTCATCGGCTCGCATCAGCGACGGCTCGGACATTTCCGGAGGTGCCTCGATCGTCGGTGAGGAGTCGAGCAGGCGGGTATTGTGCGCTTCGTGCGGAGCGTAGTACCCGTGTCGCAAAAGAAGCAGGCAGATTGCCGAAATCAGATACGTCGTTCCATCGATACCTAGAATCCCTGCCAGCCCGGTGCGCTCGTAGATAAATCCCACCAGCGCGCCCGCTGCGGTCATTCCTCCCTGAACGGCAATCAGAACGGTGGCATTCGCGGTGATGAGTTGTTCACGAGGAACGAGCTCCTGTATCAGCGCGTTTGTGGTGGACCAGTAAATGGCGAATCCCACTCCGAGCAGCAGGACCATCGAATACAGTTCCCACAAAGCTAGGTGGCCGGCAAATGCCAGGGCGGCCGTTCCCAGCACAATCACCGCGCGTGTCGCGTCAATCGTGATTCCTAAGTACCGCCGGTCCACACGATCGATCAGCACCCCGCCGAACGGCGGCACGACAAGGCCGGGCAACGTCACCAGAATGACGATCAGGCTGACTTTGACCGTGGAATGCGTCGCGCCCAGGACGTACCAGGTCACGCCCGCGAAATTCATTCCTGTTCCAAACAGGGACACGAGCATCGCCACAAAAAAATATGGGAATCCCGGAACGCGAAAAAGCGCCTTCCAATTCAGTGAATTTTGAGGGGCCGAGGCCATTTCATGATCGCGCAAGCTGAAACCGACTGTCTGGCCTTAGTGTAGCTGTACGGTGCCGCCGGTTCAATCACGAAAGGTCCCCGCGTGAAGCAAATTCAACTTCGCGGCACGATTGGGAGGTGAGCCCTTCCCAGAACCAAGGGCTAACCACCAGCGCACATTCGACTTGCCCGTTTACCCAGTGCGAACGCCTTATTTATGCCTTCTTTAGGACCTCGGGACTATCGTGTTCTTACGAATGAGTTCTCTTCGTGTTTCAACGCGAGGCCGTGAATGTTAATGACTCAGCTCCAACCCGGCGAAAAATTCGAGTACTTCCGCATCGAGGCTTTGGCAATCCGCACGACGATGACTACCGTCTATCGCGCCACGGATTTGCGCACCGGCAAGCTTGTCGCCATCAAGATTCCGCACCCCGAATTGGAATGCGATCCGATGTTCTATAGCCGATTCCAGCGTGAGAGGCTAATCGGCCGCAAGCTCCATCACCCCGGCGTCGTGCAAGCTATCGTGGACGACGATCTCGATCAGCTCTGTATCGTCATGGAATGGGTGGATGGGCGGTTCCTGCGCGAAATCCTGACCAGGGAAGGGACGCTTCCTGCCGATCGCGCGGCTCGGATCGCGATTAACGTGTGTGAGGCCCTGGAATACATTCATAGCCAGGGTGTCGTGCACCGCGATCTGAAACCCGAGAACATCATGGTGGGCGAGGGCGAAAGCATCAAGCTTATCGATTTCGGAATTTCCGGCGCCGAGGGCGCTCGCCGCCTGACATTTTCGAAGCTCTCGAACGCCATGGGCACGCCCGACTACATTTCGCCCGAGCAAATCAAGAGAAAGCGCACCGACGGCCGCAGCGATATATACGCGCTCGGCGTCATTCTTTACGAAATGCTGACCGGCCACACGCCGTTTAACGGCCCGAATCCATTCGCCGTCATGAACGACCGCCTGGTTAACGATCCCGAACCGCCGCGCACGATTAATCCCGATATTTCGATCGAGATGCAGGAGATCATTTTCAAGGCGCTGGAGCGCGATCCCGATCTTCGCTATGCCTGCGCCCGGGAATTTGCCGTCGATCTTGCTCACCCCGAAAACGTCAAATTAATCGATCGCGCCGAGCGCTTGAAAACCAAGGCGAAAAGTTTTGCGCCCTTGAGAAGGGCCCTGAACTACGCCATGCTGGCGATGATCCCCGTCGTAATTTTCTCGCTGCTTTTGCTTGTGGCTCGGCTGAAATAATTTCTTCAGCAGAACAGGCTTCAGCCAGTTTGCATTTAGTCTGACGCAAATCTAGACGAATAAATTCAAGCAAGCAAACAAACCTAAACCTAACCGGCTGAAGCCTGTTCTACTTCACCCCATTACTCATTCCGCACGACTGTACTCCCGGTCCGTATCTTGCCCCGGTGCACCAGGTGAGGATAGATAAGCTGCCATGGTGTCCACCGTTGATGGGCCGCCAGGGCGTAGGAGGGCAAAATGTCTCGCAGCTCGAATCTCGTGGCAGTGGGTGCACTCATCTTACTTTTTTGCGCATCGGGACGCGGCCAGGACTCGCCCTCTTTAGGCGATTTGGCAAGGCAAGCGCAAAAGGATAAGGGTAAGAGCGAAAAGCCCGCCGCAAAAGTCATCACGAACGATGACCTTCCCTCTCGGCCGAGCTTCGGATTTCCCGCTGCTGGCGCCGGATCTGGCAAAGTTGTACAACCAGGATCCGGTGGCACGCCAGAGACCGTTTCAACCCCGGCCGAAGGTCTCCAAAAAATTCAAACGACGCTGGATCAGGTCGATTCCCTTGACAAATCGAGTCTCGCGACTACCGTCCTGGATGGCAACAACTCCAATTTCCCAGGCCGCGCGAAGTGGGAAGAAAAGCTATTTGCCGCCAAGCAAGCCTTTGTATCCCAGGGCCGCGTCCTGCTCCAAAAAGCAAGGCAGCTCGAAGCTTCCGCCCAAGGAATGAAAGACATCCAGGATCCGAACGACCCTCGCGTGAAAAGCTTTAGCGCTCAGCTGGAACAACTCGTGCAAGAAAACCAACAAAACAGCGCAGCTTTCCAAGCAGTCATCACGGAGGGCAAGGAGCTAGCCACTCAATCTGCCGCGCATTAAGGATTTTTTGGGCGCGTCTAAGTAGCACAGGCTTCAGCCTGTGCTAATACGATTCGCGCAGGTCTCATCGCTCCTCCGGCAACGCCACTTCATAAAATGCCGCGCTGAGCGCAACCTGTTTTTTGGGTTCCTGTCGGTCGTAGAAAATCGGGACGTTCATTCCCACATCGAGCAGCCGCGCGCTGTCAGTGCTCATGCGGGCGAAAGCCTCTCCGGCGGGCGTGGTGAATTCGTAGCGGATGCCGTTGCCATTGCGGGCAGCCCATTGCTTGGTCACGCGAGCCATGGCCATCTCTCCAAGCGTCAGCAGCCGCCGCTGTTCCAGCAGGGAGCGCCTCATGAGCAGGGCGATCCCCGTCACCAAACCCAGCGGCAGGACGATCACTAAGGGACGCGGCGGCTGCTTGGTGCTCGCGCTCGCCGCGTTGGGTTTCAGAACCGCCATCGCGATCAGTGCGACCGCGAATGCGAGCAGCCCAATCGAGATCACAGCGACGTTGATTTTTCCCATTCGGCTCATGCGCACTGGCCGCGGGCGTTGCAGCTCGGCGAGCACCCGATATTTCTGGGCGATCTCTTCATTCGGTGCCGCGATTGACGCGACTCCACCCTGGGGAGGCAGTGACAAAGCAGCGTCCGGGGATTTCGGCCTGGCGGTCCCGAAGGATTCCATCCGTACCTTGCCCCTCACTACAAGGACCACGAGAATCGCCGGAATAAACGCAACCGCCCCGAGCAATGCAAGAACCGAAACTTCGGCATGCCCGATGAAAATCCAAACGATCAAGGGCGCGTCGAAAATTATGACGAGCACCGGCAGCAAGCGCAGAAATAGCCGCGTCTGTTTTTCTGCTTCGGCGCGATTCCAGCCGCATTGTGGACAATACTTCTTGCCCAGGGTGCTCGCCGTGGGCGCGTTGCATTGCGGACATTCGACAGATGGCATGCCGCCACTATATTCCCTTTTGTCGGAATGGCCGTGTTAGAAATTTCCCTGATCCGGGCTATACGGCTTGCTCAGGTAAGTCCGCGATTGAGCCTCGCTCTTTAGCGGAACCACCTTATCGGGGTCGACCCGCACCATCACATACGTGATGTGGTCGTCGATCTTGGTGAACCAGTGTCCTGTGCCCGCCGGGATAATAATCATGTCACCGGCCTTGAGTTCGTGGGTTTCCGGGTTCTTGATGGAGGCAGCACTATAACCGGGCCCGTTTTGCTCCTTCACGGTCTTCAAATTGTCCGGTCTTTTCTTGGCATCGACCAGGTCCGGTCCCGTCAGCAACGTCGCCGAGCCCTCAATGATGTAGTACACCTCGCTAATTTGTTCGTGCTCGGCAACCGCTTCTGCGCCGCCCGATCCCGGCGTAAGCTTTCCGCGATAGACGCTTCCGATGCCTATTTGTGCCTTTCCCAGATCCACGGAGCGCACTTGCTGATCGATGAGCTTGCTTTCGATCGCTCGCTTCGTATAGGCATCGAGCTCGCTTTTGGGGATATACGTAGCCGAGCAGTGATTGCAGGTGGGCTTCGGTTCCTGTGCCAGGACTGGAAATACGGCCATGACGATCATGAGCGCTAACATTTTCACCGCGATTCTATGTTTTTGCATGTGGCCTTCTCCTCCTGAAATAATTCTCACGCCCCGTGCCAGCCGCTTACCAGCGAAGATCGAAAAAATCGAAATGGGCCGCGCAACAAATTACTGACCACGTGCGCTTGCTACTGACCATGTGAGCGTGAGGTCAGATATTAATTGAGATTCTGACCGTCGGTAGCAAAAAATTGCGAGGTGGCAAAAATTCCAAAGCTACAAAAATACAGAGGCACAGGCACAAACGACCAAGTGACCTCTCGAAACGATCGGCCATTTCATAAATTGTTTGCCTGGGCCGAACGCCGCGCCTGGGCTGAAGGAACTGAATGAATAGGTTGAACCGCGTGCATACGTTGAACGGCCTGCCTAGATTAAATGGTCTGAGTGGATTGAATGGTCCGCATGGGTTAATTCGTCTTTGTGGGTCGCGGCTTCAGCCGCGACATTCAGAAGGCTAAAAAAAAGGGGCTTTAGCCCCTGGCGTCCTCCCAAGCTCGTACGCCCTGGCATCTTGGCGCGGCTTCCAACGCAGCCCCGAACACCAACGGACATCGAACGACCGCATTTCTACAACGCCGCCCGAATTCCGTCTTATGATGTAGCGATGGCCCCACTGATCGAACTCCGCGGACTTACCGTTGAGATTCCCACGCCTGCGGGATGGATTCGTCCAGTGGACGATGTGTCGTTCGCGCTGGAAACGGGCGAATCGCTTGGCCTGGTCGGTGAATCGGGGAGCGGCAAATCGATGTTGGCGCTGGCGCTGATGGGTTTGCTGCCCCACGGCGCGAGAGTACGCGGCGAAGCATGGCTGGCGGTTGCCAACGGGGCATCTTCCACGTGCGTCAATCTCTTAACCATGTCCGAGCGCGAACGAATCGCCGTGCGCGGCCGGGACATCGCGATGATTTTTCAGGAGCCGATGACCGCGCTCAATCCCGTCATGCGCGTCGGCGCGCAGATTGCCGAAGCGGTTTGCGCGCACCAGTCAGGGCTGAGCCGCCCGGAAGTGAATCGCCGCGTGCTCGCGGCGCTGGAACGCGCGGCCGTGCCGAATCCCGAGCTTCGGGCCAGGCAGTATCCGCATCAACTTTCCGGCGGTTTGCGCCAGCGCGCCATGATCGCGATGGCTCTGGCCTTGCACAACGAGCCAAACGGGACGCCAACCGGTCAGCAAACCGGACCCCAAAGTGGAAATGACAGCGAAGCTTCCTCCGCCTCAACGCGGGGCTCTGTCACGGTTGCTCACGGCGAGCCGCGTTTGCTCATTGCCGACGAGCCCACGACGGCGCTCGACGTTACTGTGCAAAAACAAATTCTCGATTTGCTTGCGCAGCTGCGGCGCGAGCTTGGGCTCGCCCTTCTTTTCATCACGCACGATCTCGGAGTGGTCGCGCAAGTGGCGGACCGCATCGCCGTTACATACGCTGGGC